>JAAWCD010000068.1 GCA_022793095.1 Oscillospiraceae bacterium | reverse complement strand
TTCGCTTTGTCAAGCCCTTTTTTCGACTTTTTTGAGTTTTCTTTCTTCTCTTTCCGCCGCTTTGCTCGCTTCGCTATTCCTCGTTGGCAGCCGTCCCCCAGACAGCTCGATTATATTACCACTCCAGGTTTGCTTTGTCAATACCTTTTTGCTGTATCCAATCAATATTTTTTACAGCCTCTTTCTTATCTTTGCCAAAGCACAGGCAAGCAGCGGCAGAAGGTAGCAAAGAATCATGTTCCCCCAAGCCAGAACAGTCACGCAAAACCGTTCTAGGGTGAACTGGCTGGATGAAATCAGAATGGAAGCGGGGAGCATGGCGATGACCAGCGGCGCGGCCACCTTTTGACCGCTGGCCAGCCGGAACGCCGACTGAAGGGCTGTGCATGCAGTCCGCACCATAAGTCCTACCAGAATCACGTCCGTGATGACCCACAAGGCGATAATGATGGACTCCAACCGCTCAGTTGCGCCGAAAACATCAATTTCCTTGGTCAGCATAAAGAAGGGAACCTGCATCCTGGCCACCATGGGCGCGCCAAACAGTCCCACAGTGACAAACTGCATTACAGTCAGCAGCAGGCCGAAGCCCATAGTCCACCGAAGCACCATGCCCCGATGCTCCGGCAGGTCCTTCGTCTGGCCGCCCAGGAAGAAAATCAGCACACCGTAGCTCAGCACCGACATGGCGGGCAGGGTTGAATACAGGATATCCGGCACATCCTCCAGCCAGAGAGGGAAGACGTGTTCCAGCTTGACCTGTCCCACTGTCATACCGATGACCAAGAACAAGGTGGCAATCAGAATCAGGAAAAAGATTTCTCCCATCCGGGCGAAGGCGCCCAGACTGCCCCGGCTGGTCCAGAGGGTCATCAGCAGCATGGCGGTCAGGAACAGATAAATAGAGCTGTTGGCATAGGTTGTGCTCAAAAACCGCTCGCTATACACCCGAAGAAAAACCGCCGTAGCCAGCATGGTCCAGGCCGCATAACATCCGGCCAGGACCCGGCCGCCCACCTGGCCGAAGCTCAGCTCCAGCAGCTCGCCCAGGCCGCTGCCCTTGGGCATCCGGCGCAGGCAGGCCAGAATGGCCCCTGTCACAAGAAGCACCGGAACCATAGCCAGCAGGGCGGACAGCCAGCCGCCCGTACCGCCGTACCACATGCTTCGCCGGGGCAGCGCCCGGATGGTGGGCGACAGCATGCCCGCGAACAGCAGAACCAGCATCTGCCGGGTACTGATTTGATGCTTTTCCATGCTGAGACATCCCTCCCATCTCCGTGTTATCCCTGTTCTTTTCTTGAACGAAAAGACCCCAAAGAACTTTATTTCTTTCGTTGGTTTTCTTGTCGAGACAGTTTAAAGTTCTTTTTGCTTCTTTTTCTTTCAAGAAAAAGAAGCGGAGCTTTACCGCAGGCTCAGAAGCTCTGCAAGGCCGGTTTCCGGCGCGATTACCAGCCAGACCACGCCCAGAACTGCCGCCAGAACCGCCAGTCCGCACCATACCACCGCTTCCCGCCGCAGGCCACTTCGGAGCAGTGCGGGCAGCTGCTCCATTGCCGCCAGCAAAAGCACGCCAAAATACAGCGCCGCGCTCATGGCTCCACCCCTCCCAGTGACTGGTTCACATCATAGGTCCACCGCAGGCGCATAATGACCTGCACCTCCCAGTCCAGTTCTGGGAACACCTGATCCCACTCCCGCTGAAGATTATGCCAGCAGTCCGGCCGCCGCAGGCCAATCTTTCGCTCCAAATGCAGAAAGTCCGTCTCCTCCTCCTGGGATCGCTTCAGCACGCTGGCTACCATCCGCCAGATCTGCTCCGCCGCCAGCTCCTCCATCTCCCCCAGCGCCTCTCGATCCATGGGGTCGGCGCTGCCCATGATTTCCCCAATCGCGCCTTCCGCCACAAGGTTCACGCTCAGGCCGGTCAGGTGCTTTCCTTCAAACCGGGGCTTCCAGCTGCACTGGCTGTCCAGCAGCTGTACCGCCACCCGGCTTCCGTCCGGCAGATCCAATTCCAGAATGCCGTCGTAAATTTCGTCGAGCAGAAAATTTGCGCCTCGGGTCTCCTCCGGCGTCAGAAAGCCGGTGAGCCGCCGGTCCCTGAAGACCGCATAGCCCGCAGTCTGAATCGCCTTCGCGCCGGTTTCTCCGCCGCCCTCTTCCTGACTGTCCTCCTGGCTGTCCCTCTGACCGCCTTCCTGTCCTCCGTCCTGGGCCTCTGCCTGCCCGCCGCTCTGGCCGCCGCCAGCACCGCTCTGTAAGCCGCCCTGGCCGCCGGTGTTCTCGTTGGCGCTGTCCCCGTCCGACGTGCCGCCCCCTTCTGAGCTGTCGCTCAGGGTCAGCGCCGGCACCAGCGTGCAGCCGTTTTCCGTCAGCTGAGCCAAGGTGTCCTTGACCGAGCGCTTGAGGGAGGCGGACTCGAATTGGGCGTCCATTTCAATGGCCTCCAGCCGCTTGACTACCGTGCCGCCCTCCGGACCGCTGCCCTCCTCCAGCATCTCCCTGGCCCGGCCGCCTTTTACAATATAAAGCGGGGCGTTCAGCCGCAGCTCCAAATTCCGCTCATAGTAGTCCAGCAGCTCCACCAGGTCCCGCTGTGCCGCTGCTTCTCCCACCAAACATTGGGTGACGTGTCCGAAAAAAATGAAGTTCTGCCCCTGGCTCTGGATGGAGGTGCATGCCTTGGCCAGAGTGGCCGCCTCCTGGGAGAGGATGACCGGCTCCTTGTTTTCGCCCTCCTTGCCGTTGGACTGGTCGCCGCCGGCCGCCGTCATGGTCAGGCTTTCCGGCTTTCGCGGGTCCCAGTCAATTCCCATCACCCGCATCAGCTCCAGGTCGTCAATATCACGGGCAAAGGTCATGGTATCCTGCTTCACCGCCATGACCGCCAGAATAATCCCCACCAGCACAATCGCGCCCCGTTTCACCGGCTCCACCTTCTTTCCCTTTTCTCTTCTTTTCTTGAAAGAAAAGAAGCAAAAGAACTTTAAACTGGTTCTATCGAACGCCTGGCAAGTGGGCGCAGTTTAACGTTCCTTTTGGTTCTTTTTCGTTCAAGAAAAAGAACCTCACTTCTGCTTTCGGCTGTTTCTGGGGTGGATGGTCATGTCCCGGAACTTCTCCAGGGGCAGAGGCGGCCGGAGGATGGTGTGTCCCCGCGGGTGGTTTCCGGTGGCCGGCGCGAAGGGGCTGAGGTAGGCCACCCCGAAGCTCTCAATCTCCGCCAGCCGGTAGACCAGTGCCACCGCGCAGACCATCAGCCCGAACAGCCCCGCCACCCCCGCCGCCGCGGTGATGAAAAACCGCCAGATACGCAGGGCGCTGGCAAAGTCCTGGTTTGGCATGGTGTATCCCGCAATGCCCGCGACCGCCACTACAATGACCACCACCGGCGAGACAATTTTGGCCTCTACCGCGCTCTGACCCACCACAAGGCCGCCGATGATGGACACCGTCTGCCCGATGGTCTTGGGCAGGCGGAGTCCCGCCTCCTGCAAAATCTCAAAGGCCACAAGCATGGTCAGCACCTCGAAAATCGTGGAAAAGGGCACGTCCTGCTTGCTGGAAATGATGGACAGGGCCAGCTTGGTGGGAATCATCTCCGGGTGAAAGGTGGCCACCGCCACATAAAAGCCCGGGGCCAGCAGTGTGATGGCCATGCAGAGATAGCGGATTATGGTGAGCACCGTGCTGATGGCGTAATTGTTGGACCGGTCCTGAGGCGCCTTGAGAAACAGAGCGATATCCCCGGGCAGAAGGCAGCCCATGGGCAGCCCGTCAATAAGCACCCCCACCCGGCCGTCCATCAGCCCGTTGCAGAACCGGTCCGGCCGTTCGGTGAACAGCACCTGTGGAAAGGATGTGGCCTTGTTGTCAATGATATACTCTTCCAGGTTTCCCGTGGAAATCAGCGCATCAATGTCAATGTCCGTGATACGCTGCTGAATCTGGGCCACCAGCTCCGGGTCCGTCAGCCCCTGGATGAAAATCACATCCACCGGTGTCAAGGACTGCCGGCCTACAATCTGTTCCTCTACCCGGAGCCAGGGCGTCCGGACGCGCCGCCGCACCAGTGAGGTATTGGTCCGCACGCTTTCGGTAAAGGAGTCCTTGGGCCCCTTCATCACGTTCTCAATTTCCGGCGCGCTCACCGCCCGCTTTTCCTCGGTCGGCACCTGGAAGGAGAGGGCATGTTCTTCCCCCGGTAAGAACAGAATACAGCATCCGTTCACCAGATCCCCGGTCACCTCGTCCATGTCCGTCCGCTCCTGGACCGTCATGGTCCAGGCCCCGCCCTCCAGAATCCGCTGGAAGATGGTTCCCTCCTCCGGTCCCTCCCACTGGGCCAGCGGCCGGAGTATATAGTCGTTGACCCGCTCGGTCTTCACCATGCCGTTCACCCAGCAGAGCGTTCCCAGCTCCTGGGCCCCCTTGACGTGAAGGGGCCGGGTCTCAAAATCAGCGCATCCGGAAAAAACTTCCTCCACATGCTCCAGGCTCAGGCTCAGGTCCACCCGGTTTTTCGGCCTTGGGTGAGGACCGTCCCATACATTTTTTTCCTCTGGGAATTGCAGCGACACCGCCTCCCGTCCGTCCCCGGCGCCTTTTCAGGGCCGTTTGTCAGAAATTTAACCATATGATAACGTTTTCATCAAAAGTATTCCGAAAAAGGAATACTTTTATTCAAAAAAATACTGGACATTCTTCTGTAAAATGATATCATAAAAGTAATCGTTTGTTCGCCGCCCTGGTTTCGGCACATTTTGGCGGCCCCTGCAGAAGGGGATAACCTCTCTCCGGCGGCGGAAAACGCGCGGGAGCATCTGGGAAGCAATTTCGTGCATGGATTGGTTCTCCGGTCCCCGGACACTAAGAAGCTATATTCACAACCGTTGAAGGGCGTCTGAGCTTGTCTTTCGCCACCATACGGCGCCAATTTTCCTTGGAATCCACCAAGGATTCCGGCGAAAAATTGTCTTGTCTGGCAGCAAAATCCTGTGCTCAGCCGCCATCCCCCGATTGTGAATACAGCTTCTAACATCTAAGGAGGTCACTTCATGAAGCCCTTTGTCGAAGTAGACGAGGCCATGACTCTGGAGCTGGCTCAGCTGGCTGACCGGGTTATCGCCAAGCACGACCACGACTCCACCCAGCTGGTGGGCATCCTGCTGGATATTCAGGATGAAATCGAGCTCCACTACATCCCCAAACCGGTGGCGTTCTATCTGGCCGAACAGCTGGACCTCAAGCTCACCCAGATTTGGGATGTGCTGTCCTTCTACTCCAGCCTGTACACCGCTCCCAGAGCCAAGTATCCCATTCAGATCTGCGACAGCGTCGTCTGCCGGGTCAACGACAGCGGCAACCTGTACGCCATGCTGCGGGATATCCTCAACATCGACCTGAACGAGGTCACTTACGACCATAAGTTCACCCTGGAGAAGGTGCCCTGCTTCGGCGCCTGCGATATGGCTCCCGCCGCGCGGGTCAACGGCAGGGTGTTCGGCCATCTCACCACCCGTGAGCGCGTCATCGACATGCTCAACAGCTTGGACTAAGGAGGGAACGGAAAATGGCGAAAACAGTTTCTTTCATCTCCCGGAACTGGGACAAATACGACCCCACCTCCCTGGCCTCTTATGAATCCATCGGCGGCTTCTCCGCGCTGAAGCGGGTGCTGGACGGCTTTGACATCGTGGCCCGGCTCACCGAGGCCGACGTTCAGGGCCGGGGCGGCGCGGCTTACCCCATGGGCAAAAAGTGGGACCAGGCCCGGGCCGTCAAGGGTGAGCATAAGGTCAACGTCTGCAACGCCGACGAGGGCGAGCCCTGCACCTTTAAGGACCGGAACATCATCTCTCACGACCCTTTCCAGATGCTGGAGGGCATGATTATCTGCGGCTACACCGTGGGCGCTCAGGACGGGTACATCTACCTCCGGGAGGAGTACAAGCACCTGCGTCCCCTGCTCCTCTCCGCCATTGACCAGTGTGAGAAGGCGGGCTACCTGGGAGACAATATTCAGGGGAAGGAAGGCTTCAACTACCGGATTCATCTCTACTCCGGTGCGGGAGCCTACGTCTGCGGCGAGGGCACGGCTCTGGTGGAGTCCATCGAAGGCAAGTCCGGCCGGCCCAGAATGAAGCCCCCCTTCATGAAGCAGAACGGCCTCTTTTATCTGCCCACCTGCGTCAACAACGTGGAGTCCTACTCCATCGTGCCGGGCCTGGTGATGGACGGCGAGGGCTTCTACAAGTCCCAGGGCACCCCTGAATGTCCGGGCACCAAGATGGTTTCCGTGGGCGGCAACGTGAAGCACCCCGGCGTGTTTGAGGTGCCTTTCGGCGTCACCATCCGGGATCTGATTGACCTGGCCGGCGGCGTGCTGGACGGCCATGAGATCCGTCTGGTGCAGCTGGGCGGCGCCTCCGGCAAGATTGCCACCCCTGACCAGCTGGACACCCTGTATACTTACGGCGACATGCGGAAAGCGGATCTCACCCCCATCGGCTCCGGCGCGGTGCTGGTCATCGACGACCGCACCTCTGTGATCGACTTCCTGCGGATGACTCAGGAGTTCTTCTGCCACGAGTCCTGCGGCCAGTGCACCCCCTGCCGGGAGGGCAACCGCCATATCAAGCTGATTCTGGACCGGGTGGCCGAGGGCACCCACACGGAAACGGATATGGAGAAGCTGAAGAAGTACGCCGACATCATGACTCAGGCGTCCCTGTGCGGCCTGGGCACCTCGGCCCAGTCCGCCCTGCTCACCGCGCTGAAGAAGTTCCCCGAAGCCTTTGCCATCAAGTCCTAACAGGAGGTGACCGAAGATGAGTGAATTGGTAAACGTGAAAATCAACGGCCTTCCCATTGCCGTGCCCAAGGGCACCCATATCATCGAGGCCGCCCGCATGCTGCACATCGACATCCCCCATCTGTGCTACCACCCCGACCAGACCATCAAGGCCCACTGCCGTATGTGCTCGGTGGAGGTGTCCGGCAACTCCAAGCTGCTGGCCGCCTGCTCCACCCAGGTATGGGAGGGCATGGAGGTTTGGACGGAGACCAAGAAGGTCTACGACGCTCAGATTGGTATTCTGGAGCTGATTCTGGCCGATCATAAGACCGAGTGCCTGGTCTGCGCCCGAAACGGCTGCTGTGACCTTCAGAATCTCTGCCGCCGGTTTAACCTGCTCAAGCCGGAGCTGGAGGACCTGTCCAGCAAGGAGCCCGTCACCGTGACCAGCGCTGCCATTGTCCACGACCCGGCCAAATGTGTCAAGTGCGGCCGGTGCGTGAAGGCCTGCGCCGAGTATCAGGGCGTTTCCGCCCTGACTTACTCCCGCCGGTCCGGGGACTTCAAGGTGTCCTCCGCCTTTGACGACCCCCTGGAGACCACGGACTGCGTGCTGTGCGGTCAGTGCTCCCTCATCTGCCCGGTGGGCGCCATTGTGGAGCGGGACCACACCGGCGAGATCTGGAAGGCCCTCCACAATCCCAACAAGCACACCATTGTTCAGGTGGCTCCCTCGGTCCGGGTGGCCCTGGGCGACGAATTCGGCCTGCCGGAAGGCGCCATTGTCACGGGCAAGATGGTTTCCGCCCTGAAGATGATGGGCTTTGACAAGGTGTTTGACACCAACTTCTCCGCCGACCTGACCATCATGGAGGAGGGCAGCGAGCTGCTGGACCGCATCAAAAACGGCGGCAAGCTGCCGATGATTACCTCCTGTTCGCCCGGCTGGGTGAACTTCGCGGAGAAGCATCATCCCGCTGTGCTGGAGCACCTGTCCTCCGCCAAGTCTCCGCAGGCCATGTTCGGTGCGGTGGTCAAGACCTATTACGCCGAGAAGATGGGCTGGGACCCGAAGGATATTGTGTCCGTTTCCATCATGCCCTGCGTGGCAAAGAAATATGAGGCCCAGCGGCCGGAGATGGGCCGGGACGGCTATCAGGATGTGGACATTGTGCTGACCACCCGCGAGTTTGCCAAGTTGATTCGCTACGTGGGCATACACTTTGACGAGCTGCCGGATGCGGAATTTGATTCCCCGCTGGGGATTGGCTCCGGCGCGGGCGCGATTTTCGGCGCTACCGGCGGCGTGATGGAGGCGGCCCTCCGCACCGCTTACGAGGTGTATACGGGCAAGACCCTGCCCCGTCTGGAATTCGAGCCGGTCCGGGGTGAGATCTGCGACATCCGTGAGGCCACCATCGACCTGGACGGCACGGAAATCAAGGTCGCGGTGTCCAACGGCCTGAAGAACGCGGATATTCTCATGAAGCAGGTGGAGGAGGGAACCTCTCCCTACACCTTCATTGAGATCATGGCCTGTCCCGGCGGCTGCATCGGCGGCGGCGGGCAGCCCATCGGCACCAGCCATGAGGTGCGCCGCAAGCGTATTGAATCCCTGTACAAGCTGGACCAGAGCCTGCCTCTCCGGAAGTCCCATGAGAATCCGGAGATCAAGACGGTTTACGAGGAGTTCTTCGGCGCGCCGCTGTCCCACAAGTCCCATGAGCTGCTCCACACCCATTACAAAGCGCGGCCCAAGCCCTATGATTTCTCCAATCTGAAATAAATCCAAGTGAAAAGGACCGCCCAGATGGGCGGTCCTTTCCATTTTCAGCTTGCCTGCTGTAGGCGGCGGATTTTCTCTTCTTTTTCTTGAAAGAAAAAGAAGCAAAAAGAACTTTAAGCTGTATTTCAAAACACAAGCTGCGTCAGCCGCCCCAGCAGCGGCGACATTCCAATCATCACCACGCTGAACAGCAGGGATTCAATGGAAACCAGCGTCGCGCGCTGGTCTGAGGGAAATTCCTCATTCAGCCGGGCGTCTGTGACCAGGAACAGGGATTCGTCAAATAGTCCAATCAACACCCCGCCCATGGTCCGCGCCGCGGTCGAGGGCAGAGCGCAAATCAGGGCGCTCACCACCGTTCCAACAGTGCAAATCCAGAAGGTGAGGCGGTAGGGCAGCTTCCCCAGCCGCGCCCCCAGCCAGGCCCCGGCCACCCGGCCCAGCTGCATCGCCACCAGCAGCAAGCCCAGAATGGCCGCCGGAGCGCCCGCGGCGGGCAGTCCCTCCTGAAGAAAGAAGGTCATCAGGGTGGCCACGCTCCCCGCCAGCGACGACCCCAGCATCCGCACGCACAGCGGCGGGTGCTCCTTGAGGAAGCGGACCGCGGTCCGGATGTAGTCCAGCAGCAGGCCCGGCAGCTGTCCCAGGGTGAGGGAAGCCCGGTTTTGCTGGTTTTCCGTCACCTCCGGCTCTGCCAAGCCCCAGGCCAGCAAAAAGCAGACCACAGCGCCCGCCACGTCCACCGAGTAGCAAATCCGGTGTCCGGCGGACAGCGCCCAGCCGGCGCACAGCATGGCCGCCGCCGCGCCCAGCCGGTAGCAAATTGTCTGAACGGAAGACAGCCGGAGATAGCGCTCCTCCAGCCCGTGCTGGACCAGGGAGTCGTAGGTCAGGGCCTCCCGTGTGCCGGAGGAGAGGTTGAAGCCCAGGGCGTCCAGCCCCAAGGCAAGACAGACCCCCAGCAGGGATTGGGAGGCCAGCATCATCAGGGCGGAAAGCCCGAAGGCGGTTTGGCTGGCCAGCAGGGTTTTCCGACGGCCCAGCACATCGGCCAGCAGTCCGCTTGGCACCTCGCAGCACAGGCTGACCAGGTGGAAAAAGCCCTCCGCCAGGCCGATTTCCGCCAGGGAGAAGCCCCGGGCGGCCAAGAGAAGGACCCAGAGACTGCCGCCCAGCTGGAAGGCGTTGAACCATTCCAGCCCCAGCAGGCGTGCAATCTGGCCTTTGATATGAAATTTAGGCATGAAAAAAGCACCGAACCTTTCCAATGTTCCCCGTCCGATTCAGGGAACACACTCCGCCCCATGAGATTTGGGCGGAGTGAAACAAGGTTGGTGCGCGTTTAAGTCTCTGACGAGGCAAAAAAGGGCGCACCAATCCCATCAAGTGCCAAAACATTGCCTTTTTGCTTGTAAATAATGCCATTGCACCAGGCCATGACGCGCCCTCCTTTCCAAAAGAATTAACGTTTAGGGCCGCCCGTTTCAAAGGGCGGTGGGGTCTGGGGCAAAGCCCCAGTGAGCTTGGGGGACTATAATATTTATTTCATCATAGCAAAATCCGGGGAAGATGTCAAGCTTGACAGCGTTTGCCGAATTTGTTACAATAATAGCCATCATCGGAGGGCAACTTTTGTTTGCTGGATAAGATGGCCGTTTGTGCGGCTTCCTTATCCGGTTTTTCTTTTCTGAGGAGGCGTTTTATATGGACCAGACAGATTTGACCCAGGGCAGCGTGGCGAAGACCCTGTTTCGCTTTGCCGTCCCCTTTTTGGCGGCGACTTTTTTGCAGTTTTTATACGGCGCGGTGGATATGATGGTGGTGGGCCGTTTTTCCAGCCCCGCCGGCATCACGGCGGTGAACACCTCCAGCCAGCTGATGCAGATGGTCACAAGCGTCATCACCGGCCTGACCACCGGCGGCACTATCCTCATCGGCCAGTACAAGGGCGCTGGGGAGGAGCGGGAGGTCAGCCGCACCATCGGCAATATGTTCACGCTGTTTGGCGGTGTGGCGGTGGTCCTCACCGCAGTCATCGCCCTGAGCGCCAACGGGCTGGTAGCCCTGATGCAGACTCCGGCAGAGGCGGTGGAGCCCGCCCAGCAGTATCTGTTCATCTGTGCCTGCGGCACGGTGTTCATCACCGGCTACAACAGCGTGTCCGGCATACTCCGGGGGCTGGGGGATTCCAAGCGGCCCATGTACTTTATCGCCATTTCCTGCATTTTGAACATCATCGGGGACCTGATTCTGGTGGGCGGCTTCGGACTGGGCGCGGCAGGCGCGGCCATTGCCACCGTGGCCGCTCAGGCCGTCTCCTTCCTGCTCTCCCTGCTGGTGCTGCGGCAGGGCAATTTCCCCTTTGACTTTCAGCCCTCCTCCTTCGGAATCCAGGCCGGACGGGTCAGGCAGCTGCTGAGGCTGGGGGTGCCTATCTGCCTCCAGGACGGGCTGGTGACCCTGTCCTTCGTCATCATCACCGCCATCGTCAACGCCATCGGACTGGACGAGTCGGCGGCGGTGGGCGTGGTGGAGCGCATCATCGGCTTTGCCATGCTGATTCCCATCGCCTTTTCCTCCGCCCTGGCCGCGCTGACCGCCCAGAACATGGGGGCCGGCCTGCCGGACCGGGCGAAACAGGGCACGTTCATCGCCACCGGCGCGTCCCTGGCCCTGTCGCTGCTGCTGTTTCTGCCCCTCCAGCTGGTTCCGAAGCTGGCCATGGGGCTGTTTACGGACGACGCCTCCGTCATCGCCCACGGAGCCCTTTACCTGCACACCTACAGCCTGGATGTGCTGCTGGTCTGCTTTATCTTCTGCCTCAACGGATTTTACTCCGGCTGCGGCCGGACCACCTTCACCATGGCCAACGGCCTGACCGCCACGTTCCTGGTCCGGGTCCCCCTGGTGTTCTTCTTCAGCCGGATTCCGGGAATCACCTTGTTCCAGATTGGCCTGGCCGCCCCTGCCGCCTCTGCCCTTCAGGTCATCATGCAGCTTGTCTATTTCCGTACCGGCCGCTGGTCCCGGAGCTTGCTGAGGGAGCAGTGACGGATTGCCTCGGGGCAATTCGTTCCCCATAGGCGGAGAAAAACAAGGGTTTACAGAATGTTCATATCGCCGTCATGATTTGGCCGCATTTATCGTGTAATTTATATTCAGGTCAGGAAACCAAAGCAACATACAAATACCTCCCTCTCTTTTATCAATCCCTCTCTAAAACCAAACACACAACACAGCGGAACGCCCCGGTCGTAAGACCGGGGCGTTCCGTTTCTTCAGGAGATTGACACAATCCACTTCCAGATAGGTTCCAGCAAGACCCAGCCCGCCGCTGCGGAGACCGCGTTCGCGGCCAGTCCGTAGGCAAAGGCCCGGCCCTTGGACTGCCCCTTGAGCATTTTTGTGTACAAACCCGCTTCCGCAAGGGCGATCACAAGCTCCGCCGGGATAAACAGGATGAGGTACCACCATCCCACGCCGTTTTGGATGCTGTTTACCGTCAAAAAGACGGACAACGCCCCCTGGGTCACCAGATTGACCGCCAAAAAAGGCTTCCAGTTCTCCTTCCAGCCAAACCGGAACAGGAGCAGTACCATCCCCTCAAGGACCAAAGTGGGCAGCAGCGTGGACAGAAATTGCAGCGCATACCCCACCCAGACCGGCGGCGTTTTAGCGGTTTTCACCGCCCAGTCCACGGTTACGGAGGATTGCAGCGCCTTCCGCTGAAGAAGCTCCGAGGTCCAGACCTCCCCCGACTGGGTGACAATCAGCACCCGGTAAGTGCTTGGAACGCCGAAATAGCGGAAGGTGTGGACGCCGTTCTGACCGGTCAGCTTGCCGAAAATGGGCACGCCTGTTCCCTGGGTCACGCAGGCCCGCCAGCCCTCCGGCACCGCCCCCAGAAGGCTGGACAGCATCCCCTGGTCCAGGGCGTCCAGCTCCTCCTGGCGCAGGCCGTTGTCTCCTTCGCCCTCCTCCAGCAAATCCAGGTAATAGGGCTCTGGCGGGCCGTTGACCACCTTGACAATGAGCTGAGGCTTAGGGCCGGAATCGGCAAGGGCCGTTCCGGCCAACAGAGCAGCCGCGACACAGAGCAGCAGGATCATTCGGGCAAAACGCTTCATTGGGAATCCCCCTTTCAAACGCGGCGGTTTTGGCACAGCGGGGGCTTGCCTTCGCCGTGCCTCTTCTTTACAGATCGTCTGTTACAGCTGGAACACCACCCCGGCCACAGCCGCCGCGGCAATCCAGACAACGGGGTGGAGCTTGGTCCAGACCCGGGTGCACACCAGCAAAGCCGCGGCCAGCAGGATACATTTCCAGCGGAACAGCTCCATGGGCGCCCCCTGCCCCCACAGCCCGGTCCGCAGCAGGGCCAGCTGAATCACCTCCAGCCCGGCCGCCGCAATCATGGCGGTGGAGGCGGGCCGCAGGCCGTAAAACACATCCTGGACCAGCCGGTTCTCCCGGAACTTTTTAAGGAACTGGGCGATGATGAGAATGATGATGATAGACGGAGTAATCAGGCCCAAAGTGGCGATCACACAGCCCCCCACGCTGAGTATGGTGAAGCCCACATAGGAGGCCATGTTCACCCCCATAGGGCCGGGGGTGGACTCGGAGACGGCGATCATGTCCGCCAGCTCGGCGGAGGTGAACCAGCCGGTCCGGGCGCCGATATCCATCAGGAAGGGAATGGTGGCCAGTCCGCCGCCCACGGCAAAGAGTCCCGCCCGGAAGAATTCCAAAAAAAGCTGAATTGCTGTCATGTTTGATCGCCTCCCGCCTGTTTGATGCCCACGCCGCACACGCCGGCCAGCACCACCAGGGCCGCCGGAGAGAGCAGGAAGCCCACTGCCTGGGCCAGGGCCGGACCGGCCAAGCGGCCCGCCAGGGCGGCGATGGATTCGCTGAGCATGGTCAGAAGCAGTACGCTGATGAAAATGACAGCGGTTGGGGTGTCGATGACCGTGGTTTTCCGCAGCTTGAGCACGCTGTTGAAAATAAGCACGCAGACGCAGGTCCGGACACCGGCGAAGGCATGGCCCACCACCTCCAGATGGGCAAAGCCCCGAAGGAAGGCGGCGATGAGGCCGATAATGACCACCGAGGGGAAGACCAGGCCCAGGGTGGCGATGACGCCGCCCAGGGTCCCCGCCCGCTGGGAGCCCACGAAGGTGGCGGTGTTCACCGCGATGACGCCGGGGGTGCACTGGCCGATGGCGAAGTAATCGGTCAGCTCCTCGCCGGTGGCCCAGCCCTTTTTCTCCACCACCTCCCGCTGGAGGATGGGAAGCATGGCGTAGCCCCCGCCGAAGGTACACACGCCCACCCGGGCAAAGGTCAGAAACAGGTCAAGATAGAGGGGCATACAGACTCCTTTCTGTTCTTTTCTTTTGAAAAAGAAAAGAACCAAAAGAAAACTTCAAGCGGCTATGACTGGAGCAGCGCGGCCATCTGGACATACTCCGGCTTCTGCATTTCGGTGAGATATTGGTCATAAGTACAGCCGCAGGATTGGATGAGATTGCTGTAGAGAGAGTCGATGGTGGAGAACGCGAGACGGAACTCATCGTTCTCCAGGATTCCCTGATAGCTGTCGGGATGATGCTCCTTTGCGTACAGCATATAGCGCAGGATATAGAAGCAGGACTCCGCGTACGGCAGACAATTGTTCATGCCGGAGAGGGCCTCGGAGCGGAACCAATCCTCGGGTACCGCGATAGCGGGTGCCTGGCCAAAGGCGGGCAGATCAACGCCAAATTCTGTGGCTTCGGCCATGGTGACCGTTTTCTGTTTGGAAGGGTCGGGCATCCGGGCGAGGATGGCCGCCATTTCGCCGCGCTTGATATAGGACCCCGGCTTGAAATAGCCCTTCGCGTCTCCGGTGAGGATGCCTGCCCGATAAAAGGAATAGATCTTTTCCGAGAAAACATCCCCGCCCTTGACATCCGGAATCGCGTAGTCCACATAGGTGCTGTACCATTGGCCGGTACCGTTTTGCAGCGTGATCCAGCCCTCGTGGCCATACTGATGGAGCCGGGCGGCGATGGCGATGGCCTGCCCGTTGGTCAGGAGGCTGTCCGGGGCAAAGGTGGTGCTGGTCGTGCCGTTGAAGCCCCCGGTCTGATAGATTGCCGCCACATCATTCCGATACCACGCGTCAGCGGGAACATCCACAAAGGATTGCCTGCGGTTTTGGCTTCCCTTGACGAAAAAGCTGACGGCGCAATCTGTGCACGCCGAATTCCGGGATAGGCTCTAAGCTTTTGCTCCGCAAAATCAAGTGTCGTTCAATCGTTCAAGAAAAAGAAGATAGCTCCTCCAACCACAGCGCGGCCACCGCGTCGGAGGGCATTCGCCAGTCTCCCCTGGGTGACAGGGCCACGGACCCCACCTTGGGTCCATCCGGCAGACAGGACCGCTTGAACTGCTGTCCGAAGAACCGCCGGTAGAAGTTCCGCAGCCACTTGACCAGTTCTTCCCGCCCGTACCGGAGTCCGAACGCCTGCTCGGCCAGCCGCAGCACCTTTCGGGGCGGGAAGCCCCAGCGAATGGCGTAATACAGATAGAAGTCGTGAAGCTCGTAGGGACCCACCAGCTCCTCCGTCTTCTGGCTGATCTTCCCCTCAATGGCGGGCAGCAGCTCTGGAGACACCGGCGTGGCCAGAATGTCCGCCAGCACCGCCGACAGCTCCGGCTCATCCTCCCGCTTGTCTCCGCACACAAAGGACACCAGATGCCGCACCAGCGTCTTGGGAATGGAGGCATTCACCGCGTACATGCTCATGTGGTCCCCGTTGTAGGTACACCAGCCCAGAGCCAGCTCACTCAAATCGCCGGTGCCCACCACCAGACCGTTCTCCTGGTTGGCAATGTCCATCAGCACCTGGGTCCGCTCCCGGGCCTGCCCGTTCTCAAAGGTCACGTCATGCCGGTCCATGGACTGGCCGATGTCGTCAAAGTGGACCTTCACCGCCCGGCCGATGTCAATGCGCCGCAGGGTGCAGCCCAGCCGCTCCGCCAGCTCCACCGCGTTGCCCCGGGTCCGGTCCGTGGTGCCGAAGCAGGGCATGGTCACCGCGATGATATCCGTGGCCGGACGGCCCAGCATCCCCATGGCCACCACCGTGATGAGCACCGCCAGCGTGGAGTCCAGCCCGCCGGACAGGCCCACAACAGCGGTTTTCGCTCCCGTGTGCTCCAGCCGCTTCTTCAGCCCCAGGGCCGCGATGCGGAGAATTTCCTCACACCGCTCCGCCCGTGCCCGGTCGTCCTCCGGGATGAAGGGCGAGGGCGAAATATACCGGGTCAGACTGGTGGTGCAGGGCTCCAGGGAGAAGAAGCTCCGGCCGATGCCAGTGGCGTGGGCGTTCTCCATGGGCGTGCTGGCAGGCGGTGTAAAGGTGTTCATCCGGCGGCGCTCATAGACCAGTTTGTCCACGTCGATTTCGCTGATGGTCAGGCCGGAGGCAAACCGCCGCTCGGCTAGCAGGGCGCCGTTTTCCGCAATGAGATTGTGCCCGCCGAAGACCAGGTCCGTGGAGGATTCTCCCTCGCCCGCGCCGGCGTAGACGTAGCCGCAGATCTGCCCGGCGGACTGTCCGCACACCAGCTGGCGGCGGTAATCCGCCTTGCCCACCACCTCGTTGGAGGCGGAGAGGTTCAAAATCAGGGTGGCTCCCGCCCGGGCCAGGGCGGTGGAGGGGGGCTCAGGGGCCCACAGGTCCTCGCAAATCTCCACCCCCACCACCAGATTGGGCATGGTCTCACATGCCAGGATGACGCTGTCCGTCAGGTGGACGTTGGTTTCTCCAGCCAGATCCACCAGGACGTCAACATTTTTTCCGGAGGCGAACCAACGCTCCTCGTAAAATTCGCCGTAGTTGGGCAGGTAGGTTTTCGGAATCAGCCGCAGAATTTCTCCCTTGTGTATCACTGCGGCGCAGTTATACAGCTTGTTGTCCCACCGGTTCCGCACAGGCAGGCCCACAGCGGTCAGCATATCCAGGTTTTTGGTGGCCTCCAGAATGGTTTTCAGCCCCTCCTCCGCCCCGTCCAGCAGGGTGTCCTGCAAAAAGAGGTCCCCGCAGGTGTAGCCGGTTAGGCAAAGCTCCGGCAAGGCCAGCACCCGGACCTCCTGCTTGGCGGCCTCCCGCATCAGGGTAAAAATCTGTTCCGCGTTGTAACGGCAGCCGGCCACCCGGATTTTGGGCGTGCCGGCGGCAACTTTAATCCATCCATCCTTCAAGGAAAAGCGCCTCCTTTGGTTTTCCGTAATGTTCGGCCGTTCCCTAGATTTTACCGCAAACAGGCGGAAAATGCAACCGGCGGAAGCAGAGCAAATTTTCATTTACAACCGGCGGAAGTCGTGATAGAATACCACCGACTGGTTTCCACACCCAGTCCAAGCACGGCCAAAGCCGTGTTCGTTCGGCGGCACAAGGCGCCAGCCGTTCTCTAAACAAAAAATGGAGGTATCCCAAACATGAAAATGAACACCCGTCAACTGACCCTGGCTGCGGTGGTGGCCGCCCTTTACGCCCTGCTCAGCTACTTTGCCGGAATCTTCGGCGTGGCCTACGGACCGGTCCAATGCCGGTTTTCCGAGGCCCTGTGCGTGCTGCCCTTCCTGTTTCCCTGCACCGCGCCGGGCCTTTTTGTAGGCTGTCTGATCGCCAATCTGCTCAGCCCCTACGGCCCGATCGACGTGGTCTGCGGCTCCGCCGCCACCCTGATTGCCGCGCTCTGCACCGCCAAGGTGAAATACAAGTGGCTGGCCCCGCTGCCGCCGGTCATCGCAAACGGACTCATTGTGGGCGGGATGCTGGCCTGGTTCGAGGCCGGGTTCGGCCCAGGCTTCCCGATGGCCTTCGCCTACAACGCCGGCACCGTCGCTTTGGGTGAGCTCCTGGCCTGCTACATCCTGGGCGGGCTTCTGCTGGCCGCCCTGCCCAAGATCGCCTTCTTCGGAGACATGATGCCCCCAGACCGGCTTCCCCGTTCCCTTTCCTGAACGTTAAAAAGCCGCGGCGCAGAGATCACATATAAAGTCAAAAACGGCAGTGGAACCGTCTATGAGTATTGTGAATTGTCCGTCAAAGGATGCTGCTGTTACGCCTATGTGTAGGCTTGACGCCCAGTCCGTTCCAAGGGCGCCACGCTCCCAAACGAACCGCCGCAGTCCGCCAGCGGGACCCCGCGCGGACTCAACGAAGTGGTCCGTGCGGGGAGAGGAGGAGCAAGGGAGCGTCACGAGGAACCGCCGTCAGGCTGTTCCAAGCGGGGCGGACTTTGCGGCGGCGATGCCAAGCTTTCTTTCAAGAAAGCGGAAAATACGCTCTAACTTGGCTGTTAGAGCGTATTTTTTTGCCTTTTCCGCAGAAAAAGTGTTTTCCAGCCCTCTATTTCCCGACTGCTTTCCAGCTCTCTATGGATTATTCTGGAATAAACTCACAAGAGAGGTGGACAAGTTCATGAGTACAAAAGAAGCCATCCGCCGGCAGGTGGGCCGGGTGTGGTCAGAGCTGTTGGAACGGGGTCAAATTATCCTAAAGGCTCCGGTCCTTCTTCAGGGAATGGAGTGCGGCATCCGGTTCCTTTTGGGCGCGGTGCTGTCCGGCGCACAGATTTTTGAGAGCTACGCGCCTTTTGGGCTGGGGCTGGTGGGCGCCTCCGGGTCCGGGGCAGGCGGATTTTTCGCCCTGTGCGGCGTCTGTCTGGGCTATCTCTCCACCCTTGGCCTGGTTCAGGGCCTGCGCTACGCCGCCTCCGCCATTCTCATCTATTCCGTGGCCTTCGCCTTTTACGATGTGCGGATTTACGCCTCCCGCTGGTTCATGCCCCTGATTTCTGCCCTGCTGGGTGCGGCTACCGGCTTCGTCTACCTGTCTGAGGCAGGCTGGACCCCCTCCGGCGTCATCTGCTTTCTCACCGAGGTGCTGCTAATCGGCGGGTCCGCCGCTGTTTACCGGTATGCCTTCTCCCTTTGGTCCGACCCGGCGGAGGGTCTGGGGCCGGACCCCAGGCAGCGGATTTCTCTGGCGCTGGCCGGAGTGACCCTGCTCATTGCCCTGGCCCACGTGGAGCTCCTTTGGGGGATCTCCCTGGGGCGGGCGCTGGCGGCGCTGGCGGTCATGGCCCTGGCCTGGCGGTGGGGGGTGGGGCCCGGCGCGGCCTCCGGCGTGGCGGCCGGGCTGGCCATGGATCTGTCGGTGGGCATCGGAACGCCGGTATACGCCATGGCCTACGGCTTTGCCGGGCTCCTCACCGGCGTGGCCTGGAAGCAAAACCGGTTGATGGCAGCTCTGGCCTACGTGATGGGCAGCGGATCGGCGGTGCTTTGGACCTGGAGCGCGGGTATTCCCACCGCCATTCTATATGAGGTATTTTTGGCCTCTGTGCTCTTTCTGCTGCTGCCGGAGGCGGCTTTCCAGAGGCTGGACGCCTTTCAGCGGGCCAGTCCCCCTGCCGGCACCAAAAGCCGGACCTACAGCTATGTGCGGGACCGGCTGGACGCCCAGGCCGCAGCCTTCCGGAGCCTCTATGAGCAGCTCCGGAGCAGCCTGCTGCAAAACACCGCCAACGACAACGATGCCGCTATTATCTTCGACCGCACGGCAGACCGGATCTGCCGGGGCTGTGCCCTGCGGGATGCCTGTTGGCAGCGGGATTACGTCACCACCTTCAACGCCCTGAATGACGCTCTGCCCGCCATGCTGGACCGGGGCAGGGGGGAGGCAAAGGACTTTCCCAGTCATTTTTCCTCCCGCTGCCTCCATTTCGCAGACTTTCTCACCGCCGCCAACGCGGAGCTGACCACCCTGCTGGCCCGGCGGCAGTACAGCGCCCGGCTGCGGGAGTCCAGGGGGTCTGTCTGCCGCCAGTATGCGGAGCTTTCCACCATTCTGAGCACAGCGGCGGCGGAACTGTCGGTGGAGCTGACGCCGGACCCGGTGCTGGAGCAGAAGCTTCGCGCTCACCTGCGGGGGCAGGGGGTGGACGCGGAGAGCTCCGTCTACTACGATGAGCACGGCCATCTTCGGGTGGAGCTGGAGGGCCCGGACCTGTCCGCTTTTGAGCGCGCCGAAACCCAGGAGCGGCTGGCAGGGGCGCTGAACGTTTCCCTGCGTCCGGGAACGCCGGTCCTCACGGGCCGCGGCTGGAAGCTGGTCCTGACTCAGGCCGCGCCCATGGCGGCTACGGTGGGCATTGCGGCCCGGCGGAAAGACGGGGAGACGGTCAGCGGAGACGCGGGCACTTGGTTCAAGACGGAGGACGGGCGGGTCTATCTGATTCTCTGCGACGGCATGGGGGCCGGTGAGGAAGCGGCGTCGGAAAGCAAGCTGGCCCTCCGGTTGCTGGAGGGCTTTCTTCGGGCGGGTGTGGATCCGGAGCCCGCCCTTCGGACCCTGTCCGGCGCGCTGGCCCTGCGGGGGGACCAGAGCGTGGGCTTCACCACCATTGACCTGCTGCGGGTGGACCTCTTTTCCGGTGACGCGGAGGTGTACAAGATGGGGGCGGCCCCCACATACATCCGGAAGAAGGGGCAGGTGAGCCGGATCACCGGTTCCTCTCTGCCAGCGGGTCTGGACCCGTCGGGCGGTTCCGCGCCTGACGTGAGCCGCCTCCATTTGTCACCGGAGGATTTGGTTCTGCTCATCAGCGACGGGGTGGCGGACAGCCGGGATGACAGCTGGGTTCGAGGTGCGCTGGCCGTCTACTCCGGCGGCAGTCCCAAGGAGCTGGCCCTCCAGCTCTTGCAGCAGAGCCAGACCCACGCCTCCATCCGCGACGACCGCACCGCCCTCGTCCTCACCCTCTCTTAACCTACTTTTCTTGAAAGAAAAGTAGGCAAAAGAACTTCATGCTGGCGGACTGCGGCAGTTGCCAAGGGACGCGGCAGCCTTGGGAAGGCCGGCGGTTTCCTTGATACATGGTTCCGGACGCCCTTGAGGGGGTGCATAAGGGCGCGGCAGGCCAAATTTCCGCCGCACCTCTGGGCCTTCGCCAGCGAATTCCCGCCCGGTGTCTGGTATAAATCCTCCAATACTGGTTCATACTGGTGAAAGGAACCGCTGAATCCCTCAGCGGTTCCTTCACAGTACAAATCAGAAAGGTGTTGATGGCAATGGTGAAAGGCGTCTCGCGCCGGGTCATCGTGGTGCGGAATCCGGACCCCCGTTTTTTTGAACAGGCCATTTTTCTTATGCGGGAGGACGCGCTCTCTCAGGAGGGCGTCACTGCGGACCAGGTGGTGGCGGAGGCCCAGCAGGTGGCCGCTGGTTACATCCGCCGGAACTCTCCGGTGGGCAAGCAGGTTTCCAAATTCCTTCCCCTGGTCTACTCCTCTCTGGGCGCTGCTGTCATCGGCTTCATCTGGTGCATGACGATCATTCTTTAGGAACCACTGATTTCATCCACGCGCACGTCTTGACGGCAAAATTTCCGCCTGAACTTCGTGAAAAAAGTTTGAAATCTTTTTGGATTCCTGCACTTTTTGTCACTCGTCAGACAAAAATTTCGCTCACCAATCCGCACACGCCGATTCAATCAGCGGTTCCTTTAGAAGCTGCGCCCTGCACCCATTTCCGGCAGAACCAGTTTGAAGTTCTTTTGCCTACTTTTCTTTCAAGAAAAGTAGGAGGAACTGGGCGGTGAGGCCGGTAAAGAGGCCGGTGAGGAGGCCGGACAGGACCAGCACAGGCAGAAAGGCCGCCAGCGCCGGAGTGCGGGCAATGAGAATCCCAGCTGCGAGCTGCCCCAGGTTGTGGAAAACCGCGCCCACCGCGCTGCATACCCAGATCTGCCGCTCCGTGACCACCCGCCGCAAAGGCAGCATGGCCGCCAGACAGAACAGCCCGCCGGTCAGACTGTACATCAGCGTCATCAGCTGCCCGGAAAACAGACTGCCCAGCAACACCCGGGCCAGCAGGATGAGGCACGCCTCTCCCGGCCCCAGGGCAAAGGCCGCGTACACCGTCACAATGTTCGCCAGCCCCAGCTTGACCCCCGGAATGGGGACCGGAGGCGGAATCTGCGCCTCCGCCATGAAAATTGTCAGCGCAATCGCGGTCAGCAGTCCCATGACCGTGATTTTTTTTGCCCCTTTCATCCCGATACCCCGTCTAAATCCAACTCGTTTTCCCCTTCCTCCAGGCGGATGACCAGCCGGTTGGGCAGGCAGACAATGGGTGTCACCCCGCCGGACAGCCAGCCCTGGCCTACACAAATTTGGTCCGGACAGCCAGCCCCGCTCACCCGGATCCGGCCTGGCTCTGCCTGGACCGTGTTTCCTCCGGCAGGGCCTTCTATGGTAAGCTCTTCTGCCTCCCGCACCTCGCTCAGGTCGATGGACCACACCAGAACGCCGTCCTGGTAGACGTTGGCGACGGTTCCCCCTCCAGCGCTCCGGCTGAGCCAAAAGGTCCCAAGGACGGCCAGAAGGGCCGTTCCGCCCAGCAGAAGCACCCAGAACCGTGTCCGCCTCATTGCGTCACCACCGTAACCGCCAGCCCGTCCTCTGCCGCCTGAAACTGGTCCGCGATTCCTGATGTGATGGTCACACTTCCGTCCTCCCCAATCAAAAGATAGTCAAAGCCGCCCATGGCCCGCCAAAGCGCCTCCGCCTTCTCCGCGCCCAGAATGAACAGCGCGGTGGAAAGGCCGTCGCACACCAGGCCGGATTCCCCCACCACCGTGGCCGAGGCCACGCCGCTCCGGGCCGGACACCCGGTTTTCGGGTCGAGGATATGCCAATAGCGTTCCCCGTCCGCCTCAAAATACCGCTCATAGCCGCCGGAAGTGACCACCGCCCGGTCTGTCACCTCCAGCACCCCGGCCAGTCCCGCGCCGGAAGGGTCCCGGACCGCCACCCGCCAGGGCGTGCCGTCAGGCCGGGCCCCCAAGGTCTGCACATTGCCCCCCAGGCTGATGATGGCCGAGGTGACTCCCGCTTCCCGGAACAGCGCTATCACCTGATCTCCGGCGTAGCCCTTGGCCACGCTGCCCAAATCAAGCTCCATTCCAGCGGGCAGTGTCACCGTTTGTCCTTCCCCATCCAGCTGAACGGCTTGGTAGTCCACTTTGTCCAGCAGCTTTTCCAGCTCCTTCTCCTCCGGCACCTGGAAGGAATCTGTGGTGAAGCCCCAGGCCCGAATTACCGGATAGATGGTGATATCCAGCGCCCCGCCGGTTCGCTCTCCCAGCTCCAGCGCCGCCTTCAGCAGGGCGAAGGTCTCCCCGTCCACGGCAACAGGCGTCCCCTGGCTGTGGTTGATCCGGCCAATGTCACTGTCCTCCGCTGTGACGGACAGCAGCTTTTCCAGCTCCTGAAGCCGCGTTACGGCTTGTGCTCCGGCCTCCTCCCCGTGGGGACCGTAGGGCATCAGCTCCATCATGGTGTCCATGGCAAAAACGGTGACAGGCGCAGGCTCCGTCTGGCCGCAGCCCGCCAGCAGGCACAGCAGCGCCGCAGCCAGAACTGGAATCCGCCAAAGCATCGCCTCTCCTCCTTCCTGTGGTTTCTTCTCTGACACCTTACCAGATTTTTTGCTGGGAATCAAGACTGCTGCCGCTGGAATGGTGTATCTTTCTGAAACATTAGGATGGACTAACTGGCGGGTTCATTGTTATGATAGGAAATGCAAAGGGCATAACAAATGAAAAGGAGCGGATTTTTAGATGAAGCGGCTGGCAGTTTTTCTTTACGCAATTCTGGCGGGTGTCTGTATCGGCCTGGGCGGCACGGTATTTTTGGCCTGCGAAAACCGGGTGGTGGGCGCGTTTCTTTTTTCGGTGGGCTTGTTCACCATCTGCACCAACGGACTCAACCTGTACACCGGCAGGGTGCTCTATCTTTTTGACAACAAACCAGACTATCTCCTTGACCTCCTCGTCATCTGGCCGGGCAATCTGCTGGGCGTCTGGCTGACCTCGCTGGCGGTTCGGATGACCCGGGTGGCCCCGGCCTATGTGGAGAAGGCTCAGGCCTTGGCCGAGGCCAAGTTGGGGGACAGCCTGTTCAGTCTCTTTCTGCTGGCGGTGATGTGCAATCTGCTCATTTTCATCGCTGTGGACGGGTACAAAAACAATCCCCACGAGGTGGGGAAGTATCTGGCCCTGATTCTGGGCGTGGTGGTGTTCATTCTCAGCGGCTTCGAGCACAGCATCGCCGACATGTTTTACTTTTCCATGGCCGGCGTCATCTGGCAGCCTCAGACCCTGCTGGCCGTTCTGGTCATCACGCTGGGCAACAGCGTGGGCGGATTGATTTTCCCCCTCTCCAGGCGTGTGGTTCAGAAAGCCGCGCAGCCGAATCACCCTGCATAAATTTCCCCACATGGCAATAAACCGAAGGGAGGCGCTTCCAGTTGGACTTTGACGCGCTGTTTTCCTCTGCCGGAGCGGCCGGCTGGGGCTGCTGCGCCTTTGACAGCCTGCCCCTG
The DNA here is from genome assembly GCA_022793095.1 of Oscillospiraceae bacterium. Lineage (GTDB taxonomy): Bacteria > Bacillota > Clostridia > Oscillospirales > Oscillospiraceae > JAAWCD01. Next base: position 38,546 of record JAAWCD010000068.1, on the reverse strand, counting down.
ACGGAGGAGGCCCGCCGCAAAGCGGAAGCCCTATGCCCTTCTCCTTCCGGCGTTTTTGTGGCCGCGTTTCCCTACGGCGCGGAGGAGCGCCCCGGCAATCTGTCCCGTTACGCCAGAGGGCGGGATTATCACTCCGTGCTCCTGGAGCGCCTCAGGCCGGCCTGCACGGCGCTGGAGCGCCAATATCCCGGCCACGTCTTTGTCCCTGGAGCGGACAACTCTCCCCTGCCGGAGCGGGAATGTGCCTGGCTGGCCGGGCTGGGGCTTCGGGGCCGGAATGGACTGGTCATCCTGCCGCCCTATGGCTCCTGGGTCTTTCTGGGCACCATCTTGACCAGCCTGCCCCTGTCCACCCCTTCCGAACCCGCTTCCCCGTGCATGAGCTGCGGGGCCTGTGCGGCGGTCTGTCCCGGAGGCGCGCTGCGGAGCGCTTCCTTTTCGGAGAAGCAATGTCTGTCCGCCCTGACCCAGGCAAAAGGCACCCTCACCCTGGAGCAGGAGGCGCTGCTGGCCGCCCACCCCCTGGTTTGGGGCTGTGACCTCTGCCAGCAGGTGTGCCCCTACAATCGAACGCCGGAGCTGTCTCCGCTGCCGGAATTCCGGACAGACCTTGTCTGCTCCCTGTCCCTGTCCGATGTAGAGGGCCGCACCAACCGCCAGTTTCAGGCGTCATTCCCGGACCGGGCCTTTACTTGGCGGGGGCCGAAGCCCCTGCTTCGCAATCTGAAATGGAAACAGCAGGAATAAAGCAGTGCCCTTCTGGCCATCCTAATAGCACGAAAACCGTTTTAAGTTCTTTTTTGGTTCTTTTTTCTTTCAAGAAAAAAGAACAGGAACAGGAGGGCAGATCCATGCAGGTCCGCGATTTGATGAATCCCATTGTGGTTTCCATTACGCCGGAGGAGAGCGCTGCGCTGGCGGCGCGTCTGCTGTCCCGGCACAATCTGGGCGCCCTGCCCGTCTGCGGCGGAGACGGCGGACTCCGGGGCATCGTCACCGACCGGGACATTGTAACCCGATGCGTCGCCGCCGGCCGGGACCCAGGCCGGATTCCAGTATCCGATATCATGTCTCAGGCACCGGAAACCGTGACTCCCGACCAGGAGACCAGCACAGCGGCCCGAAAAATGGCCTGCCGTCAGGTCCGGCGCCTGCCCGTGGTGGAGGAAGGACGGGTGGTGGGCATGGTCTCCCTGGGCGACCTCTCCAAATGCTCCGCATGCGATATGGAAGCCGCGGCGGCCCTGGCGGACATCTCCCAGAACGTGCGCTCCGCCCGATAGGCTTCTGTTCTTTTTCTTGAAAGAAAAAGAACCAAAAAGAACTTTAAACTGATTTCGACTGTCAGACTGGCAATAGGACACAGTTTAAAGCTCTTTCGCTTCTTTTCTTTCCAGAAGAGAAGCGAAAAAAGACGCCGGCCTTCTGGCCGGCGTCTCGCTTTTCAATCAGGAATCCTGTTCGCGCTTTTTGAACGCCTGGAGCTCTCTGGCATCCTGCTCGCGCTTCTGCTCCAGCGCCTCTTGAAGCACCATATCCTTCACCTTCATCAGGCGAATGGTGTTCTGGCGGTCATTTTCATCCAGCTTCATGGTGATGTAGTGGATGTTTTCCTGCATCTGAGGAATCATGACGTACTCCAGAGCGTTGACGCGGCGGCGGGTCTTTTCGATCTCCTCCGCCAGCAGCTGGGAGGTCTTCTCCATCTGCGCCAGCTTCAGCATGTCCTGAAACACCGAGGAAAGGGCGTCCACGGCGCCGTCCAGCTCACAGGAGGTGGTGGCGAAGCCGTAGGGGTACACCTCTCCGGCGTCCTGGCTCTTGGTGTTGAAGTGGTACACAGGCACGTTCACTGACATGATGTTCTGAAACTCCATGTTCAGCTCCACGCTCTGCTTGGGATACAGAAGAGACTGCTCCAGCGTCTCGGAAGACATGAGCGCCGAGGCCACGGTAAAGGAGCCGTGGGCCTTCATCAGAGCCTCTTCCACGCGGGCCCGCAGGGCCCGGTTTTCCCGGACAATGTCCAGGAACTGCTTCATCAGCTCGTCGCGCTTGTCTTTCAGAAGCTTGTGGCCCCGGGTGGCCGTCTTCAGACGGTTCTTCAGCCGGGTCAGCTCCATACGGGTTGCGCTTACGGTTGCGCTTGCCATTGACCTCGCACCCCCTTAGTCTTTCTTGGGGAGATACTTGTCGATGTGCTCCTGCTTGATTCGCTTCAGCTCCGTAACCGGCAGGATGGAGAGCAGCTCCCAGCCCAGATTCAGGGTGTCCTCAATGGAGCGGTTCTCATCGTTGCCCTGGGAGACATAGCGCTTCTCAAACTCTTCCGCGAACTTGGCGTACAGAAGGTCCGTGGGGCTCAGGGCGGCCTCGCCCAGAATGCTCATCAGCTCCTTGGCCTCCTTACCGGTGGCGTAGGCGGCAAACAGCTGGTTCATGGTGCCGGCGTGGTCCTCACGGGTCTTGCCCACGCCGATGCCCTTGTCCTTCAGACGGGACAGGGAGGGCAGCACGTCAACCGGCGGGTTGACGCCGGCCCGGAACAGCTGGCGGGTCAGAATGATCTGGCCCTCGGTGATGTAGCCGGTCAGGTCGGGGATGGGGTGGGTCTTGTCGCCTTCCGGCATGGTCAGAATGGGAATCATGGTGATGGAACCATCCTTGCCCACCTGACGGCCGGCACGCTCGTACAGCGTGGCCAGGTCAGTGTACAGATAGCCAGGATAGCCGCGGCGTCCGGGCACTTCCTTCTTGGCCGCGGAGACCTCACGGAGGGCCTCGGCGTAGTTGGTGATATCGGTCAGGATGACCAGCACGTGCATGCCCTTCTCAAAGGCCAGATACTCGGCGGCGGTCAGCGCCATACGGGGCGTGGAAATACGCTCGACCGCAGGGTCGTCCGCCAGGTTGGTGAACAGCACGGTACGGTCAATGGCGCCGGTGCGGCGGAACTCCTCCACGAAGAAGTTGGACTCCTCGAAGGTGATGCCGATGGCGGCGAACACAACGGCGAAGTTGGACGCGCCGTCCAGCACCTTGGCCTGACGGGCGATCTGAGCGGCCAGGCTGGAGTGGGGCAGGCCGGATTCAGAGAAGATGGGCAGCTTCTGACCGCGGACCAGGGTGTTCAGGCCGTCGATGGTGGAAATGCCCGTCTGAATGAACTCGTTGGGGTAGTCGCGGGCAGCGGGGTTCATGGCCAGACCGTTGATATCCCGGTACTCGTCAGCCATAATCTCCGGGCCGCCGTCAATGGGCTCGCCCATGCCGTTGAAAACCCGGCCCAGCATGTCGCCGGACACGCCCAGCTGGAGGGGGTGGGCCAGGAAGCGGACCTTGGACTGCGCCAGGTTGATGCCGGCAGAGGCCTCGAACAGCTGGACCACAGCGTTGTCGCCGTTGACCTCCAGCACCTTGCCCCGGCGGACAGATCCGTCAGGCAGCTCGATTTCCGCCAGCTCGTCGAAGGTGACGCCTTCCACCTTCTTGACCACCATCAGAGGACCGGAGATCTCCTGTATGGTGCGGTATTCCTTAATCATCAGTCAAGACCTCCTTTCGCGGCCAGCTCGTCGATCTGGGCGGCCATGTCGGAAGCGATCTTCGCGTATGCCGTCTCATACTCGTCCGCAGGCACGCTCTTGGCACGGCCAATGGCGGCACGGGCGGGAATGTCGAACAGCGCCATCGCGTCCGCGCCCTTTTCCAGCGCGGCCCGGCACAGCTTGTCATAGCTCAGGATGATGCCCATGAGAAGGGTCTGGCGGCGGTAGTCGGAATAAGAGTCGATGTCCACAAAGGCATTCTGCTGGAGGAAGTCCTCGCGGATCATCTTGGCGGTCTCCAGGGTCAGCTGGTCCGCCGGGGAGAGGGCGTCCTTACCGACCAGCTGAACGATTTCGTTCAGGTCGGATTCCTGCTGAAGCATGGCCATGGCCTTCTCCCGGTTCTGGAAGAACTCCTTGCCCAGGTTCTCGTCGTACCAGCCCTTCAGGGTGTCCTGATACAGAGAGTAGGAGTTCAGCCAGTTGATGGCGGGGAAGTGACGGCGGTAGGCCAGGGAGGAGTCCAGGGCCCAGAACACCTTGACGATCCGCATGGTGCCCTGAGACACCGGCTCAGACAGGTCGCCGCCCGGAGGGGAGACCGCGCCGATGGCGGTCAGGGATCCGGTGCGCTCCTCCGCGCCCAGGGTGGACACCACGCCGGCGCGCTCGTAGAACTGCGCCAGACGGGAGGCAAGGTAGGCGGGGTAGCCTTCCTCGCCGGGCATCTCTTCCAGACGGCCGGACATCTCACGGAGGGCCTCGGCCCAGCGGGAGGTGGAGTCAGCGATGACGGCCACGTCATAGCCCATATCGCGGAAGTACTCGGCGATGGTGATGCCGGTGTAAACAGAGGCCTCACGGGCGGCCACGGGCATATCCGAGGTGTTGGCGATCAGCACGGTCCGCTTCATCAGGGACTCGCCGGTCCGGGGGTCCACCAGCTCGGGGAACTCCCGCAGAACGTCGGTCATCTCGTTGCCGCGCTCGCCGCAGCCGATGTAAATCACCACGTCTACATCAGACCACTTGGCCATGGCGTGCTGCACCACGGTCTTGCCGGATCCGAAGGGGCCGGGCACGGCGGCGGTGCCGCCCTTGGCCAGGGGGAACAGGGTGTCGATGACACGCTGGCCGGTCTGGAGGGGGGTCACCGGGGGGAACTTCTTCTTGTAGGGGCGGCCCACACGGACAGGCCACTTCTGCATCATGGTCAGCTCTTTGGTCTCGCCCTTATTGGTCTTGAGGGTGGCCACGGTTTCCAGAACGGTGTAATCGCCGCCCTTGATGGACTCGATGGTGCCGCTCATGCCGTTGGGAACCATGATCTTGTGGAGGATGGAGGGGGTCTCCTGCACGGTGCCGATCACATCGCCCGCGCCCACCTTGTCGCCCTTCTTGGCGGCGGGGACAAAGGTCCACTTCTTATCCCGGTCCAGGGCAGGAACCTCCACGCCGCGGGGCAGGTTGTTGCTGTGGGTCTTCTTGACGATCTCCTCCAGCGGGCGCTGGATGCCGTCGTAGATGTTTTCAATGAGGCCGGGGCCCAGCTCCACGGACAGGGGGGTGCCGGTGGAAACCACTTCGGCGCCGGGGCCCAGGCCGGAGGTCTCCTCGTAGACCTGAATGGAGGCGGAGTCGCCGTCCATGGTCAGGATCTCACCGATCAGGCGCTGCTCGCCGACGCGGACCACGTCCGCCATATTGGCGTCAGAAAGTCCGGTCGCGACCACCAGCGGGCCGGAAACCTTAACAATTTTACCCATAGGTCGTTCTACCTTCTTTCGGGTTTCAATTTTGGACATCTTCTTTTTCTTGAAAGAAAAAGAAGCAAAAAGAACTTTAAGCGGCGCAGCTTATAAGCGCTGCAACACCGTAAAATCCCAGCATACCATGGGGTTCCAAGGGGCGGAGCCCCTGGTTCGTTTGCCGCAGGCAAACGAAGGAAATGAAATCCTGTTTCACAGGGAATTCACTTCCCTGTGAAACGCCGCTGCCCGCGCCCCAGGGGCGCGACGCCTTCGCCGTGCGAAGGCGAGGGGGGTATCGGACCCGTTGTGCCGTCCGCAGGACGGCGCGGCGGGTCCGTATCTAGGGGGGACAACGTCCCCCCTAGAGGATGTCCGCGCCGACAGCTCTTTCCACGGCGTTTTTGACATTTGCCATGCCAATGCCGAGAGAGCCTTCCTTGCCGGGAATGAGAATAATTGCCGGGGTGAGCTGATCCTTGTACCGGGCGATTTCCGCCTCCATCTGGGCCCCGAACTGCTCGGTGAGATAAACCACCGCGCAGTCGCCCTTAGCCAGCTGGTGCAGCGTCTCCCGAGCCTCGTCCACCGTCTCCGCCGGATAGACGTCCAGGCCCAGGGCCTTGAAGCCCAGGACGCTCTCCCGGTCGCCCAGGACTGCGATCTTATACATAGGCTTCACGCAACCTTTCCCGGATGGTGTCCGCCGCCAGGCCGGCCAACCGCCCCGTCATGATGATGCGGACCGAGGTGAACTCCGTGTCCTTGGCCGCCAGGTAGCCGATCACCGGCGCCTCGCCGAAGGCCACGTACTTCGCGCCGCCCACATAGGCGTTCACCGCGTCGTCCACCAGCCGCTCGAACTGGGTCAGCCCGCCGCCGTTGGCAGCCGCTGTGCCCGCTTCCGCCGCGGCCTTCAGAACCGAGGTGGCATAGAGCTCATCCAGGGAGGAGCCCGATCCCACCGTGTTCAGAATGCGGTTGATGTCGATGTTGCCCTGGTCAAACAGGACGCCCTTCAAAAATTCGGTGCCCTTGCCCATCCGAAGCGTCCGGACCACGCTCTTCAGATTGGCCGCGTCAATCTGAATACGGACGTAGCCCTCCAAAAACGCGGATTCCGACTTCTTGGCCAGCGCCATCATGTCCTGGAAATAGGCACGGTCCAGCACAAAGTCAGCCAGCTGCGGGTCACCGGTGGTACCCAGCACCTCCCGGGCCTCCAGTGTCGCCGCCTGCAAAATGGACGGCATGCCCCGCAGGTCAGAGGCGCGGATGCCCTCCTCCAGCGCGGACGCCGGCACGCGGCCCGTGTCCACCAACAGGCGGCTGGGGTCCTGCCCCGTGGCCTCCGCCTTGAGCAGCACCTTTACGTTGTGATAGTCATACTTCACCTTGAACACATCCACCAGCGTGGGGTCCGGGGCGAAGGCGTACAGGTCCTGATAGGTCTTATCCCGCTGTTCCGCCAGAACCTGATTGATCACGTCCACATTGACCTCGGGCATCTCCGGATAGCCGCACTCGGTCAGCACCTTGGCGGCGTCCTCGTTGCTCCGGGCCTCCAGCATCCGCTCCATGCGCTCCCTGGACAGCAGATTCCGCTCCAGAGACTTGATGCGGGTGGACAGAAACAGATAGTCAATGTCTTTGATTTCTGACAAGTTGGTTCCTCCATTCTGCGAGGAATTCCCCGCTTCCGGACAGCCGGGAGAGGGGGCGGTCAGTCGAAGAGCACCTTCGCCACGTCTCCGGCGATCTGGTTCCGGGTCAAACGGACCAGCGTCTCAAACGCGCAGTTCACTTCCACATCGCCGTCGCTGAGCAGCAGGCCGCCCTTGATGTCCCGGGTCTCCTCAGACAGGGTGAGCTTCCCCTGCTTGCCCAGGGCGCTGTTGGCCATTTCGGCCACCTTCACGCCATAGCGGGAGCGGTCCGCCGGAGAGAGAATGATCTTCTCATTGCCGGTGCTGGCCGCCTTCACCGCCAGAGCGGCCAGAAGGGCCACATACTTTTCCTCGGACAGCTGGGTCAGATCCTGGAGCGCCTTGTCAAAGGCCCTGTCCAGCACCTCCTGCTTGGCGGCCAGCGTCATTTTCTTGGCCTCCAGCTCGGCCACACTGGCCAGCCGCTCTACCCGCTCGTCCGCGTTTGCCTTGCCCCGGGCCAGAATCTCAGCGGCTTCTTTTTCCGCCTGAGCCTCGTACCGGGCAGTAATGGCGTCGGCCTCGCTCTTGGCCTGGGCCGCGATGGCGTCGATTTCGCGCTGGGCGTCGTCATTGATGCGCCCAGTGATTTTTTCAATGCCGTTCATAGATTCTCCTCGTTTCTTACAGGAACAGCAGCATCAGGAAGGAAGCCAGCAGGCAGAGGATGGCGTAGAACTCGACCATGATGGCCATGATGATGCCCTTGGACATTTCTTCGGGACGCTTGGCAACCAGGGAAACACCGCCGGCAGCGCAGCGGCCCTGAGCGATGGCAGTGAAATAGCCGCCGATGCCCATGGGCAGGCACGCGAAGCAGTAGCCCAGACCCTGTCCAACGGTCATAGCCTCAGGATTACCGCCGATAACGCCCAGGCTGAACAGCGCGTAGAACCAGATAACCAGACCGTACAGGCCCTGAGTACCAGGCAGAATCTGAAGAATCATGCAGGAAGCAAACTTATTGGGGTCCTCGGAGATGACGCCGGCAGCGGCCTCACCCACCAGTCCAACGCCCTTGCCGGATCCGGCACAGGCCATAGCGACCGCCAGAGAAGCGCCGATAATGGCTACATACAAGCCAGCATTTTCCATGAACCATTCCATAATTACTTTTCCTCCTTGTTAGTTACGATGTCTGTGTATTTGGTATCGTATTGCAGGGGACGGAACGGCACCCCGCCGCTCACATAGAATTTGTTGAAATATTCCAGATATTGCAGACGCGCCGCATGGACATAAGTACCGATCAGATTGACGCCGATGTTGAACACATGTCCGATCACAAACACGATCACAAAAGCGATGATGCTGTGGGGCAGAGCGCCTAGTGTATTGAATACCATGGCGATGACCGAGGTGGCCAGCATCAGGGCCATCAAACGGGCGTAGGAGAGAATGTCCGACAGCCAGCTGGTCACGTCATACAGACTCTTGACGCCGCCGAACAGCTTCATGAAGAACGTACCCTCGTGACGGCCCTGGGTGGCAATCAGGCCAATGACGCCGATAATCAGAACCACAGGGGTACCGGCCAGGGCAATGGCGCCGATGCCGGCGAAGAACAGCCACCAGGGCACCACGTCCAGCAGGGCGTCCACGCCGGTGCCGTCCCGGAAGCCCATGTAAATGTGGATACACTGGCCCATGACCAGATGGAGGCAGCCGATGACCACCGCGATGATCAGCACGGTCATGGGGTCGGCAATGGGATTGACCAGCAGGCCGTTGCAGAACGCCTGCATCCAGCCGGGCATCGCCGCATTGGGCAGGAAGGTATCATAGATGACCTCCAGGGCATTGCCGAAAAAGCCGCCCACAAAGATGCCGCAGAGCGCAGTAGATCCGCCCAGCCACAGGCCAAGGTGGAACATCTTGCCCATGGTCTTCTTGGGATTGTACAGCTTGATGACAGCCAGCGATACGGCAAAGATGATGATGCCGTAGGCCACGTCAGCGAACATGAATCCAAAGAAGAATACGTACCAGAAGAACATCAGCGGGTTGGGGTCAATTCCATTGTAGGCGGGGAGAGAATACATCTCCGTCACCATGTTGATGCACTCCATCCACTTGGGGTTCTTCAGCTTGGTGGGAACCGTGTCTCCCTCTTCAGGGTCAGAGAACTCGTAGGCACAGGCAAACTTGGAAAGCTCTTTTTCCAATTCCTGCTGATCCGGCGCGGTGGCCCAGCCCTCCAGAAAGAACACGGTGCCGTTGGTGAGCATCCGCTCCCGGACCTGCTCCTTGCTCAGTTCCTGGTTAAACCGGTCCTGAGCCAGCTGCAGGGCTTCCCGGCAGTTCTGATGGGCCACGATGGCAGCGGCGGCCGCCTCGCGCCGGCCGGTGATCTCGCCCAGCTCCTGGTCGATGACCTTCAGGTTTTCCGCGGCAGTGCCGGTGAACTCCTTGAACTGGACCGTGTTGTAGGAGTGAGGCTTCAAGGCCTGGAAGGCGGCCTCCTCCTCGCTCCTGTGACAAACCAGCAGCAGGTAATGCTGCTCCTTGTCGCTGGAGGCAAGAATCAGCTCCGCGGTGGGCGCGGCCTCTCCCAGCTCCGAACGGAGCTGAGCCAGGTCCACTGCCGCAGGGCAGACGCCAAAGGAAATGTGGGTGTGCTCTGTGGAACGTGTCTCCAGGGGAAGGTCCAGACCAGACCAGGGGACCAGGCTGGCCCGCTGGGAGGAGAGCCGGTTTTCCTTGGAGAAGAGCTGCGTGATCTCGTGGACGTTTTCATTGATCTCTCCGGCGTTGCGGAGCGCCTCCGCAGCCGCCTGGCGGTCAAAGAAGTCCGCTTCCGAAATGTCCCGGCGCTTGATAAACAGGCCGGACTTTACCGGGGCGTACTTCTGGAGGGCGTCCAGCGCGGAGGTGATCCCGTTGACCTGCCCCTTGACATCGCCCATGGCGCTGGAGTCCCGATGGACCAGCGCCGTCCATTCCGGATCGCTCAGCTTGCCTTCCGGTTCCGTGACCTCGACACAGCCCACATGGAGCAGCCGCGCCAGCAGCTCGTCTCTCTGTTCTCCCAGAGCGACAAGGCGCAGCCGCTTCATTTTGACAATGGACATCAGTCTTTCACTACCCTTCTGACAATGAGTGTTGCCGCTTTGTCCAGCCGGGCTCCCGCCTCCTGGCTCAAAGTCTTGCAGGTGCGCTCGGTTTCCTTCATGACCGTTTTCGCATGTTCAGCGGCCTTCCGCTCCGCCTCTGTCATGAGGGCTTTTGCCTTGGCTTCGGCTTCTTGTCGGGCTTTTTCCAGCCGTTCCTGGCCGGCGCGCTCAGCCTCCGCCACGGTCCGTTTCGCCTGCTGCGCGGCTTCCGCCTTGCGCTGCAAAGAGTTCTGCTCGGTCTCCGTCACCCTTTTGATCGCTTCCAGTGACATCCTTATCACCGCCTTTCATCTGAGAAACAATTTTCCCGACTATACTATGGATTTTACCTCGGAAGGCAAGAAAAATCAACCAGCAATTTCTTGATTTTTGCCTATTGCATCTGATTTTCCCGACGAAAGCCCCATACAAACCGGATTTTACCCGGTTCTTTTTCGATTTTTCTGTCCGCCCTATCCTTATTTTGAGAATAATCGGCAAAAACAAAAAGCTTCGCAGGGGCTCTTCTCGTCAAAATGCTCAATTTGCCGAAAAAAGGCGTGCCAGACCACTTGCGGCGTGCCGCTGCATCTGGTAAAATAAACAAACAACACAAAAGAAAGTTTATGCAAACCATTCAGAATTTTCAGGAAGGGAAGAGACTTGATGAAAAAAAGAGGTCTGACCATATTTTTGGCGCTGGCGCTGGTGTTGACTGTGCTGCCGGCGGGAGCCTGGGCGGCCAGGCAGTCCGCGTCTGTCGGTGAAATGAGGCTGACCGGCACGGATCTTCTGCTTTACCGGCAGCTGAAGGAAAAAATCACCATGGTGGCCAACGGCGTCCTCAACTCCTCCGAGTTTGTGCTTGACGCCACTGGACTGGGAATCACCTGCCGGAGCGGGCAGCTGGATAACGTCAGCTTCAGCGCGATTACCAGCGCTTTGCTGGCGGATTGCCCCTATGAATTGTACTGGTACGACAAGGAAGAGGGGGTAGGGTGTGCATATGCCTATACCACGCCCTCTTACTGCGTAACATCCCTGACGTTTCAATTTTCTGTTTACCAGGACTACGCTGCCACCAATGACGCAGAGCAAATTTACTACCTTTACCGCCCCGACACCGCAAAAACCAGCGCGGCCGCCGCTGTGGCCCGAAGTGCCCAGGCGGTTGTGGACCGGTACAGCGGGCTTTCCGATTATGAAAAGCTGGAGGCCTACCAGGATTACATTTGCGGCCAAGTGTCCTATGACGTCCAAGCCGCGGCCTCTTCCGGCTACCCCTATGGCGGCCCGTGGCAGCTTATCTACGTCTTTGACGGCGACCCAAACACCAACGTGGTCTGTGAGGGTTATACGAAAGCGTTTAAATATCTGTGCGACCTGTCAACCTTCTCTAACGCTGTGGAGTGCTATATCGTTGCCAGCGAAAGCCATATGTGGAACGTTGTCCGAATCAACGGGAAAAGCTATCTTGCGGATATCACGAACTCAGATGAGGGCATGGCAGGCCAGCAGGGCGGGCTATTCCTGGCTGGCACGCCCAACAGCACGCGGAACGGCTGCACCATCCATATCCCCAAACTAGACTTAGGCAATGGGTACTACCGTGAAGCGGTGGACAAGGACTATCAGTATGACGAGGGCACCCGCTCTCTGTATGACGAAAGCTTCCTGATTCTGGCCCCCTCTGATTTCCTTCCCACGGCGGCCGGCAGTCCGGCTTCCGCCGGGTTTCCCCAGGCCACGCCGCCCATGGATGTGACCGCCACGCCCACCGCTTCGGCGGTGCTGGTGAATGGCGCGAATGTGGCCTTTGACGCCTACAACATCGGCGGGGCGAATTACTTCAAGCTTCGGGACCTGGCCTTTGTGCTCAGCGGCACAGAGAAGCAGTTTGAGGTCTCCTGGGACGGCGCGGCCAACGCCATTTCCCTGATTTCCGGACAGCCCTACACCGCCGTGGGCGGCGAGATGGCCCCTGGCATAGCCGCAGCGCGGACCGCCACGCCCACCAGCTCCAAGATTCTGCTCAACGGCGCGGAGGTGGTGCTGGAGGCCTACAATATCGGCGGCAACAACTATTTCAAGCTCCGTGACCTGGGCTCCGCCTTTGACTTCGGCGTGGACTGGGACGGCGCGGCCAACACCGTCGTGATTGACACCAGCAAGGGATATACGCCTGACTAAGAAGCTGTATTCATAACCGGGGGATGGCGGGGGCACGGCCCAGGCCAGCCTCTCTTGGGCCTTCGGCCCAATTCACCTCCAGCCCCCGCCCTACGTCCAAGCCTCTGAATTACAATGTGGGTTGATTGCCATAAAATTGGGGCGCACGCTTTGTAGGGTGGGGGCTTGCCCCCACCGCTCCCCCGATGACCACCGCTGCACATGAAAAGCAGGTCTGCCAATTTGGCAGACCTGTTTTTCATCAACGCCTCAAAACGGCGCCGTTTAAAGTTCTTTTGCTCCTTTTCTTTCAAGAAAAGGAGGGTTCTTTTTGGTTCTTTTTCTTCCAAGAAAAAGAACTACGCGCCCGCCTGGGCCCAGCTCTGGTCCTCTGGCGCGGCCAGAGGAGCCATCGCCGACATCAACACCACGCCCTGGCCCGGCTGCGTCATGCCCGCCAGACCCTGGCTCAGATCCGCGGCTCCAGCTTCTCCAGCCCGGACCCACACCCGCCAGGCATGGGAGGCCAGCATGGCCGCAGTCTGGCCGCTCTTTTCATTGGCGCCGTTGAGAAGTACGCCCTCCTCTGTCTCCACTGACAGCTTCACCGGAAGGTCCGACAGCGCCACGGCCATAGACTCCAAAAATTGGTCCAGCACCATGGTCAGCCCGTTCTCCTCATTCTTAGGGTAGGAGGAACCCACCTTGATATAGTGCAGGTTGCCTTCCGTGGGATAGGCCGCGCCGGTAAGCACAAGCTCGTCAAAGCCCAAACTTGCCAGCTCCCGGGCCACACCCTGCAAATAATTCCGCACAATCTCGCTGGTGGGGTCCACCCAATGGAGCTTGTCCGGGTCCGTCCAGCGGTAGCCGCTGTTGGTCTTCAGCGCGGCGGCCATATCATAATAGGGCATTATCTCGTCCCGGAAGCACTCCACCCGCGCCACCAGATAGATGCCCTGGCTGTCCAGCTGCTGCAAAGCCGCATTGATGGCCGGGTCAGCGGCGTAGTCTTCCCTGGGTTTCCGCTTTTCCGCCACCGCCAGCAGCTCCTGGGACACCTCCAGATGAGAGGCGTAATACAGCCGCCCGTTTTCGTCCTTCATGGTCAGCAGCAGGGCGTTTCCGCCTGCGGCCTCCATCTTGGCCGCCGCAGTGCCCGCCAGCACCTCGTCCACCGTGACCTCAACCGCCCGAACGGGCCCGTTGGCCGGGGTGATAGGCTCCGGCGTCTCCGTGGGCGGCGGGGGCGTCTCCGCCGAATCCGGCGTGGCCGTGGGCGCGGCGGGCGGTTCGCTCTCCGCCGGCCCGCTGCCGGGCTGGAGCCAGGACAGGTCCAGCTTCACCTGTCCGTCCGGCGTGTATTCCATGTGGGTGGTCAGCCAGTAGTACAGACCGCCCAGCAGCGCCAGTAAAATCAGCAGCACCAGGATCATCCGGCGCAGAATGATGGTGCTTTTGGGCCGGCCCCGATAGCCGCCGAACTTGTTTTGACTGCCGCGATATCGTGGCATAAGCAGACCTCCTCGAGCGCTTTAGAAGCCATTCTCATATGCGTACTGCTATTTTCCCAGAATTCGTTCCAATTGTCAATCAGAAATCCTTCGATTCATTAAAGTGATTGCCCCGGGGCGGAGGGTAGGCTTCTCAATCCGCTTTACGAATCAAAGCCGGAAAGCAATGCGGTCAAAACCTCGTTTGCAGCCCCGGCATCCAATCCGGGCGCAGGCTCATCCGCCAGCCCGTAGGCCTCCTTCAGGGTCAGAATCCGGCGGACGCTCTCATCCAGCCGCTCCGCGCTGACGCGGCCCGACCCGACCGCGTCCAGCAGGCCCTGCCGGGCCTGGGTCAGGTTGTCCCCGCCATGGCAGACCAGCAGCAGGTCACAGCCGGCCTCCACCGCCAGCACCGCCGCCTCGCCCATGCTCCAGCGGCCGGAGACCGCCGCCATGGTCAGGTCGTCGGTACACACCACGCCCTCAAACCCCAGCTCCTTCCGCAGCAGTCCGTCAATTACCCTGGGGGACAGGGAGGCGGGCAGGTCCGGGTCAATCCCCCGTTCCAAAACGTGGGCCGCCATCACCACCTCCGCGCCATCGGCAATGGCGGCGGCAAAGGGCTTCAGCTCCAGCTCCAGCAGCTCCTCCAGGCTCTTTTCCACCACCGGAAGGTCCTCATGGGAGTCCGTCAACGTATCTCCGTGGCCGGGAAAGTGCTTGACCACCGGAATGACGCCGTAGTCCCGCAGGCCCTCCATCACCGGCAGGCCCATGGCGGCCACCGTCTCCGGGTCCGGCCCGAAGGCCCGGCGGCCAATAACGGTGTTCCCTGGGTTGGACCACACGTCCAGCACCGGGGCGAAGTTCATGTTAATCCCCTGATTCCGGCACAGGTCAGCCAGAACCCGGCCCACAGCGTAGGTGAGGGCCGGGTCCCCCTTCTGCCCGAACTCGTACATGTCGGGCAGGTCCGCCAGCTCGTCCGGCATCCGGGAGACCAGTCCGCCCTCCTCGTCCACACAGAGGAACAGCGGAACCGGATTCTCCCGGTTCATCTCCTTGAGCTGGTCTGTGAGGGCGGTGAGCTGCTCCACAGACTGCACGTTGCGGCGGAAGAGAATGATGCCGCCGGGCTGAACCGTGGAAATCGCCGCCTCCGCGTCCGGGCCCGGCTCGCCGCCCTCAATGCCGGCAATCAGCAGCTGTCCCACCTTCTCCTCCACAGTCATCCGGGCCAGCAGTTCCTCCATGGGGTCCGGGGACTCGATGGGCACAGGGGGCGGGGTGGGCCCGGCGGTGATAACCGGCGGGCTTGTCACAGGCGGGGCGCTTAGCTTCTCTTCCCCTGCCTGGCAGGCCGTGAGCAGGGCAATCGCCAATACGCAAAGGAATAATTTGGGGACAATATTACGCTTTGTCATGTTACCCTCTCCATTTCCCCTTCCGCTTCTTTTGCTCGAAAAATGCAAGTGCAGTCCGCACCCTTTCGGGAAAAGAGGCAAAAGGAACTTTAAACAGCGCGCTAACGGCGGCGCCTGCGCTTTTTGGGGGTGTGCATGGGCGGCCGTCCGGACCGCCGGGACCGGCCCCGCTCCTTCCGTTGTTTAGACGGCGGCTTCTGCCCAAATGTTTCCGGCTTTTCCGCCAAATCGAGGGTAACTTCTCCCGCGCCAGGGTCCGCCGCCGCACAGATTACCTCCACCGGCATGGCAAAGGAATAGACCCGCCCGGTTCGGAGCCCGGCCAGCTCCATCCGCTCCTCGCTGTACTCATAGCTGTCATCGGGCAGGCTGCTCACCGGCAGAAGCCCTTCCACACCGTTGGACAGCAGCACAAACAGTCCGAACCGGGTGACACCGGACACCAGCCCGGAAAACTGCTCTCCCAGGCGGCTCTGCATATACTCCGCCATATAGCACTTTTCAATGTCCCGTTCGGCGGTCTCCGCCTCCACCTCCCGCTGGGTGGATTGAGCCGCCGCCTCTGCCGCCGCAATCCTCAGCTTCTGTTCCCGGCTTCCCGTCAGCGTCCCGTCCAGCAGCGCGGATAAGATCCGGTGGATCATCAAGTCCGGATACCGGCGGATCGGCGAGGTGAAGTGACAGTAAAATTCCGCAGCCAGACCGAAGTGACCCAAATTCTCCGGCCCGTATCGAGCCTTCATCAGGGACCGGAGCAGCAGCATGGAAATCGCGCCCTCTTCCGGCCGCCCTCTGGCCCCGTCCAGCACCTTCTGCATGCCAAAGCTGTCCGGGGTGTCCAGGGCGTACCCAAACTGGGCGGCCAACTGCCGGAACCGCTCAATTTTCCCCTCGTCCGGCTCCTCGTGGACACGGTAGACGCCAGGCCTGCCCGCCTGGCTCAGATGCTCCGCCACCGTCTCGTTGGCAGCGAGCATGAATTCTTCAATGATGCGCTCGCTCTCGCCGGGCGTCCGGCGCTGGATCTCCACCGGGTCCCCCTGACGGTCGCAAAGCACACTGCATTCCGTTGACTCCAGCTCCAGCGCCCCCCGCAGGCGGCGCTTCCGCCCCAGGGCCCGGGCCAGCTCCGCCATTTGCCGGAGCATGGGCAGAATGAGCTTGTACCGGGTGGCCAGGGCCTGGTCTTCCCCCTTCAGAAGGGTGTTGCAGTCCGGATAGCTCATCCGCTCCGTGGTCCGAATCACGGTTTTGGCCATGGCGTGCCCCAGTACCTGCCCCTGCCGGTCCAGGGTCATCAGACAGGACAGGGTGAGCCGGTCCACTTGGGGGTTCAGGGAACAGATGCCGTTGGACAGCGCCTCGGGCAGCATAGGGATTACCTGGTCGGCAAAGTAAACCGAGGTGCCCCGCCGCCACGCCTCCTGCTCCAGAGCGCTTCCCTCGGAAACGTAGTGGCTCACGTCCGCGATGTGAACCCCCAGCCGCCAGGTTCCATCTTCGCCCCGCTCCAGAGAAACCGCGTCGTCCAGGTCCTTGGCCATGGGGCCGTCAATGGTGATGACAAGGCTGCCCCGCAGGTCCAGCCGCCCTTCCAGCGCGGCGGCCGGAACCTCTGCCGGGGTCTGTTCTGCCGCTTGAAGGACCTCCGGCGGGAAGACCCGGGGCACAGCGTGCCGGGCCAGAATGGCCTCTGTGGCCGCCTGCCGGGTGCCGTCCCGGCCAAAGGTCCGCAGGGGGATGGCCAGCGGCGGCTCCTTCCGGCTCCCATAGGAGCGCACGCTGGCCTCCGCCTTGTCTCCATGCCGCAAGCTGGCATGCCCGCCCACCAGCTTTATTGCCGGAAGCTTTCCGCCGTCCGGGGTAAGCCAGAGCTCTTTTCCTATGCGGTCCACCCGTCCGGCAACCGTGACGTTAGCCCGTTCCAGCACGGCAACCACCCGCCCGGCGGGCCTGCCGCCGGGGACCTGGACCGGGTCCAGCTCCACCGCTACCCGGTCGCCGTGCCAGGCCTGGCCGGAGCAGTGGGGCGGCAGGAAGATATCCCCGTCCTCCTGGGTCACAAAGCCGTAATTCCGGCCGGAGGACCAGTAAATCCCTTCTTTTGTTTCTTTCTTCTCTCTCATATCTCAAATTCCTCTGATTTTTAAATTCAGGCGCCGGGAGCTTATCCAACGTCCTTGCGGCCAAAATGGCCGTTGGCATCGTTCAAAAAGCTTGTCAGTATCCCTGCGCTTTTTTTGCCTTGCCAGCAGTGATTTTGGCTCGCAAATCCGCGCACTTCGCCTAATGGTACCGCTTCTTATTCTAGGGCCTGTTCACATAAGCCCACGCGCACGTCTTTTCGGCAAAGTTTGTCGCCTGCTTCGTTAAAAATTTTTGCCGTACGCCAGTACGCCTGCAAATTTTCGCCTCGCATCCGGCTAAAATTTGCTCGAAGATCCGCACATGTGGGCTTATGTGAACAGGCCCTAGTATGTCCCGGAGCTCCGCACGCAAAACGCCCGGAAAGCAGGTGCTTTCCGGGCGTCTTTGTCGTTCCTTACAACAGGTTGAGGACCAGCGTGAGGACCATAAACAGAATGGCCACATATTTGGTCCAGCGGGCCAGCTTGGAGTCCCAGCCCTTAGCCTTGTTCTTGGACAGGAAGGTGTCCATGCCGCCGGCGATCGCGCCGGAGAGGCCCGCGCTCTTGCCGGACTGAAGCAGGACCACCGCGATGAGGAACAGCGAGCCCAGAACCTGAATGATTGTGAGAATCAGCTTTGCAGTAGCCATGGTGAAAATCTTCCTTTCCTACATCCCGCCTCTGCGGTTCTTCAGCGCTCAACGCGCGTAACCACATTCAAACGTAGGATACATTTTAGCATAACCCGCCGCTGATTGCAAGCCTTTTTCACAATTTATTCGTATTTATGGGGAATTGAGGGGGAAGAGGGGATCCCATGAGGGAATCTCAGCTTCTGCACCGGCGGGACTCCGCCGCAGTCCGCCAGCTTGAAGTTCTTTTGGTTATTTTTCTTTCAAGAAAAGCAGCCGTCTCCCGGCCAGGAAGGTGGCCAGGAAGTAGCCGCCGTAAATCGTGAGCAGCAGGGCGGCAGTAATCAGGCTGCTGGTGGTCACATCCACCTTGCCCACCTCCGCAATGATCTGGTTTGCCGAGGTCATCCCCACAAACGCATGCACCAGCGCCAGCAGCAGCGGCAGCCCGAAGGCCAGCGCAATCTGATGAAACACAGACCGCTCCATCATCCGTTCCGGTGTGCCCAGCCGCCGCAGTATGGCGTACCGTCCGGTGTTGTCCGCCGCCTGGCTCAGCTGCTGGAGCGCCAGCACCGCCGCTGAGGCCAGCAGGAACGTAGCCCCCAGGTACAGGCCCAGATAAAGCACTAAAATCTTGTTGCCCATCAGGTCCAAATAGGTTTCCAGCCGGGTATGGGCTGTGTACGCACCCTCGGAATATTGCTCCACCACCTGGTCAAACGCCGCCTGGAACTGCGCTTCCGCCTCCATAGCTTCCCCAGCGTAGCTGCCCGAGAACACAAACCGGCGAACCTCCAGCTTTTGGGCCATCTCGTCCGGAATCACCACATACTCACGGTATCCAACCCGATTCCCCAGCTCCTCACTCCGGATTTGGGGCGTGTCCCCCTCCAGGGTCAAGGCCGGCAGGCCCTGTATGGCCATCAGGCCGTTGTAATCCGAGAGTTTAACCGCCATCTCCGCTTCCACGCCGGTTACTTCGCTTTTGTTGTAATAGAGCACGCCGCTGTGCCAGTCCGAAAAGACCCCGTCCAGGTTCAGGCCCGCGGCTCGCAGGCGGTCAGAAAGGGGCTCGCCCTCCTCGTTGTAGTCCTGCATGGTGCAGTCATAGACCGCCTCGTCCGCCGTCATGCTGTCAATGGCCCCATTCAAGCCCACCGAGCAGGCCGTGATTCCAATGGCCAGCAGCAGCATGATACAGATGACCGTCATAGACAGGTAGGTGGAGTGAACCCGGCTCATCCACTGACGCAGGGTGAACATGTTCAGCCCCTTGTAGTAAAGCCGGGGCTGGTTCTGGGTCATCCGGAGCACAAAGCCGGACAGGGACCGGAAAATGAGCAGGGTGCCCAGAGTCCCCAGCCCCAGCATCAGGAACCACAGGGGATCGATTGTGAGAATTCCCCGTATCATCAGCAAGGCGTAAGCCGCACCCAGCAGCAGCGCGCCCGCCAGAAACAGAACCACTGACACGGCCAGGGGACGCTGCTTCAATTCCTCGTTTTTCCGCTCTCCCTGCATCAAGTCAATGAGCTTTGCCCGGGAAATGGAAATGTTGTTGAAGAAAATCACAATCAGAAAGATGACCGCGAAATATCCCGCCGTCTTGACCGCCGCTTCCACGGAAAAGCTCAGGTGGAATTCCATCATGGGCACCTGGAACATGGACAGGGTGAGCAGGGACAGCCCATGAGAGAGCAGGGCCCCCAGCACCAGCCCCACAGCCAGCGCAGCCAGGCCGATGAAGAAGGTTTCCAGCAGCAGCAGGCGGGACACCCGGCCTGGGTCCATGCCCAGCATGAAGTAGGTACCCAGCTCCCGCTTCCGCCGGCGGATGAGAAAATTGTTGGCGTAGAGGATCAGCCCTGCCAGCACCACTGACACAAAGACGGAAAAGACATTGATCATGGCCAGGATGCCCCCCACCACAGGGTTGTCCGCGCTGGCCAGGAAGGACATCGCGCCCTGGCCCTCAATGGAGTTGAAGGTGTAAAACAGGCACACGCCAAAGGCGATGGTGAGAAAATAGACCGTATAGTCCCCCACGCTCCGGGTGACGTTACGCAAAGCAAGCTTAGAGAACATCGGCACTCTCTCCCCCCAGTTCCGTGACCACCCGGATGATGTCGCTGAAAAAGCTCTTGCGGCTTCGAGTCCCCCGCTCCAGCTCCAGGTAGACCTGGCCGTCCTGGAGAAAAATCACCCGGTGGCAGTAGCTGGCTGTAAAGGCGTCGTGCGTGACCATCAGCAGCGTGGCATCCGCCGCCTGATTCAGGTACTGGAACCGCTCCAGCAGCAGCTTGGCCGACTTGGAATCCAATGCGCCGGTGGGCTCGTCCGCCAGAATGAGGGCCGGACCAGTGACCAGAGCGCGGGCCGCGGCCACCCGCTGCTGCTGTCCGCCGGACATTTGATAGGGGTACTTTTGCAGGCAGCCTTCGATTTCCAGCAGCTGCGCCATTTCCCGCACCCGGTCGGGGATGCGTCCGGCTGGCGCGCCGCAGATGGTCAGGGCCAAGGCAATGTTCTCAAAAGCGGTCAGGGTGTCCAGCAGGTTGCAGTCCTGGAAGATAAAGCCCAGCTTTTCCCGCCGGAACCGGGCCAGCTGCTTACCCTTCAGCTTTTCCAGCGGGAAGCCCTCCACCCGGATGGACCCGGAGGTGGGCCGGTCAATGGTGGAGACGCAGTTAAGCAGGGTGGTTTTGCCGGAGCCGGAGGCGCCCATCACGCCTACAAACTCGCCCTTCTCCACCGCAAGGCTTACGCCAGCCAAGGCGGTGGTGGCGCTGCCCCGGCCGCCGTAGGTCTTGGTTAAATCCGTCACTTGTAAAATTGGTTCCATCAGTACCACTCCTTCTTTGAGCTGCATACAGCATAGCGAAACGGTTTTAGAAAAGCTGCAAGAAAATCTTAAGCTTTCGATAAGCCGGTTTGACTGTCCCAAGTGTACTGCATTTCTTCATACAGTTCCGTACTTTTTCCTGTCATATTTCTGTCAGAGTTATTACGTTTTTCTGAAGCGCCCCGTTTAGACCGCTTTTTGTCAGATATGGAGTTTCTGTTTCGTTCGTTTTCAACAGTTTGCACAGAGTTTTCAAGAACGTATAGCGTCCGTTCCATACTAGCTGGCTGTGGACGGGCAGACAAAGAGAGACGCGGAGCATGTTCAAGCATGCCCCGCGTCAGGCTGTCGAGAAACTCGACAGCCTGACGCTGATTTCGTCATTCTGACGAAATCAGTCGCCTGCAGGCGGGTGACTGCACGCGAAAGCGGGGGCTTCGCCCCCCTTTCACACTATCCCCCCACTCAAAGCCCTCGCAGTTTTGTCATCCTATTTTAATTTCCTCTTTTTCGACAAACTGACGCGGAGCATGTTCAAGCATGCCCCGCGTCCAACTCTGCCAGAAGGCTGGCGTCAATTTTCCGGTCTTTAAAATAATATGTCCGGTCATGGGCCCCGATTTCCCGCAGCACCCGGCAGGGGTTTCCGGCAGCGAGAGTGTTCGAGGGTAGGTCCTTTGTGACGATGCTGCCTGCGCCAATCACCACATTGTCCCCAATGGTAACGCCGGGCACCACCACCACGCCCGCGCCCAGCCAGCAGTTTTTTCCAATGCGGACTGGAGCGTTGTACTGATACCCCTGTTCCCGAAGCTCCGGCAGCAGGGGATGGCCTGCCGTGGCCACCACCACATTGGGGCCGAACATGGTATAGTCGCCGACGTAGATATGGGTATCGTCCACCAGCGTCAGATTGAAATTCGCGTATATGCTTTTCCCAAAGTGTACATGATGGCCGCCCCAGTTGGCATGGAATGGCGGTTCAATGTAGCAGTTCCCGCCGATTTCGGCAAACATGTTCCGCAGCAGCGCGTCCCGCTTGTCCATCTCGGCCGGGCGGGTCTGGTTGAAGTCGTACAGAAGGTCAAGATAGACGAGCTGCTCTTCCAGGATTTCTTTCCCCATGGGAAAGTAGAGGTCTCCGCTGTGCAATTTTTCTCTGTCAGTCATTGTGGATCACTCCTACTGGATTTCTGTCCCATGCTATGGCATAATAGGTCCTGCCCTAAAGATTTAACACCAGCTCCACCGGGCAATGGTCGCTTCCCAGGATTTCCGGGTGAATCCCCGCGGAACTGACCCGCCCGTCCAGCCGCCGGGAAACGATGAAATAGTCAATCCGCCACCCCGCGTTCTTTTCCCTGGCATGGAACCGGTAGCTCCACCAGGAATAGGCCCCGGCCTCCTCCGGATGCAGCAGCCGGAAGGTGTCCGTAAAGCCCGCGTCCAGCAATTCCGTCATCTTTCCCCGCTCCTGGTCGGAAAATCCGGCGTTTCCCCGGTTTGGCCCGGGATTCTTCAGGTCAATCTCCTCATGGGCCACATTCAGGTCCCCGCAGTACACCACCGGCTTGCCCTGGTCCAGCTCCGTCAAATAAGACCGCAGGGCGTCCTCCCACTCCATCCGGTAGTCAATGCGCTTCAGCTCGTTCTGCGCGTTGGGCGTGTAGCAGTTCACCAGGAAAAAGTCCCCAAATTCCAGGGTGATCAGCCGTCCCTCGTGGTCGTGGGCCTCCCGGCCCATGCCGTAAGTCACTGACAGCGGCTCCTGTTTCGTAAACACAGCGGTGCCGGAGTAGCCCTTTTTCTCCGCCGCGTTCCAGAACTGCCGGTAGCCGGGCAGCTCCACCTCCGCCTGGCCCTGCTCCATTTTCGTCTCCTGAAGGCAGAAAATGTCCGCATCCAGGGCGCTGAACGACTCCAGGAAGCCCTTCTTCAGACAGGCCCGCAGGCCGTTCACATTCCAGGAAATAAACTTCATATTACAACTCCTTTAAGGCTGAGCCTTCCGTTGATTCTATTTGAGAGGAGCGTGCTCCCCATGCCAAAGCGTCCCCATCAGAAACGCCGGCCCTTCCTCCTGCTGTCCCTGCTCCAGCGCCAGAGCGACGAGGACCACCCCATCCCCCTGTGCGAGCTACAGGCGGAGCTGGAGCGGGCGGGCTTTCAGGCGGATCGGAAAACCCTCTACGACGATTTGGAAACCCTCCGGCTCCAGGGCTACGACATTCAAAACCGCTGGCACGAGGGCTATTATCTGGCCAGCCGCTCCTTCCAGCTGGCGGAATTGAAGCTGCTGGTGGACGCGGTTCAATCCTCCAAATTCATCAGCGCCAGGAAGAGCCGCCAGCTCATCGCCAAGCTGGAACAGCTCACCAACGTCCACAAGGCGGCCCAGCTTCAGCGGCAGGTCTATGTCACCAGCCGGGTCAAGACCATGAACGAGCAGATTTATTACAGCATTGACGCCCTTCACCAGGCCATTGCCGCCAACATTCGGGTTCGCTTCCGGTATTTCGACTACAACACCACCAAGGAAAAGATCTATCGGAAGGGCGGACAGCTCTACGAGGTGAGCCCCTACGCTCTCCTCTGGGACGATGAAAATTATTATCTGGTGGCCTACCACGCGCCCTCGGAGGATGTCCGGCATTACCGGGTGGACAAAATGGACCGGCTGCACGCCGTCTCCCTGCCCCGGCAGGGGGCCGAGGCCTTTGCCAGCTTCGACCTAGGGGTTTACTCCAAGTCCCATTTCGGCATGTTCAGCGGCCGGGCGGAGCAGGTCACGCTGCGCTGTGCCAACCACTTTGTCGGCGTCATTCTGGACCGCTTCGGCCGGGACGCCTTTCTGGTCCCCGACGGCCCGGACCGCTTCACCTTCACCGCTTCCGTGGCGGTATCGCCTCAATTTTACGGCTGGCTCTGCGGCCTGGGGCCGGAGGTGGAAGTCCTGCGGCCCCAGGCCGTCCGGGCGGAATTCCTGGGCTATCTGGAACAGATCCGGGCCCTTTATTCAAGCTGGCTACAACACCAGCCTTCCCGTTCTTTGAATTTTTCTCCCTAAAGCAATTTCCCAATTGATGACTTTTACAGGAGATACTTCTCAAAACTATATACCGGCAATGGACAAAATTTGCAGAGAAAAATCCCGATATTCCGCGCTCGTCTGATTCAACAATTCTGATATCCTGTAAAATTTATTTGTAGCGGGAGATTCCTTGCGTGCCATTTCGATGTCGATGCGGTCAACATTGACCACAGTCCAGCATTCGATGTAGCCATCCTTCTTGGCCTTTTGGTGGCTCTTTTCGGCTTCGCCCACTCTATTGTGAATATTAGAATAATCCTGTCCGCCTTTGACCTCGATCGCGACCAAATTTCGATATGTCTCCGGCGCAAGTTCTTCTCGAATGACAATATCCGGGTCAGCCGAAAACTGTATATATATCGTGCGTCCGGAATTGTTTTTCAACTCAATACACCGAGGCTCCAAGCGGATGACAGACGCGTTCACAATCTGATACACTACGTCAAACACTTGGGATATCGCGGACGATCCTTTTTGAACGTTAGCGCCTCCGCGAAGCTGCGGGCCCAGCGTCAGCAGGGTCAGCTGGTCAAAGAATGCGGCGGTAATCATTTGCTGCTCTAGGTGTTCCAGCATATATTTCGCGCTTTTGTTCAATGCAGTACACAGTTCAGGAAGGGCATCATGCTGTCTTGTAGAAAGCACGCCCCGCTCCTCCAATGATTTAAACATTCCGGCTCCCGTAGCCGTTGTGTAAAAGCTTTTTTGACTATACCCCAGCAAAAGGCGGTAATATCCCAGTAGCCGTGGATTATATTTTAGAATACTTGGAACCGCAAAGAGCAATTCCCCCCTCATTCCGTGTGCGGCAAGCGTCTGCAGTGAACCATGATCGGCAAAACTGTGAAGCTCATCGTCGATTCTGTCAATTTCAATTGAGGCAACCGTAGCCGTCATTGCATCCTGGAGATACGCCACCCGTATATGTTTCAGTGCATTCGCAAAGCTGATTTGCGTGCCAGGTAAATCAAATACGATCGCCACACTATTCACCTGCTACTTTCAAAATTGGAAGCGCCGCAATGCCCAACCGTCTTTTTGCGATTTGAACATACTCATCATTCAGCTCTATGCCGACAAAACGCCTCTTGAATTTCTGACATACAACACCAACCGTTCCAGACCCAAAAAAGGGATCCAATACAAAATCATCTTCCCGCGTGGATGCAAGAATACAAGGCTCTATCAGTGCGGGCGGAAATGTCGCAAAGTGAGCTTCCGAAAACGGTACAGTGTTTACGTTCCAAACCGTTCGCTTATTTCGCCCATTTTCTTTTATCGATTGGTAATCATAGTAATACTTTTCATTCTGTGTAAGCATAAAAACATATTCATGTGAGCGCGTCGGTCGGTCTTTCACGCTCTCCGGCATTGCGTTAGGCTTGTTCCAAACAATATCACTTCGTAAATACCACCCGTCAGCCTGTAAGGCCAGCGCCAGTCGCCACGGAATTCCCAACAAATCCTTTGACTTTAGTCCCTCTGGCGTATCCGGACGCACATTCATCGCCCTGGCAGGGTTTTTCTTGTCAGGGGCTCGGTATCCACGGTTTCCACTGGTATATCCATCGCCAATATTGAGCCAAAAAACCCCATCATTTCTGAGGATCCTCTTTACCTCCGCAAACACAGAAACTAACTTATTAATATATTGCTGCAACTTTTCTTCCAGGCCGATCTGACCTTCAATCCCGTAATCCCGAAGCCCCCAATAGGGAGGAGACGTTACAACGCACTGTACAGAATCCGTGGGAAGCTTCTGCAAGGCAAGTGCTGCATCACTTTCCACAATCAAAGAGTTATCAAGAGAAATTGTGTTCACTGTTATCTTTTGGTATTGAATATCATCCATTTATATACTCACTCCCATCAAAGAAAGAGCTACGCCCAGCTCTTCCACACCTCGGGCTGGTAGCCCAGGGTGGCCAGCCGTCCGTTCCGCACAATCGGCGTCTTCAAAAGCTTCGGCTCCTCTACCAGCTTCTCAATTTTAGCCTCATCGCTGGCCAGGTAGGCGAGCAGCGCCGCATCCGGGTGCTTGGGATTGACCAGCTCCTCCAGCTTGACGCAGCGGAGCACGCTGGTCAGTTCCCCCTTGCTGATGCCGTACTTGTACAAATCAATGGCCTGAAATTTCACCCGGCGCTCTTTGAAATACCGCTCCGCCTTCTTGGTGTCAAAGCACTTGGACGCGCCGAAGATTTGGATATTCACGTTTCCGCCTCCATCCGCTGAAATCTGGGACCGGCATAGCCGTCCCGCTCCACCCGCTCGTTCCACATGGACGCCGGGCGGGTCCAGATTCCGCCCTCGCCGTACAGGGCCCGGTAAACCACCATAGGTTCCAGGGTCTCCGAATGGCGGGCGGTGTACAAAACCTCATATTCCCCGCCCTTGAAGTGCCGGTAGCGGCCCGGCGGCACCTCCTGGCAGAAGTCCGCCCAGGCCCGCTCAAAGGCTGCGGCTGTGCCGGGCAGAATGTCCATCATGGTGACGGCTTTCACATGCTGGGCCCGCCGCAGGAACGCCCAGACCTCCCGGACCGCGATTGCCGCCGCCTGCTCCAGGGGAAAGCGGTAGACGCCGGTGGAGATGGAGGGAAATGCCACGGTCTCACACCCCAGCCCGTCCGCCAGGGCCAGACTGTTCCGGTAGCAGCCAGCCAGCAGCGCCCCTTCGCCGGACCTGCCGCCGTGCCAGATGGGGCCGGGGGTGTGTATCACATACCGGGCCGGAAGCCGGTAGCCCTTTGTCGCCTTGGCCTGGCCGGTCTCGCAGCCGTTCAGGGTGCGGCACTCGGCCAGCAGCTCCGGCCCCGCCGCCCGGTGGATAGCCCCATCCACGCCGCCGCCCCCCAGAAGGGAGGTGTTGGCCGCGTTGACAATGGCGTCCACCTGTAATTTTGTGATATCTCCTACGAGAAATTGAACCTGCCGCTTCATATAGACCTCCAAATTTCGCGCCGCCGCAGAATAAGTTCCGCAAAGACATGGGGCACGGCCCGATGGGGTCATCGGGCCCTACAGGCTGCGCCGGCCGAAATAGAACACGTTTAAAGTTCTTTTGCCTGCTTTTCTTTCAAGAAAAGCAGGTCACAGGTACTCCGCGATGACCTCCAGGAAGGCCTTGCCATACCGCTGGCTTTTGACCTCGCCCACGCCGGTGATGCGCCCAAACCCCTGCATGTCCCTCGGCTTCTGCGCGGACATCTCCCGCAGGGCCGTGTCGGTGAACACCACAAAGGGCGGCACCCCGTACTTTCGGGCCAGGGTCATCCGCAGCTCCTTCAGCGCCCGGAACAGTTCCGGGTCCGCTGGCAGCGCTTCTGTGGGAACCGGCTTGTCCGGCTTCATCTCCTTGGGCAGGTTCACCTGCACCCGGTCCCCGCCGGACAGCAGCTCCCGCGCCTCGCTCCCCAGGGTCAGGGTGGGGTACTCCCCGTCATCCCGGGCCAGGTAGTTCCGCTCAATGAGCTCCCGCAGAAGGGCTTCCGTCCGCTCCAGGGACAAATGCCCCAGGCTGCCGTAATCCGAGTCCGCGGTGAGCCGCAGGCGGACCACCCGGTTTTCCTTGCTGCCCCGCAGGGCCGCTGCCGCCAGGTGCAGGCCCACCCGGCTCCGGTTCCGGCCTACAAAGGCGCAGGCGGACCGGGCCTCCTGGGTCAAGTCCACCATCTCAGAGCGGTAGAGGCAGTTGGAGCAGTGGTTGCACGACCTGGGCGGCGTCTCCCCAAAGTAACGCAGAAAGTTGCTCCGCAGGCACTCCAGTGTCGTGGCGTAAATGGTCATCCGGTGAAGCCGCTCCTCCTGCCGCTGGCGGAGGGACGCCTTCGTCTCCGGGTCCAGCTCCTGCTTGTCCTCCTCCTGGTTGATAAGGTACTGATTCACCCGCACGTCCCGTCCGTTGTACAGCAGCACGCAGTCCGCCGGCGAGCCGTCCCGGCCCGCACGCCCCGCCTCCTGATAGTAGCTCTCCAGGTCCTTGGGCATGTTGTAATGGACCACAAAGGACACGTTGGACTTGTCAATGCCCATGCCGAAGGCGTTGGTGGCCACCATAATCCGCCGCCGGTCATAGAGGAAATCGTCCTGGTTGCGCTGCCGCTCCTCCGCCTCCAGTCCCGCGTGGTAGCGGGTGGCGGAAAAGCCGTCTGAGCACAGCCTGCCGCAGATTTCCTCCACCGTCTTCCGGGCCAGACAGTACACGATGCCCGGCCGGTCCGGCCGGTTCAGCAGGAATTCCCGCAGGGCCTGATACTTGTCCTTGGGCCGCTCCACGCCAAAGTAGAGGTTGGGCCGGTCGAAGCCGGTGACCACCACCTCCGGGTCCTCCAGCTCCAGCAGGGCGGCGATATCCTCCCGGACCTGCCGGGTGGCGGTGGCGGTAAAGGCCCCCACAGCGGGCCTGCGTGGCAGTCCGGCGATGAATTCCGGAATTTTCAGATAGCTGGGCCGGAAGTCCTGCCCCCACTGGGACACGCAGTGGGCCTCGTCCACGCAGACCATGGAGATTTCCACCTCCTGGGCCAGCCGCTGAAAGCCGGGGGTGGGCAGCCGCTCCGGGGCTACATAGATGATTTTGTACATGCCCTGGCAGGCGTTGTCCAGGGCCTTCCGGCACTGGCGCTCGCTGAGGGCGCTGTTGATGTAAGCCCCCCGAACCCCCATCTGGATGAGGGCGTTCACCTGGTCCCGCATGAGGGAGATGAGGGGGGAAATCACCAGCGTGACACCCGGCAGCAGCAGGGCGGGCAGCTGATAGCATACGGATTTGCCCGCGCCGGTGGGCATGACGCCCAGCGCGTCCCGCCCGGACAGCAGCGCGTCTGTCAGCGCCTCCTGTCCAGGCCGGAAGCCGGGATACCCAAACACATCCCGCAAAAGCTCATATTTATCCTGGGTCATTTCCGACCGCCTCATTCCTTTTTTCTCCCTTACTTTTCTTGAAAGAAAAGTAAGCAAAAGAACTTTAAGCTGGTTCTACTGGCAGACTTGCGTATTGAAGACAGTTTAAAGTTCTTTTTGGTTCTTTTTCTTTCAAGAAAAAGAACTATTTGTCCTTCCAATACCACCATTTGCACTTTTCCGGCTCCGGCCGCTCCGTCTCCGCGAAGTAGACCGCGCACCGGTAGACGTAGAGCACGCACCGGTCCAGCTGGCAGCCCCGCATGGCGCAGGAGCGGCAATACATCTCCTCCGGGTCCTGGCCCCGCAGGCTGTCCACACGGTCATAGCCCAGCGCCAGCAAATCCCGCTCCATGGCCGGGCCCACGCCCGGAATCGTCCTCAAATCCGTCTTCATAGGCCGTCCCGAAGGGCTTGGTACTTCTCCCGGACCTGCTGAGCCCGTCCGCAGGACATGCGCCCTTCCGGACAGGGGCCCTTGACGCAGGAGGGGCCCGCCGTCTCAAAGAGGCCCGGCGCCACGGCGTAAACCAGCTTATACATCTCCTCCGCCAGGGCCCGGATCTCCCACTGAGCCCGGTTACAGCACCGGATGGCGAAGAAGTTGTGGAGGCTCCGGGCGTTCATGGTGACTGCAAGCTTTGTCTCGCAGGCGTTGGGGAGCACAAACCGAGCGTCCTCATTGGCCAGCTTTTCCGCCTTCGCCGCGGCCTCCCCCTCGCTCAGCCCCTGGGCCAGCAGCTCTGTCCGGTGCTTGTCCTGCAAAACCCTGGCAATGTTCAGATAGTGCGCGGCCTCCTCCTCCATGGCGCGGAGGAAGGCCTCCCGCGCGGCGGGGTCGGCCTCCACCTCCGGCGGTGTGACAAACCGGAAGTCGTCCAACCGGACATACCGCTGGCTCTGCACCGAGTAGGAGGCGATCCGGTGCCGGGTGAGCTGGGCCAGCAGGGCACGGGAAACACCCTCCACAGCAAAGGTGAAGGAGGCGTGCTCGGTGGGGCTGGCGTGGCCCAGGTCAGCGAGCATGCTCAGAAATGTCCGGCTTTTTTCCGGGGTCAGTCCCTCCATCAGCGCCTCCACGCCGGAGGCGGAATAGCACAGCTTGGCGGCGGCGGCCACCACCCGTTCCGGGTCGGGGGTGTGGGCAATCAGCTTGACGTTCAGCATGACAAAACTCCTCAGTTCTCAAAATCCGGGGTTATCCCTCGGAACACAAACGGGTTCAGACGGTATCCGGTTCCATTATGCCATAAAACCCGGTGAGAAACAAGACTACAGGCGGGAAATTTCCCCCCTCCAAAGAACCTTCTCAAAATCACATCCCGCAATCGGGCCGCTGGCCCGCCCCATGCTTTTTATGAAAAATTCAATTTGCAGAACGCTGTTATGTTTGATATAATACAAAATCAGCGAAATACCGCCACCCAGAAAGGAGCGGAGGGAAACATGGACGAATTGCAGAAATTGCAGGAATTGAAGCAGCGGCTGCGGGAGGAACGCCCGATGGACTGGGACAGCTTTCCGGACCTGGGGCTGTATATGGATCAGGTGCTGTCCTACATGCCGCGGCAGCTCATTCACCTGGGTGAAACCGAGGTTCTCACCTCCGCCATGGTGAACAATTATATCAAAGAAGGGCTGCTGCCCCGAGCCGACGGCAAAAAGTATTCCCGGATCCATCTGGCCTATCTGACCGCCATCTGCGCCCTGAAGCAGGTGATCTCCGTCAAGGAGGCCCACAAGCTCATTCGGGCAGGGGAGCGGCTGCCTTTGACCTCTGACGCTCCTGGACCGGAGGAGCGGACGGACAGCGTCCGCCGGGTTTATGAGTACTTCCGCCAGGAGCTGGACCGGGCCATGGCGGAGACTGCGGGGGGCCTGCCGGATCAGGTGGAGGAAAAGGACCTTCCCAAGGTGGCCCTGGGTCTGGCCCTGCGGAGCTACGCCGACCAATTGGCCTGCCAGCGGGTGCTGGCCCTGCTGGCAGAGGACGGGCCAAAAAAGAAAAAATGATTTGTTTCAGCATGTCTGACGATATCACAAGGAGGAACCCCATATGAGCGACTATGTAATTTTGACCGATTCCAGCTGCGACCTGCCCCCGGAGCTGGAGCGGGAGCTGGACCTTGCGGTGCTGCCTCTGACCGTGGAGATTGAGGGGAAGCGCTACCGTAATTTCCTGGACGGACGGGAGATTGACCCCAAGGAATTTTACAACAAGATTCGGGCCGGTTCTCAGGCCACCACGGCTGCGGTCAATGTGGGCGAGTGGAGCGATGTTATGGAACCCCTGTTGGCGGAGGGAAAGGACCTTCTGGTGCTGGCCTTCTCCTCCGGCCTGTCCACCACCTGCAATTCCGCGATGATTGCCGCCGCAGACCTGCGGGAGCAGTACCCGGATCGGAAGATTTATGTGGTGGACACCCTCTGCGCCTCCATGGGCCAGGGCCTTCTGGTCTATCTGGCCTGCAAGCGGAAGGAAAAGGGCGGCTCCCTGGAGGAGGTCCGGGACTGGGTGGAGCAGAACAAGCTGCATCTCTGCCACTGGTTCACCGTGGACGACCTGAACCACCTCAAGCGGGGCGGGCGGGTGTCCGCGGCCACGGCGCTGGTGGGCACCATGCTGAACATCAAGCCGGTGCTCCATGTGGACGACGAGGGCCACCTCATCAACATGTCCAAGGCGCGGGGCCGTCAGGCCTCTCTGAAGGCCCTGGTAGAGAAAGCGGCGGAAACCGCCATTGACCCAGCCAGTCAGGTGATGTTCCTCAGCCACGGCGACTGTCTGGAGGAGGCCGGGCAGGTGGCCCAAATGGTCAAGGATAAGCTGGGGGTCAAGGAAGTAGTCATCAGCTACGTGGGGCCAGTCATCGGCGCCCATACCGGGCCGGGGGTTATCGCCTTCTTCTTCCTCGGCACTCAGAGATAGCCATGTCCATAACAGCAGAGGCGCGGGAGCAGCTCATCCGCCGCTGGTTTCGCATGTGGCTGGACAAGGAGGACACCGGAATTACGGCGCTCTTCGCAGCAGATGCGATTTACACAGAAAGCTGGGGGCCGGAATACCGGAGCGCGGAGGCGGTCCGGCACTGGTTTGAGGAGTGGAACACCCGAGGGTCGGTTTTGGTCTGGGATATCCGGCAGTTTCTGCACCAGGGGGACCAGACGGTGGTGGAATGGCGCTTTCAATGCCGGATGAACGACGGGACCACAGATGCCTTTGACGGGCTCTCCCTGGTGGTCTGGGCGGAGGACGGCAGAATTCAGCGCCTGACTGAGTACGGCTGCAACTCGGACCGCTACGACCCCTACCAAAACGGCCCGGAGCCTGTATTCCGGGACAACGCACACCCCTGGTTTTAGGCTTTCCTATTTTCATATCATTTTCTATTCTTTTTCTTGAACGAAAAAGAACCAAAAAGAACTTCAAACTGTGTTCTAAGCACCTTTTCGGTAGAACCAGTTTGAAGTTCTTTTGCCTACTTTTCTTTCAAGAAAAGTAGGGGCAGGGGGAGTCAGGGGAGTAGCCGCCGGCATCCTCGGGAATGGGCGCGTCCGTCAGATAGCGGCGCAGCAGATCCAGCGCCGTGTGAGCCGCCATGGTGCGGATACGGCCCCGGCTTCCGCCAGACCGGCTCTCATAAACCCAAGTCTTCTCTCCGTCCGTCAGCGCCAAGTAGACCAGCCCCACCGGATTCTTCCGCTCGTCCGGGTCCGGCCCCGCCACACCCGTGATTGCCACAGCCAGGTCGCTCCCCGTGAGCTGCCGGACGCCCTTCGCCATGGCCTCCGCCACCGCCCTGGACACCGCTCCATTCCGTCTCAGCAGCTCCTGAGGCACACCCAGCACCTTGTGCTTCACCTCGTCTGTGTAGGAAACCACGCCGCCCCGAAAGACTGCGGAAGCCCCTGGCAAATCCGTCATCCGTTTGGCCACCAGGCCGCCCGTGCAGGACTCCGCCGCCGAAAGGGTCAGTTTCCTCGCCTTCAGCAGCTCTAACACCCGTTCCTCCAGGGAGGCCACATCCACACCGTAAATCAAATCGCCGAATTCCTTCTTCAAGTCCGCTTCCACCGGAATCACCATGGCCCGCGCCTTCGCCTCTGTCTCCGCCTTGGCGGTGATGCGAAGTTCGGTCTCTCCCTCCTTGGCGTAGGGCGCCAGTGTGGGATTCTCCATAGCGTTCATCCGCTCCCGAAGCCGGGCCTCCATGGCCGCTTCCCCAATGCCGAACAGCTTCAGCGTCCGGGACACAATCACTCCGTCGGACAGCGGGAACAGATAGGGCAGCACCCGGTTCCGCAGCATGGCTTCGCACTCCCTGGGCGGGCCGGGCAGCATGACCACCATCACGCCATTGGACCGGAACATACAGCCCGGCGCAGTGCCCCAGTCATTTTGCAGAATCAGCGATCCCTCCGGCAGATAGGCCTGCTGGAGGTTATTTTCCGTCATAGGCCGGCCAATGCGGGCAAAAAAGGCCCGGATGCGGCTGGCCGAGGCCGCGTCATAGACCAGCTTCCGGTCAAAGGCCGCGGCCAGCGCGTTCTTCGTCAGGTCGTCGCAGGTGGGCCCCAGGCCGCCGGTGGTAATGATGAGGTCCGCCCGGCTCTTGGCGGCCTCCACCGCAGCCTTGACCCGCTCCAGATTGTCGCCCACCACTGTATGGTAAAAAACGTTGATGCCCAGGGCAGACAACTCCCTGGAAATCATCTGCGCGTCCGTGTTGGCAATGGAGCCCAGCAGCAGCTCCGTGCCCACGGCGATCAACTCCGCAGTCTGCGCCATAAAATCCCTTCCTTCTCTTAGAGCCTGTTTAATATCTCCCGGCCCATCCGGCACACCGGGAGATATTAAACCGGCTCTTATTCCTCTTCCATCCGGCGGATTTTAATCCGTTCAATGCCCTGAAACGCCTCTTCCACCAGTCCGTCCACGTCCAGGGCCTGTTCAGCCTCCGCCACCTCCTCCAAGGTGGGCCGGGTTCTGGGATGCTTGGGCGTAAACACTGTACAGCAGTCCTCATAGGGCAGAATAGAGGTGTCAAAAGTGCCGATTTTCCGTGCGGTCTCCACAATCTCTTCCTTGTCCATGCCCACCACCGGCCGCAGCACCGGCAGGGAACATACCGCCCCAGTGACGCCCATGGCCTCCATGGTCTGACTGGCCACCTGGCCCAGGCACTCGCCAGTGACCAGCGCGCCGGAGCCCGTCCGAACCGCCACCCGCTCGCTGATCCGCATCATAAACCGGCGCATCACCAGGGTGAACAGCCCCTCTGGACAGGATCGCCGGATTTCCTCCTGAATCCGGGTGAAGGGCACCACGTTCAGCGTCATCCGGCCGCAGTACCGGGTCAGAATCCGGGCCAACTCAATGACCTTTTCCTTGGCCTCGTTGGAGGTGTATGGGTAGCTGAAAAAGTGAACCAGCTCCAGCTCCACACCGCGCTTGGCAACCATGTAGCAGGCAGCGGGGGAGTCGATGCCGCCGGACAGGAGGGCCACCGCCCGGCCGCTGGTGCCCACGGGCAGGCCGCCGGCTCCCGGCTCCGGGTCCGCGTGGACATAGCCGGCGTAGTCCCGGACCTCCAGGTTGACCGTGATCTCCGGATGGCGCACATCCACCGACAGGTTGGGGAAAAGCTCGTCCAGCTCGCCGCCCACGTACTGGCTCAGCTCAATGGAGGTCATGGGGAAGGTCTTGTCCGCCCGCTTGGACTCCACTTTGAAGGTTTTGGCCCCGGCCAGCCGGTCCCCCAGGTAGGTTCTCGCGGTTTCCAGGAAGGCGTCCTTGTCCTTTTCACAGGACTTGGCCCGGGACAGGCCCACCACGCCAAAGACACATTTGCAGGCCTCGTAGGCTCCATCCAGGTCACAGCCCTCCTCCAGCGGCTCCACGTAAACCGTGGACTGCTTGGAGTAAACCTTGAATTTGCCGAAGGGCGCGACCCGCCAGCGCACATTGCTGAGCAGCTTGTCCTCAAACCGGCGGCGGTTCAGCCCCTTAAGCACCAGCTCGCCCAGCTTCAGCAAAATGATTTCGTCATTCATGTCATCGAACTCCTTGTTGTTCCTTCTTTTTCTTAAAAGAAAAAGAAGCAAAAAGAACTTTACATTGGCGTCACGCGCCGGTTATCCCGGGCGTGTCCAGCGTTTACACTGCCGCGGTGGAGAAGTACATACCCCGCGCCCAAAAAGGTGAGTACCACAAACATCACACTGGCCAAAAATGCCAGCTTTTTCATTCGCTCCACCCCTCCTCCAATCCTTCACCCCGCCCCGATAGAACCAGCTTGAAGGTTTCTTTGCCTACTTTCTTTTTCAAAAGAAAGTAGGGCGGAGGGCGGCGGTGGTGCGGTAGGCGATGGCTTCCGCCAAGTGGATGGTCTGGATGGAGTCCGCGCCGTCCAGGTCCGCAATCGTCCGGGCCACCCTCAGAATCCGGTCGTAGCTCCGGGCTGTCAGCCCCATCCGGTCGTAGGCCGTCCGCATCATGTCCGTGCCCGCCTGGTCCAGCCCGCACCACGCCTGCATGTCCTGCTGGCTCATATGGGCGTTGCAGTCCGGGCCCTCCGGCCCAAACCGCTCCACCTGCCGGGCCCGCGCCTCGTTCACCCGCGTCCGAATGTCCGCAGAGGGCTCTCCGCTCCGGCGGCGGCCCAGCTCGTCAAAATCCAGGGCCGGTACCTCCACCTGGAGGTCAATCCGGTCCAGCAGAGGCCCGGACAGCCGGGAAAGGTACTGCTCCACGCTCTTCTGTGTGCAGGTGCACCGGGGATGCCCATACCAACCGCATTTGCAGGGATTCATGGCGCACACCAGCATAAACCGGCTGGGATACACCACCGTGCCCGCCACGCGGGAAATCTGAACCCGGCCGTCCTCCAGAGGCTGGCGGAGCACCTCCAGGGCGTCCTTCTGAAACTCCGGCAGCTCGTCCAGAAACAGCACTCCGTTGTGCGCCAGGGAAATTTCCCCTGGACGGGGCACGGTCCCGCCGCCGGACAGCCCCATGGCTGAAATGGTGTGGTGGGGAGCGCGGAAGGGCCGGCTGGTCAGAAGGGGATGGTCCCGGCTGGTCAGGCCCAAAATGGAGTGAAGCTCGGTGGCCTCCAGGGCCTCCCGCCGGGTCATGTCCGGCAGAATGGAAGGCAGGCGCTTGGCCAGCATGCTTTTACCCGCCCCCGGCGGACCCACCATCAGCAGATTGTGTCCTCCCGCGGCAGCGATCTCCATGGCCCGCTTGGCCTGCTCCTGGCCCTTCACATCCATGAAGTCCAGCGCCCCGCCCTCCTCCGGCCCAGGCTCCCAGACCGGAGCGGGCTCTATCGGCGTCTCTCCGGTGAGGTGCCCGGCAAGCTCCTTCAGATGGGCCACTGGATACACGGTCAGCCCGCCGGCCAGGGTGGCCTCCGGCGCGTTGTCCGCAGGCACAAACAGCCGCTTCACTCCAGCCCGTTTCGCGCCCATGGCCATGGGGAGCATGCCCTTCACCGGCCGCAGCCCTCCGGACAGAGAGAGCTCACCCACAAAGGCCGCGTCAGAAAAGCTGCCCTTGACCTGCCCGCTGGCCATAAGAATCCCGATGAGAATGGGCAGGTCGTAGACCGTGCCCTCCTTGCGGCGGTCGGCAGGGGCCAGATTGACGGTCACCCGGCTGACCGGAAACTCAAAGCCGCAGTTTTTCACCGCGGACCGGACCCGCTCCCGAGACTCCTTGACCGCCGTGTCCGGCAGGCCCACCACATCAAAAGCGGGAAGCCCACGGGACAGGTCGCACTCCGCCCGGACCTCGTAGCCCTCCACGCCATATAAGCCCATGGAGCGCACGGTCACCACCATCAGACCACCTTCTTTCTCAATATCCAAATGATAGAAAAAAGCCCTGAGGCTATCGCCTCAGGGCTTTTCCCGCTGGTGGACGATAACGGATTCGAACCGCTGACCCTCCGCACGTCAAGCGGATGCTCTAGCCAGCTGAGCTAATCGTCCTTGTCAGTCAGTTTTATTTATTATACCCGCTGCCTGTCCAAATGTCAAGTGTAAATTTTCAGCAATCCCACATTTTTTCACGAAAAAACCCCGCCGGATGGCGGGGTGCTTTCTTATGAAAATCGCGGATCAGCCCTGAACGGCGTTGAGCTTGAGGGTCATGCTGCTCTTCTTGTGAGCGGCATTGTTCTTGTGAAGCAAGCCCTTCGCGACAGCCTGATCGACGGCCTTAACAGCAATCTTGTAAGCGCTATCAGCCTCGATACGGTTGCCCTCGGCCACCGCGGCGTCAAACTTCTTCAGATTCGTCTTCAGCGCAGATTTGGCAGACTTATTCTGCTCGCTCTTGGACTTGGTCACCAGAACACGCTTCTTGGCAGACTTGATATTCGGCAAACCAAACACCTCCTCTAATAGCATAATTACACGTATCCCGTGCGGATATTTATTTTAACACCCTTGCGGGAAAAATGCAACTGTTTTTTTGAGAAATTCGGAATCTTTTTTACATAGGGCCGGAAAAACCGCAGAAACTAGAAAAAACGGAAAAGGAGTGGTTCAAAATGGGTCAGCCGAGAACCGATCTGGCGCTGGAATCGACGGAGCTTTGGCGGGAGCAGACCGGGGATCCGGGCGCGGCCTCCGGCGTCATTTCCCGGGAACGGACGCAGGAGGGCTATCCGGTAACGGTGGTGGAGATCACCAGCGCAGAAGGGGAGCGGGCGGTCAACAAGCCCATGGGCTCCTATGTGACGCTGGAGCTGGACGGCCTGCTGGAGCGGCTTCCGGAGGCCTTCCCGCGGGCCGCCCGCGCCCTGGCGGCAGAGCTGTCGCCCATGCTCCGGCTGGAGGAGGGCGCGCCGGTGCTGGTGGTGGGGCTGGGCAACCGGGCCATCACGCCGGACGCGGTAGGCCCCAAGGCGGCGGACCACACCATGGTCACCCGGCACCTAGTGGACCGGGAACCGGAACACTTCGGCATGTTCCGCCCGGTGGCGGCGCTGGCGGCAGGCGTGCTGGGCACCACGGGCATGGAGAGCGGGGAACTGGTCCATGCGGTGGTCCAGCGGGTGAAGCCCGCCTGCGTCATTGCCGTGGACGCCCTGGCCGCCCGGTCGGTCAAGCGGCTGTGCCGGACCATTCAAATCGCCAGCTCCGGCATCACGCCCGGTTCCGGGGTGGGCAACGCCCGGAAGGCCCTGAATCAGGAAACGCTGGGGGTGCCGGTGGTGGCGGTGGGCGTGCCCACGGTGGTGGACGCGGCCACCCTGGCCGCCGACCTTCTGGGCGGGGACTCCGGCAAAGGTGCCTTAAGCGGCGCGCCCTCCCTGATTGTCACGCCCAAGGACATTGATTCCCACGTGGCCGACGTGTCTAAGGTCATCGGCTACGGCATCAATCTGGCCCTCCAGGATGGCCTGTCCGTGGAGGATGTGGACATGTTTTTGAGCTAGCTTCTCTTCTTTTTCTTGAAAGAAAAAGAAGCAAAAAGAACTTCAAGCGCTGACCCAAGAGAATCCCCTTGACAAATGGGCATATGCACGTTAAG
The DNA here is from genome assembly GCA_022793095.1 of Oscillospiraceae bacterium. GTDB lineage: Bacteria > Bacillota > Clostridia > Oscillospirales > Oscillospiraceae > JAAWCD01. The sequence goes on along the minus strand of JAAWCD010000068.1, from coordinate 218 downwards.
ATACAAATGTGCATATGCCCGTTTTGCTTCAAGCGGCCCAGCGGCAAAACGAAGTTTTGCCCGAGGTTCTTTTGGTTCTTAGAGCCTGTTCAAAATCTCCGGGTGCGCTGGATGGGCCGGAATTTTTTCGTCCGGCAAGGAAAAAAGCGCAGGAATACTGGATGTATTCCGAGCATGTTTGACGCAGCTGGACGGAAAAAGGCCGGTTCAGACGGTGT
>JAAWCD010000067.1 GCA_022793095.1 Oscillospiraceae bacterium | reverse complement strand
TGCAGAGGCACCCGTCAAAGTCGATTGCGATTGCTTTTCTCATTTATTCGCAGTCCTCCCTTTGTAGTAGATTCGCTTTGCCTCGTGAATGTGGGTACAGTGCTTGTCCGGGATATAGAGCTCCACGGAGATTTGCCGCCCTTGCCGGAACACCCTTTTGACCTCGCCGGCCAGGACGGGGCCCATAGGCTCCCCGTTGTCATCCAGCGTCTGGAATCTGAAACGCTCGCCAACGTAGCCGGTGAAGTTCGCAGCTTGAAAACTCGTGATTTTCAACTATCTTCTCCCTCCCCCTCACTCCAACGGCATCTTGTAGACCTTCGGCGGAGCAAAGGCGAATGCGGATTTGTTGATGCCCCCATCGGTTCTGAAATACATTCCGTATTCTTGAACAATTTCCTCCAGTACTGCCATGGCCCTGGCCTCACTCTCATACTCCCCCAAGCTCTCGGTAACATCCTCGGCCAGAGGGAAGGAGGCCAGCACCTTGACAGGTTTCCCCTCCTCATGACCTCCATAGAGGGACGAAAGGAAAACAGTTCCAGCCCTCTCCATGTTGAGCAGGCATTTCCTGTTTTGGCTTACAATCAGCATAGTATTTCCCCCTTCAGATTCAGCTCCCAAAGTCCCTGCATCCCCTTTGCCGGTATCGGTGAGTCAAGGGGAATTCTCCCGTGAAACTCCCAGGCATATCGCCCCAGGGTGAAATCCCCCAGGGCGCGCTCCATGGGCGTGAGCTTCGCCACGAATTCCTCCGTGATGAGATTGCAGCGGGTCAGGAGCGCCGTTCCCACGACGGCCCCGGTAGGCAGATGGTCCAGTTCCCCAGGCCACATGAACAGGCCCTCAAAGTAGTCCAGCGTGGTCCACCCGTCCCCGCGGTCAGCGACCAGTGCGTCGATAGTCTGACGCACCGGCCGCTTAGCTGCATGGATAGCGATGGGGCCGCGATAGGAGGTGGCCCAGCTGCGGGTTTCGTACTTCTTCCGGCCGGACGCCAGCAGGGAGGCCCAGGGCTGCCACACAGTCAACGCTTTCACATGTCTTCCTCTCCCTCCAAAATCTTTTTTACCTCTCGGAGCTGGGCGAGGGTGTAGCTTTTGACTTTCAGCCAGCTTGTGGCCTCCTGCACCCAACTCTGCAGATCGATCAGCTCCTTGTGCTCGGCCACGGCCTCGGCTGTCAGGAACAGGAGGCGCTTCGCTCCGTAGTTCCTGTCCTCGACCAAGTGGGTGGTGCTGTTGGCCGGCTCGTAGAATCGGACCTCCCACTCCATGTCTCTGACGGTGACATACCGCCAGCCGACCTTGGCGACCTCGACCTCTATCGCGGTGCCAAAAGCGCCCCGGTACCCGTCCTCGAGTATGTAGGCCGTCTGGCCGACCTTAAAATCTTTAATTGTCACAGCCGCAAGCATCTCCTTGAAACGGTTTTGACTCTTGCCCCTGGTGCCCCCACAGGTGGCCTGTGTTGGCTTCTGCGGCTGGGGCGGGACCATTTCCCCAGCCGCATCACCTGGGCCGTCAGCGCCGCCGACAGCCCAGACAGGGCAGCGATTTATTAGGTGCTCTCCTGCAAAGCGCCTCGCGTTCAATGTATTCAGTCATCTTGAACCTCCATGTCGTATCTGTCCACGGCGCGGCAAACTTCCGGGATGTCACACATTGGATTTACGGTACATGCGCCATGCCACATGCCGTCAAACACGCTCTGGACCGCTTCTTTGTCCTCCTGCCGCTCCAGCACCACCGCACTATCAGCCCAGGTCGAGTTGCCAAGGTTGATGCCTCCAACCACATACAAATCCCCGATCCGGTACATTTTCAGGTGAGATTTTTGTGTCGGGAGACAGCAGATGTCGTACTGATACCCGATTTCCAGGACCTCGCGAATCTTCTTTCGGTATTCCATTTCCCGGAGGCCATAGCTGGCGTTGCGAGACCGTTTGACTGGCTCCAATCCAACCAGGACTCTGACATCTATACGCCCTCCGCGGAGGCTGTCCATAAATTCCATCGCGGCGCTGGCAGTTTTCCCGAAGCTTGCCTTTTCCTCGAACAGGGTGATTCCATAGGTGGCGATATCTACGTCGCCTCCATATTGCTCATATTGCTCTCGCAAAAACCTAAACAGGCAGTTAGCGTCAAAAAATATCATTTCCCATCCTTCTTTCGATTGTAGACCATCAGTTCTCGACTTGGGTGAATAGATTAAACACAGAAACCAAAGGATACGCCATACGAGCAGTTGGCGGCGTCAGCGTCGCAGCCGCCCCCAGCGTCAATGCGATAGAAACTTAAAGTGTTGCCCACATAGTGAGAACGATCCCACCAGCGTGTAGCTACCCCGTCTTTACCAAGCCCCTTGACCCGGTTGCTCTTCCGCTTAAAATAAGGCATTTGCGCATCGAAATCTGTATCCTTTTCTGTAAATTCGTAGTTCCCCAAAATCTCCATTTGAGAGAAAAGCCAAAGCCGGTCCAAGCTGTTCTGGATCACACGCGGCTTAATGATAATTTGCAGGTCGTCTGGTAGCTGCTCAAAAATCCACTCATTAAGATACCGTCGCATGTTACTGACAGTCCAGCCGCCTTTGTTTGTATAAGTTGTGTTCATATGCCATTTGGTTTTGAGGCAATCTTTCAGACCAAAGATCACATCGCGGGTATGGTACATATCCTTGCCGACGACCACGAAAACGACCTCCTCGCCGGTTTTCAATGTATCGCTGATCTCGTCGCCGACCTCGAAGTGTGTGGACGCCTCGTAGCGGTCAGACCACTCGCCGATTTGCGCCCAGGTAATTGTGTTATGCACACATGTAACGAGGTCCAAAGGCCGTAGCCCGCTCGGAGCGGCGAGTTTCAATCTATCCATTCCTTCCACCCTTTCTTCTCGGCCAGCTGGTCAAGGTCGTTCTGGGCTTCCTCACGGCTTCCGCGCCACGGGACGGCGGCCAGCCCCTTCCAACCAATATCGCCATTTTTCTCCGGTTGCTGGTACCGGGCCTTAAAGGTGTTCTCGCCGAGGCCGGGCATGACCTGGTACTTCCAGCCGCGGCTATCAATGTATTTTTTCTCGCTCATGGTTCCCCTCCACTTTCAGAAAAGGCTCTCTTGTCTGCTGGGTTCGAAGTTCATCCACAAGACCTCCTGCCTCACTCGGCTGGTCTGATCCGTAGTTGTTGTAGTTTCTCTGCGCCACCCATTCAGCGCTGAGTCGTACATCTCACTGGCGTACCCGCTGATCAACACAGGCCCCTGGTGGGCTTTCAAAGCGTCCAGCAGCTCCATGTGGTCTTCATCGGTCATCTCATGCCGGTATTGCTTTTTCATGTGCCGGGTGGAGCGCAGGTAGGGCGGATCACAGTAAATCAGCACATTGGGAAAGTTGAAACGCCGAATCAAGCCCACCGCAGGGCTGTGTTCAATCTGCACGCCTCGTAGCCGCTCTGCCGCCTGCAGGATATTATCCGGCATCTCCATCCACGCCTTGGCAGCGTAGGCCCGTTCCCGGCCTTGGACATCGTTCTTCCATCCAACCTTCTCGCCGGTGGTGCGAAAGCCGTGACCCTGCATCATGCGGACGCAAAAATCAGCTGCTCGGCGTAATGGATCAGTTTCTGTGTATTGCATCTCAAAGGCCCTGTCGTAGACCTCACGGGCATACGGAGTCCAGTGGATTAGCCGTGCCAGTCGCTCCGGCTCCTCTCGAATCCAGTAGAACAGGTTTACTATATCACTGTCCAGGTCGTTGACTGTTTCAATATTGGAGCGAGGCTTGGTGAACAGCACCGCCCCGCTGCCGAAGAACGGCTCCAGGTAGCTGTGGTGCTGGGGGAAGTGGTCGATGATCCAATGGGCCAGCGACCACTTCGCACCGGGGTACTTAATCACAGCGTTCACTTTTCATCCCCGCCTCACGGGCGCTTGTACCCTGCGCATTGTTTCGAGCCGCAAAGGGCAGTGAGCTGAATCGGCGCTCCCTTGGGCGCATTTTTGTAGTTAACGGGGCAGCCCTTGTTCTTGCATTCATTGCAGCAGTATTTCACGACGCTTCCCTCCGGCCCGGCCGCTTATTCCAGGCCGCCTCAGCCTGCCCCTGGGCGACAAACTTGGTATCATGCCAGGGCTGCACCCAAAACTTCGGGCCTCTGGTTTTGCAGTGGCGGCACACCACCCGATAAGCGGCGTTCTTATCGCTCTTGCCCTCCCGCATGACGGCGATGTCATGCGAACCGCAGAACGGGCACGGCTTGAGGTTCATACCGTCACCCCCAGATCCGCCATGCTGAACACGATCCCGATGCACCACGGTTCACCGTCATCCACGATGGTGAAGGTCTCGTGGGGGATGTCGGTGGAGAATACTCTGCTCGGCCTCTCGCCGTCGCGCCAGATGGCCATGATGGTCTTTGCGGAGTTCTTTGCCGCTTCGAAGTAGGGGCAGGTACAGTTCTCCGCATCATTGCAGGCGGGTTCTTCCAGAATCCCGTCCTTGGTGAGGTAGATGGTGGTGTCCTCATAGGCCCCGACCTCCTCATCGATGGCCCCGGAGAACTCCACGTTGTCATCGGAGTACCCATACACCACGACCAAGCCGGCGTCCTTTGCGGCTCGTGCCTCCTCCGAAGTAATCTCCATGCCGTACTTGCGGCCGGAGAGCATTTCAGCTAATTCTTTCGCTGTCATTTTGTAAAACCTCCAAATTCACAAACGTTTGGGAATTTCACCTGTTCCCATTTGTACAACGTCATAGTGTTCACTCTGTTTTGGTAAATCGCTGTATCATGTGGTCCGCCCAGCGCGGGGGCGGTTCCAGTGCATCCGGCCTGTGCAGGATGACGTCCCGGATCATCGGATACTGCGCCAGCCAGCTCAACAGAAGCAGCCGTTCCAGGTCATCGGTCGGGATGGGGCTCCCGCAGCAGGGGCATGGGTCGCCTTTCTTTAACAGTTTCATTGAATCAGTCTCCTTTCGGCTTCTCGCATCGCTCGAACTCGATCACCCAGACCCACGGGTTAGCCTCCCAGCCGTAAAGGGCGCGGACATCTCTGGAGCGTTGCCGCCCTCAGAGGTCTCCCGCTCCTCTCCTTGTCAAAATCGTTCCATTCGGATCTGTTCCGGCCTGATTTCCCGAACCTCGATCAGCCGGACGTCGCCCCACCGCTCCAGGATCATAGCGAGGGCCTCCTTGATGCCGGGTATGTGCCAGCTGGCACAGTTCACTCGAAATGTCAATATCAGCATTATTCACAAACATTTGGGAATTGACTTTAACTATGGCGCAGTTTCCTCTGGTCTGCACTTCTCCAGCCCATCTAGCACGTTGCACAGTCTGATTGCGTTCTCAGGGCTGGGGTTTTTCCTGACCGCTGTTTTTGCCCCCTCGGTATCCTTGTACAGCTGTGCATGGAAGAACGCCAGCTTGCACTCAAACTCCGCCGTGCGCTTTGCTTTGTCCCAGGCCCCGAAGATACGCCGTTTTTCGGCGGATGCCGTTGCCCGATTCAGTCGCTTTTCGTGGAAATCGTGGTAGAGGGTTCGCAGGGATATGTAGGCCATCTGGTCGTGGATAGACAACCCGTCCGGCATCTCGGCACCCTGCATTGCCTCCCGCTCCCAGGGGAAGGCATAGCCTGGTTCCGGGGTGCTCATAGCGCAGCCTCATCGGGAAGGGACAGGTACCGCTCCAGTGTGGCTACCGCCGCCTCCCAGCCGTGGCAGACCTGCCACATATTCCCCTGGCATTTGAGTCGCTCACCCCACCACTTCTGCTCCGTCGTGGCCCGCCCGGTGCCGGTCTTGAGCTCGATGTACAGAGCGTGGTAGTTCCCCCGCGCAACCGGAAGGCACAGGTCAGGAACGCCGCGCTTGACGCCTTGTTGCTTTAGGTGGTGGCCCTCTATGGCGTCCCGTGTGCCGCCGTTGGGGATGTGGTAGAGCAAGGCCAACTCCGGCCACCTGGAGCGGATTTCTGGCTGCTGAGACCACTTCATGACCATCGCTTGGTGCTGGGCCTCCGTCATGTTCGCGCCTCCTTTACAGCCTTTTGCGCCCAAATTACACCGGGGTCTTTATCCGTCAGCACTCGTCCGCTGGCGCACTTGACGCATTTGATACGCCACTTGGGTTCCCCCGGTACCGGATTGCGGACCTTCTCAAAGTGGCCGTAGCCAGGTTCTATCCATTCTCCGCAGCAATAGCAGCGACCAGGATATTTATTCCGTGCCATGTTTTGTCACCTCCGCTTCACGCGCTCTGCCGCCCTTTCTTTTTTGGTGCGTTAAACAGCCGGTTCAGAATCTGGCTGGCGTCACCCTTGCTCAGACCAGCGGTGTCGAAGCCTTTACACCGTCTCTGGATGATGGCGACCTGTTTGTCCGTGGCCGGGGCCTTGCCCCACCGCCTGACCGATTCCAAGTCCCACAACTGGCGGCAGTCCGCATAGTCATTCAGGAGTTCCAGGTATACCCGGTCAATGGCCTCCTGCATCCCGACCTGGGAGCCATCCGGCATATGCACAAGGCCGAGGGAGTTGGGGCAGGGAATCGTCAGGCTCTTGCCGTCTGTCAGGGATACCACCATTTCGCCGTCCGGCATCTTGAAGAAGTTGATGTCGTGGGTGTTGTACTTCTGCTCCTGGGCCCAGAGGTCGACGATCTCCACGTTCCTGATCCAGCTCTCCGGGCAGTCGCCAGCGGCGGCGATCTTCAGGGGCAGGTCGAACAGGTCCCCTTGTATCTCCGTGGCCTTCCGTGCCGGGATATTGCTCAGGTCCAGCCCCAGCAGGCTCGGTGCCGTACAGAGGGAGGCTTTCCCGGTGACACCCACGCAGTCGATCAGCACCAGCCGCTCCTTGCCGGGGTACAACCGCAGGCCGCGGCCCACCATCTGGGCATACAGGCTTTCTGACTGGGTAGGCCGGGCCACGATGACCGTCTCCACCCTGGGGATATCCGTCCCCTCGGTGAACACCATGCAGTTGACGATGCAGGGGATCTCCCCGGCGGTGAAGGCTTCGATGATGGTAGCGCGGTCCTTAGTTTCGCCGGTCACTACCACGGCTCCCTTGATGCGCCCGGCAATCTCCTCTGCTTGGTGGACGCTGACGGCGAAAATCAGCGTGGCGCCGGCAGCGTGTTCCCGGTAGGTCTGTGCAATGGCGTCCGCCGTGCCCTCCATGGCTTCGTCCAGTTCTCCGGGGGCGTAGTCGCCGTTGCGGGTGTGGACGGCCCGCAGGTCATAGCCGATGTCCACACGCTTGCACAGGATGTCGCACAGGTATTTGTTCTGTATCCCCCAGCGGAGGTCCCGTTGGAAGATAATCTTCTGGAACACATCGCTCAGGCGTATCTTGTCGCCGCGGTTGGGCGTGGCTGTGAAGCCGACCAGTTTCAGCGGCTGGAAGTATTCAAAGATCTTCCGGTAGGTATTGGCGGCGGCGTGGTGGGCCTCGTCGCAGATGATCAGGCCGAAGTCATATGGGCTGAACCGCTCCAGCCGACGCACCAGACTCTGCACCGATGCGCTGACCACCTCCTCGCCGTTGGCGTGGCTCCCGGCCCGTTCCACACCATAGCTGCAGTCAAAGTATTTCCGGGGCTGCTCCACCAGTTCCTCCCGGTGGCTGAGGATCAGCATCCGCTCCCCGTGCCGGGGCAGGTTGGCGAAGGTGACCGTCTTGCCCAGCCCCGTGGCCATCTGCACCAGGTAGGAGCCGGGGGGCTGGGTTTCGATGGTGGAAATGCAATCCTGTTGGTATGGTCTTAATTCCATGTTGGTCCTCCTTTCGTGGAACTGTGGGACGCTTCTTTTTTATGTCCCGCAAATGTCCTGCGCGTAAAATCCCTTGCGCCATGTGGCTTTTATCGTTTCCGTGGGATTGTGGGACTTTTCCCCCGTTTTTTTCATATGCGCAGGAGGGAAAATTTTTCTACCACCCAAACGCATTATTTTTCTCGCGCACGCATAGTAGGTATTGGGGAAAGTCCCACAGTCCCACAAGTCCCGCGGAATGCGCGGAGTATTTGGAAACAGGGGCTTTTCTCTGTGGGGCTTTCTGGTGGGACAATTTTCAAAGTACCACAAGCATTGCTTTCCTGGTCCTCAAAGGGGCAGTTCATCATCGTAGTTATTTCCCTCTCCATCATCCGGCGGCAGACGCAGCCAGACGCAATCTACTGCCATACCGTCGATGCGCTTTGTCTTTGTATAGCCCTTGCTCCTTGTGTCGATCAGCCCCTTGGACTTCAAATGGCTGAGCAGCGTCTTGGACGATATTCCGGCTTCCTCACACGCCTTGTTCCAGACGGTGCGGTTGATAATGGCTATATCACCCTCGATGACGCCGTAACGGTCACCGCGCTCCACATTTTCCCGAAACTGATTCACATGAGCCGCCACCCAGCCGCACATATACTCGTAGCCACGCTCAGACACACTGACCTCGTTCTTTTCCTTCAGAAACTCGCCTAACTCAGAGATAACCAGGGCACGGTCATCGTGAAAAATCCATTCTGTAGCAAGCTGGTCTGCGGTAATAATCAGGGCCGCCGCCATCGCCTGTTTTTCGGTGGTGTCGCTTTGAATGCAGGCGTCATAGTTTTTATCGTAGAGCTCCCGCACCCGATCTATCTCGCCGTCTTCACACAAGTGGGCGATGAACAGCTTCCCAGCGTGGCCATAGTTCATTTTCAATGCGTTGGCGGTGTGGCGTCCGTCCCTAATGACAGGCTCTCCATAGCGGCACTCAATATCCACTACGCGATTGACCGCACCGGCTCCATCGGTTTCTTCAACCAGCGGTGATTCCCCAGAGGTGATGAAGCAGTTGGCCCATTTGGGCGTGTAGTCCAGACCAAGGGATTTGTTTCCTCTCAATTTCCCTGAACCCGCCGCCAGTTCGTACACGTTGAATTTAATCCGCCCGTGGCGATCCTTGGCCAGCTGCAGTTCGTCCAGAAACAGGGGGAGCGAGTGCAGGAATCCGGCCATCAACTCCACGCCCACGGATGTGCTCTTGAATGTCTGGAAGTACGCGCCGCCTGCGGTGGGGTTTGCCCACACGGATGCCCCCAGCATCTGCGCCACGGTTTTGCCAGTGCCGCTGTCCCCACTCCACAGGTGGACAAAAAACGGAAGGCATCCAAGCGGTTCCACCAGAACCGAGGCAAAGGATGCCGCCAGTACAATGCGGGCGGTCAAGCTATAGGAGCGGACGTTCAGGGCCACTGTAAGCCAGTTTTCAAGACTCCCAATCTGGCCTATGGCTTTATAGATTGGGCGGAAACTGTCCGCACTGTCAAAGGCTACACCCCCTACATAGGGGGAAAATCCCTCCTCGTTCCAGCCCATACGGGAAACGGCCTTGACCTCCGGGATGATATCCTGGTTCTTGTCGATGGCGTCCCGCAGGAAGTCCACCAACGCCTGCGCCCGCTCCCCGCTGGTGACCGAAATGCCGCAATCCGACAGGGCCACGATGTCGGCAGCCTTGGATATTCGGCTCATGGGGACTACGATCTCCGACCATGGCCGGCGGTCTGAGTAGCTGCGCCGGTACCACAACTTGACCTTGACCATGCCCGTATCAATGGACACCAGCTTTTCCACCGGCATGATCGGGTGGGTGCAGGCGTATGTGATCCCGCCGCCCTGGGCGTGCCGCCAGATGCCGCTCTCGTCTGCCGTCCATTCTCCAACGTTTAGTTCCAAAGCCTGGTCGAAAAATTCAGAGATCCTATCGTCCCGGACAACGGACAGGGAAACGGCCCTTAATTCTTTCCTGTACTCTCTCAGGCACCTGGCAAAGCCCTTAAAGCCGAGTTCCTTGGCGAGGTCTGCAAGCGCCTGTTCCTCCATGGCCTGCTGGTAGCCGGATTTCAAGCCGGTCAGCCATTCAAATACCCGGCCCTCTTTGAAGTCCGTCAGGGAAAAGTCAGGCCGTTTGTCCGGGGCCGCCGGGACTGTGTTTCCCGGCGGTAGTGCCTTTTCTTCCACGGTCCGCTTTCACCTCCAAAATTTCTTCCAGTTCATCCAGCAGGTATTCCAAATATGGCTGCTTTTTCACCGCTTCGCAGTAAAGCGGATGGATATACCCAGCCTCCCAATCTTCTCTGGTGGGAGCAAAATGTTTCAGCACATCCCACCAGTACCGATGCTCCGCAGCCAGTTCCCGGTGCTTTTCCTCCAACCGTTCCAACTCCACTTTCCGCTGGGCCTCCCGGCGGCGGGCCTCCAAGACAGCAGACCGCACCGCCGGGTCAGGTTTATCCCATGTAAGCCCCAAGGCAAAATCCGCATTAATGCGCAGAATCGCCTGACGGAATGGGATATCAAACAGTTTCATTACAAAATCGATCACCGTGCCGCCGGCATGGCAGCCAAAGCAACACCACCCGCGCTGATCGCTGTAGAGTTTAAGACTGGCAGTCTTTTCGCGGTGGAATGGGCAGCATATGTATCCGGCCCGGTTTGGGTGGAAGCCGTAATGCTCCGCCACCTCCTGGATTGTTACGAGGCTTTTGACTTGATCGACAAGATCAATCAATCCTCTGCCTCCCCATAGGGAGCCTCCAGTTCCTCGGCGTCGATGATCCTGTTCAGTTTCCGGGTGGCACGGCAGTAGGCGCAGCACTCGCAGCGGTGCGGAGCCTCCCGGCCCTCTTTGATAGCTTGGAAATGGGGAACAACATCCTCAATCTCCGCCAGCTTGGGGGATAGGACCTCGTCCCGGATATGGATTGCTCGCAGGTCCGGTTCATCCTCCTTGGTGCCGACAGCCAGCAGGAAAGGCCACAAATGCCCCTCAACGGCCTGGTAGATGGCGCCTTGAACGTCATACCCCCAGGCTCTCCAGAAGGGCACGCAGGCCCGCTCTTCGCCGTCCCAAACGCTCTTCAAGCTGCACATGACCTTCTGATCCACGATGGCCCCATCGCAAAGGCCCATTACGGCAGCTGTGTCCGGGAACCGCCGGACAATCTCCGCGCAGGTATCCCCGTCCAGCAGACTGTCGATCTTGACCTTGAAGGGAACTCCGGCGATCTCGCCGGTGCGAATGACCTGTTTTTGGCCGGACATCAGAAGGCTGTACAGTTCGTCCGCTTCCATGCGGCTGATGATGTCGTTGGCGCGGGAGAACTCCGCCTTCAGTGTCCCGTCCCGCTTGAACAGTTCCGGGTGCTGGGCCTGGAACACATCGAGGCTCCCCTCAAAGTGGGCATCCACATAGCTGCCCACCAGCATGGCCGTAGTCGCGGCGGGCCGATATTCCCCCTTCAGCCGGGCCAGCTCTGCCGCCTCGCAGCGCATGAAATTCTTAACCTGAGTGGAGCTCATATAGGCCATCTCAATATCAGGGTCAAAGTAATTCTTCGCCGTCACCGCTGGAATGTTCTTCATCTCCGCCATGCTCGGTTACCTCGCTTTCTTCAGTTGTGTGGGTCGATTCCGCCGCTGCCGCATCCTTGCGCTTTTGGGCGCATTCCGCGCACAGTGGGACACCGTAGTTCTTCGTGGTATAAGCCGCCAGCCAATCGGCAGGCTTGCCCATGGCGGGCTGAATCGGGTTTCCGCAGTCCGTGCAGGGCGGGACAGGCTGGCGCTGCTGGACGCGTGGTTTGTAGGGGCGGATGCGAATTCCGTCCGTCAGCCCACCGTCCTGAGGATCCCGAACCTTGTGGTCGATGTAGAGCTGGATCTGCTTTCCCACCAGCGTGGACGCTTTTGCGTCCCCGAACAGCTTACGGAGGACCTTCCGGTTGGTGGAATTGACGATCATAGGTCGGACCTGCATGATACCAGGGACGCGCTCCTCCGCAAAGGACAGGACGTCCTTATTCTCCTTGCCCCTCTGAAGCGTCACCATGCCGTTCCAGAGGCCGGAAATTGTTAGGACGGGCTCCAGGTCATCGTCAATGTCCTCCGCGCCCAGATACTCCGATTCCCGCATCTGCCCCAAGCGCTCGTCCCCGGTCAGCTGCCGCAGTTTGTCTTTGGGCATCATAATTCGATTACCTCCATCTCCTTAGAATCTGTTACTCTGGTGGCGATCAGCTGGAGGCCCTTGGCCTTGCACTTGGCGTAGAGCCGCTCCCGGCTCATGCTGTCCAGCCGCTCCGCGCCGTCCACTAGGATGATGCCCAGCTGACCGGGCTTGCTGACCGTGATGTCCACACACAACTCAAGGAGCTCACCGTCAGAGAGGTTACTGATGGGCAGGCCGTGGATCAGCGGCACACCGTCCTTCACCGTCAGGCCCTCCACAGGGATGGAAGCCTGGGCCAAGATTGTCGCGGGGAGCTCACGCGCCAGCTCGATCTTGTCGGTCAGCGCCTGCGACTTTTCGGTCAGCTCGTCCAACTCCGTCTGCATATCCCGCATCCGGCGATACTCGTTCAGGTGGCTGCGCATCTGCTCCGCCTCATCCAGCTCGGCGGACAGTGCGTAGGTGTCCTGAACCTCCTGCCCAGCGTACTGGTCCGCCACGCCCACGTCCCGCTCCAGCTTGGCCAGCGACTCGCGGAACCGGGCGAGTTCCAATTCCTCCCGCTCCTTCTGCCGCTGGGCGAGGCCGTCCCGCTTCTCCCGTGCGGCGGTGAGCTGGGCCTCCAGCCGCTGAATGTCGCCGGTGATGCTCTCCCGCTGGGCAGAAATGTCCTGTGCGACGGCAGCAAGCTGGATGTCCCGCTCCGCCTCCAGGCCCCGCTTCTTAGCTTCGAAGCCCTCCCGGAACGCCTTTGCCCGCTCGATGCGGCTGTTAGCCTCCCGGATGCGCTCCAGCTCCTGGTACTTCTCGCGGGTGGGGTACGCCTCCCAGTGGGCAGCGTCATAGTGGGGCGGGATGTCCTTGGCGATGTCGGCGATGAACGCCTGCTTGTTGCGGATGTCC
>JAAWCD010000066.1 GCA_022793095.1 Oscillospiraceae bacterium | reverse complement strand
CTCTGACAAGATCGTCCCCGGCTTTACCGACACCTCCATCACCAATCCCTACGGCGACGGCAAGACCTATCTGGCCCCCATGTTCTACTCTCCCTGCGGCCTGTTCTACAACGCGGGCCTCTTCGAGGAGAAGGGCTGGACCGTTCCCACCACCTGGGACGAGATGTGGGAGCTGGGCGACAAGGCTCAGGCGGAAGACCCCAACATGTACCTCTTTACTTACCCCACCACCGGCTACTTTGACACCTTTATCCCCTCCATGCTCTACTCCGCGGGCGGCGTTGACTTCTACAACAAGGCGCTGCGCTATGAGGAGGGCATTTGGGATACCCCTGAGGCGCAGATGTTCTTTGACATCACCGCCAAGCTGGCCGGGTACACCAACCCCATCACCCCTGCCCAGGCCAACGACCAGGACTTCACCCAGAACCAGCAGCTGGTGCTGGACAACAAGGCGCTGTTCATGCCCAACGGCACCTGGGTCGTGGGCGAGATGGCGGAGGCCCCCAGAGCTGACGGCTTCAAGTGGGGCATGACCGCTCTGCCCGCCGCCAAGGCTGGCGGCGCGGGCGTCAGCTACTGCTGGCTGGAGCAGGCGTGGATTCCCGCCGAGGCGCCCCACATGGACGCTGCCAAGCAGTTCGTGGCCTTCCTGTACAGCGACACAGCCTGCGCCATCTTCGCCAAGGGCGGCGCGATTCAGCCCGTGCCCGGTCTGACCGGCAACCTGGAGGGCGACAACAAGATGTTCTACGCCATCTACGACAACGGCGCTGAGGCGGCCATGGGCGGCTTCGCGGCCTACGAGGCGGTGCCCGGTCTGGGTTCCGTTCGTGAGGAGTTCCAGGATCCGTTCAACGGCCTGGTCAGCGGCACTCTCACCAAGGAGGACTGGATTGCCGGCGTGAAGGAAGCCAGCGATCAGATGCGGGAGCATCTCATGGGCTAAAGGATTGCCTGCGGTTTCGGCTTCCCTTGACAAAACATCTGACGGCGCAATCTGCGCGCGCCGGATTCCGGGATAGGATCGAAACTTCACACCCAATGCTGATACGTCCGTAATGCAGGCGGCGGTGAGCGTTTGCTCACCGCCGCCTCCCGCTTTCTTGAAAGAAAGCTTGGCAAAGAACTTTATGCTGGCGTACTGCGGAGGTTCTCAAGGGTGGTCTGCCCTCAGGAGGGCCGTGGGGTTCGCCCGGTGAGGTCATCGGGCCCTACAATTTCGTGCGATTGGCAGAAGAGCGCGGTTTAAAGTTCTTTTTGCTTCTTTTCGCCCGAAAATGTTGCAACGATTCCCAATAAACCGCAGTTTGAAGTTCTTTTTGCTTCTTTTTCTTTCAAGAAAAAGAAGAGAAAGGAGTGATTTTATGCAGCGAAGCAAAGGCCGCAGCCGGTTTATCGCGCTGTGTGTCGGTCCGGCCGCGATTCTCTTTCTTATTTTTATGATTCTGCCCACCATCAACGTGTTCCGCATGTCCCTCTTTGAGCGGGGCGCTTACTCGCCTACGGAAACCTTCGTGGGCCTGGATAACTTCAAGATCCTCCTCGGCGACGCCAAGTTTATCGCCTCCATGCAGAACACCATTCTGCTTATCGCCGTCGTGACCCTTGTCACCTTCTTCTTTGCCCTGCTGTTCGCCGGTATCCTGACCCGGGAGAAAATCAAAGGGCAGAACCTGTTCCGCGTCATCTTCTACATCCCCAACATCCTTTCCATCGTGGTCATCGCCGGTATCTTCTCCGCCATCTACAAGCCGGAGAACGGCATGCTCAACAGCATCCTGTCCATGCTGTCCGGCCAGACCGTCATGGTCCTCTGGAAGGACCAGCCCATGGTCATCGTCAGCATCATCATCGCCATGGTCTGGCAGGCTATCGGCTACTACATGGTTATGTACATGGCCTCCATGTCCGCCGTGCCGGAAAGCCTCTACGAGAGCACCAGCCTGGACGGCGCGGGCCGGATTACCGAGTTCTTCCAGATCACCCTGCCCCTCATCTGGACCAACATCCGGACCACACTCACCTTCTTCATCATCTCCACCATCAATATGGCCTTCCTCTTCGTCAAGGCCATGGTGGCCAAGGGCATGTCTGACGTGGCCCTGAGCTTCATGTACAACCAGAAGGACGCCGGACTGTATGGCTACGCCATGGCTGCCGGCGTGGTGATTTTCCTGTTCTCCTTCCTGCTTTCGGCCCTGGTGAATCTGGTCACAAAGCGGGACGTTCTGGAAATGTGACAGGGGGGATTTGGAAATGAAAAAGGAGAAAAAAGGGCTTTCTGCGGATACCCTTGTTAAAATTTTTATCTATGTGGCCCTCATCACCCTGGCGGTGATGATTGTGGTGCCTGTGGCCTGGGTGTTCCTGGCCTCCATCAAGCAGAACAGCGAGTTTTACGGCAACCCCTGGACCCTGCCCGCCGGGTTCTACTGGCAGAACTTTGTTGACGCCTGGAATTCGGCCAGCATGGGCAGCTATATGATCAACTCCGTGCTGGTCACAGCCCTGGCCCTGGCCATTCTGCTGGTGGTGGCCCTGCCGGCCGCCTACTGCCTGGCCCGGTTCCAGTTCCGGGGCCGGAAGTTCCTCAACACCTGCTTCATGGCGGGCCTGTTTATCAACGTCAACTACATCGTGGTGCCCATCTTCCTCATGCTGCGGGACGGAGACGCCTTTTTGAAGAAGCTTCTGGGCGGCGGATTTCTGCTGAACAATCTGGTGGTGATGGCCATTGTTTACGCCTCCACCGCCCTGCCCTTCACCATCTATCTGCTGTCCGGCTACTTCGCCACCCTGCCCCACGACTTCGAGGAAGCCGCTTACATCGACGGCGCGGGCTACGGGGCCACCATGGTCCGCATTATCTTCCCCATGGCTCAGCCCTCCATTATCACCATCATTCTGTTCAATTTCCTCTCCTTCTGGAATGAGTACATCATTTCCATGACGCTGATGAGCAGCGCCACCGGTCAGAAAACCCTGCCGGTGGGCCTCCTCAACCTGATGCAGGCGCAGCAGTCCTCCGCCCAGTACGGCATGATGTACGCCGGTCTGGTGCTGGTGATGCTGCCCACGCTGATTCTTTACATCTGCGTGCAGAAGAAGCTGACTCAGGGTATGACCGTGGGCGGTCTGAAAGGATAAGGTGGAACCATGAATTATTGGGAAAATCATTTGAAGCTGCGCTCCCTTTTGATGCTGGTCACCTTCGCTGCCGGAATCGGCCTGCTGGTCTTCGGCTGGACCCTGACCGGCCAGATGGGCGGACTGCTGCTCATGCTGCTGGGCGTGGCCTTCCTGCTGGCCACCCTGAACCTCTACAACCAGCGCTTCCAGGAACCGAAGAATAAAAAGACGAAATAGGATTCTCTTCTTTTTCTTGTAAGATTGAACGACACTTGCTTTTGCGAAGCAAAAGCTTAGTGGAGTCCACACCCTTTAGGGTGAAAAGAAGCAAAAAGAACTTTAAACTATGCCCGTTTGCCAGTCTAGAACCAGTTTAAAGTTCTTTTGATTCTTTTCTTTCAAGAAAAGAATGAACAACCACAGAGGAGAGATTATGGAGAAAAAAGAGTTTGGACGGGTGACAATCCCCACGGACGTGGACGTGGTGCCGGAAACCCTGGAGCTGCTGAAGCGCTGGGGCGCTGACGCCATTCGGGACTGCGACGGCACCGATTACCCGGAGGATTTGAAAGGCGTGGACGCCAAGGTCTACTCCACCTACTACACCACCCGGAAGGATAACGAATGGGCCAGAGCCAACCCCGACGAGGTCCAGCAATGCTACATCATGACCGGCTTCCACACCGCCAGCGGCGGCCCGCTGGAAATTCCCCTCATGCAGGGCGTCAGCCAGGAGCTCATGGCTGTCAACACACGGGACGACATGAAACGCTGGTGGGAAGTCATGGACCGCACCACCGGCCTGCCCCTGGACCCCTCCGCCTGGTCCTATGACACGAAGACCGGCCGCGTGGCCATCAGCAGCCCCGAGCCCTTCCACGATTACACGGTCAGCTTCTTGGCCTACCTCATCTGGGACCCGGTTCACATGTACAACGCGGTCACCAACGACTGGAAGGACTTCGAGCACCAGATTACCTTTGATGTCCGCCAGCCCAAGACCCGTCAATTCACCATGGAGCGGCTGCGGAAGTTCATCGCGGAGCATCCCTATGTGGACGTGATCCGCTACACCACCTTCTTCCACCAGTTTACCCTGGTCTTTGACGAGCTGAAACGGGAAAAGTATGTGGACTGGTATGGCTACTCCGCTTCGGTGTCTCCTTACATCCTGGAGCAGTTTGAGCGGGAGGTTGGATACCCCTTCCGGCCTGAATTTATAATCGACCAGGGGTATTATAACAATCAGTATAGAATTCCCTCCCGGGAATACAAGGATTACATGGCCTTCCAGCGCCGTGAGGTAGCCAAGCTCGCCAAGGAGATGGTGGACATTACCCACGAGCTGGGCAAGGAGGCCATGATGTTCCTGGGCGACCACTGGATCGGCACCGAGCCCTTCCTGGACGAGTTCAAGACCATCGGGCTGGACGCGGTGGTGGGCAGCGTGGGCAATGGATCCACGCTGCGGCTGATTTCCGATATCCCCGGCGTGAAGTACACGGAGGGAAGGTTCCTGCCCTACTTTTTCCCGGACACCTTCCACGAGGGCGGCGACCCGGTGGGAGAGGCCAGGGAGAACTGGGTCACCGCCCGGCGGGCCATTCTCCGCAAGCCCATTGACCGGATTGGCTATGGAGGGTATCTGAAGCTGGCCTGCCAGTTCCCGGAGTTCGTCCGCTACGTGGAGAGCGTGTGCAAAGAGTTCCGGCAGCTCTACAACAACATCGGCGGGGCAAAGCCCTACTGCGTCAAGCGGGTGGCGGTCCTCAACAGCTGGGGCAGGGCCCGGTCCTGGGGCTGCCACATGGTCCATCACGCACTCTATCAGAAGCAGAATTACTCCTACGCCGGGGTGATTGAGGCCCTGTCCGGCGCGCCCTTCGACGTTCGCTTCCTCAGCTTTGACGAGATTGAGGCGGACCCCAAGGTGCTGGAGGACGTGGATGTGCTCCTCAACGTGGGCGACGGCGACACCGCCCACACTGGCGGCGCGGTCTGGGAGAATCCTCGGATTTCCGCGGCGGTGAAGGAATTTGTCTGGAAGGGCGGCGGCTTCATCGGCGTGGGCGAGCCTGCGGGCCACCAGTATCAGGGCCGGTATTTGCAGCTCGCCAATGTGCTGGGCGTGGAGAAGGAAACCGGGTTTACCCTCAATTACGACAAGTACAATTGGGAGGAGCATCCGGACCACTTCATTCTGGCTGACTGCACAGGTCCCATGAACTTTGGAGAAGGGAAGAAGAGCATCTACGCCCTGGAGGGCGCTCAGGTGCTGGTTCAGCGGGACAAAGAGGTTCAGATGGCGGTTCAGGACTTCGGCAAGGGCCGGGGCGTGTACCTCTCCGGACTGCCCTACTCCTTCGAGAACAGCCGGGTGCTCTACCGCTCCATCCTGTGGAGCGCCCACGGGGAAGAGGAGCTCCACAAGTGGTTTTCCACCAACTTCAATGTGGAGGTCCACGCCTTTGTGGAAAGCGGAAAGTTCTGCGTGGTCAACAACACCTATGAGCCCCAGAGCACCACCGTGTTCCGGGACGGCGGCTCCTTCGACGCCGGACTGGAGGCCAATGAGATTCGCTGGTATCCGATCTAAACCAGCATGATAAACCCCCGTTTGCCGGACCGAAGGGTCCGGCAAACGGGGGTTCTTTTGGCTGGAGCAACTCTAATTGTCCGGCTTGGATTGCGGGAATCCACGCCGCAATCCGCTCACGGGGCCAGTCCCACCACTTCAGCGCCAGCAGAGCGCGTCACCCGTTCGTTCTCACTTGGTGCCGAAAATCCGGTCGCCCGCATCGCCCAGGCCGGGCACGATATAGCCGTGATCGTTCAGCGTTTCATCCAGCGCGGCGCAGTAGATATCCACGTCGGGATGGTCGGCGATGACCCGCTCCACGCCCACCGGCGCGGCCAGAATGTTCATCAGCTTGATATTCTTACAGCCGTAATTCTTCAGGAAGGTGATGGCCGCGGAGGCGGAACCGCCGGTGGCCAGCATGGGGTCCAGCACGATGACTTCCCGCTCCGCGATATCGTTGGGCATCTTGCAGTAATATTCCACCGGCTGGAGGGTGTTGGGGTCCCGGTACAGGCCGATATGGCCCACCTTCACCGAGGGAATCAGGGTCACAATGCCGTCCACCATGCCCAATCCAGCCCGGAGGATGGGCACAATGGCCAGCTTCTTGCCCGCCAGCACCTTCACCTTGGCCACGGCCACCGGCGTCTTGATCTCCACCTCCTCCAGAGGCAGGTCACGGGTGGCCTCGTAGCACATCAGACTGGCGATTTCAGAGACAATCTCGCGGAAGTCCTTGACGCCGGTGTTCTCATCCCGCAGGATGGACACCTTGTGCTGAAGCAGAGGATGGTCCAGGATGTGTACTTTGTTCATTTCCATTTTCAGCTCTCCTTTTCGTTCCGCAGTCTCTCCCGTTCTGCCTGAGACAGGCGGAGATAGACAGGGACAAGCCCTTCGGCGGCAGTTGTCTCCCCGCGCCGCGCGCATTCCAGCGCGGCCCTGGCAACGCCCCAGGCGCTTTGATACAGCAGGTGAGGCGGCGCCAGCCTCGGGGTCAGGCCAAGTTCACCAGCCACATTATAACACAGCTTTCCGCCGTCTCCAACCAGGAAACCAATTTTTTTTCCAAATTCACCGCGGAACACGTCCTCCGCGCTGATGGCACGGTCCTCCGTCAGCCGGACGGGCACGCCGTCCCTCGCCTCGAACAGGGCGTTGTACACCTGGCCCCGCCGGGCGTCCATGGCACAGCAGATGACACCCTCCACATGGGCCAGGCTCCACGCCATGGCCTCCAGGGTGGAGACGCCGCAGCAGGGCTTGTCCAACGCCCAGGCCAGTCCTTTGGCCGCGGAGACGCCGATGCGTAGGCCGGTGAAGGACCCGGGACCGGCGGCCACGGCGATGAGGTCCACGGCGGACAGGGCTGTGCCGCAGCTGCTCAGCAGGTCCCGGACCATGGGCAGCAGGGTGCGGCTGTGGGTCAGGCCGCTGTGCTGGAAGGATTGGGCAATCAGGGCCTCGTCCTCACACAGGGCGGCGGAGGCGGAGACCGCCGACGACTCCAAAGCCAATATCTTCATCCCACTCACCTCCTCCTCCGCTTTCTTGAAAGAAAGCTTGGCAAAGAACTTTACGCTGGCGTACTGCGGCGGAATGCGGGGTACGTTTTGCGTAATATGGAGTTTAGGTCTTGTTTGGTAAATGGCAATGTGCCCAACAGCGGGGAATTTTTTCGTCTGGCAAACAATTTTTCCGCAGGAATCCAAAAAGATTTCAAGGAAAAATTGTGCCGCCCAGGCGGAAAAAGGACCACTGCTTGGGCATGTTGACATTTTTCAAACAAGGCCTAACGTTCTTTTTCGTTCAAGAAAGAGAACAGAAGCGTCCTATGATAGAAAAACACCGCACTTTCGTGCGGTGTTTTTCACCTGCGTATTTCGCGCAGGTTGGAGGCGACACCCAGATTTGAACTGGGGAATCGGGGTTTTGCAGACCCCTGCCTTACCACTTGGCTATGTCGCCGGATGGAAAGCAAACCGTTTGCTTTCCGCGCTCTTTTGGAGCGAGCGACGAGGCTCGAACTCGCTACCTCCACCTTGGCAAGGTGGCGCTCTACCAGATGAGCTACGCTCGCATCGACAGGACCAAAGTCCTGTCTGGTGCGCGAGGCGGGAGTCGAACCCGCACGTCCTTGCGAACACTGGCACCTGAAGCCAGCGAGTCTACCAATTCCACCACTCGCGCAACTATGAACTTCGCTGACTTCCAAAGGAAGAGCTGGTGCGGCTGACGGGAGTCGAACCCGTACGCCCGTTCGGACACAAGCACCTCAAGCTTGCCAGTCTACCAATTCCAGCACAGCCGCTTATCTCAGCTTCCGCCGACTGCACCGGACGGAATCAGCATGGATTATTATATCCGCCTAGTCCCAATTTGTCAATAGGTTTTTTAAAAATTTCCCGAAATTTTTTCCTCCGCCTTCTGAGCCCCCCTCTTCCCGCCTGGGGCGGAACCCTCCGAACCCTTGCGCTCTCTGCGTTTCGAGCCTTTGAACAGGGCCTCCAGCCGTCCGCTGAAGTCCCAGGGAAGGTAGTCTTCCGCCAGCAGGATCACCGACAGCAGCACCATCAGCGCCCCCAGCCACATGGGAAACACAGGCTTCCCCATCAGGCTGGCATAGTATCCCCCCACCACGGCCAGCTGGCACAGCGCCGCCGTGGGCAGCCGCCGCAGGTCGATGCAGGCAATCGTCACCGACAGAGCCGCCGCCAGGAAGAAGTAACGCTCCCGAGTGTGGGGCAGCAGGAACGGAAGGGTCAGGGCAAACAGAAGGGCCAGCAGAATCAATTCCTGGTCCCGCAGCCTCCGGCGGAGCCGGAAGCAGAGCAGCAGCATGCCAAAGGCCGCTGTCAGGGCCAGGACAATGCCCAGCACCGCGAGAAACAGGCTTCCCCCCTCCGGCTGGGGAAGCAGGGCGAAGAGGCTGGGCGCGTTTAATGATAGGAACGCCCCGTCCAGCTTCATCTGCCGGTAGGCGACGCCCAGAATGTCCCCCAGGGGCTTCCCCATCAGCAGGGCGGGCAGCATGACCGCCAGGCCGGTGACCGGGAAGGCGACCAGATGGTTCAGCCGGACCCGCTGGACAAACCAGACCACCGCCAGCACTGGCAGCACGTAGGCCGCCTGGGGGCTGAAGCAGAAGGCCAGGGCGGAAAAGGCCACCGACCGGAGGGGGTGGTTTTCCAGCACGGAGGCCAGGGAAAGCAGCATCAGCGAGGCCGTCATGCTCTCCCCATATCCCCACAGAACGCCATTGAGCACCACCGTGGGCAGCAAAAACAGCAGCAGGAAGGCGGCCTCCGGCATCCGGCTCTGGGGCCGGAACACCCGGACAATCCGCATGCCGCCCCAGGCCAGCAGCAGGTCAAACAGCATGACGCACAGCTTCACCAGATAGATTGTGGGCAGGGGAAGCATGGAGAAAATGGCCAGCAGGTAGAGATAGGGCGTGCTGAAATTGCCGATGGGCTCCCGAACAGCGGCAAAGAAGCCGTTGTCCCGGAAAAAGTCCACCCAGGGCGCGAGCGTCAGCTCATACTCCGGGCTCACATAGTCCAGACACAGAATCCGAAGGTAAAAGGCCGCGCCCAGGGGCAGCAGCGCCAGCATCAGCGTGGACATGTCGCACCCCTCCCGCCGGATCAGAGCCACTGCCAGCAGCATCAGCGCCCCAACCAGCAGGGCCAGCACCAGCTTGACCTCCACGCCTCCTTCGGACAGACGGAAGACGGAAATCAGCCCGCAGAGCAGGAAGACCACGCCCACCCCTGCCGCGGCCGCGGACAGCAAAAACCGGTTGCGGTTGGAGAGCCCGGAAAAGAACGATAGCACAAGGGCCGCCTCCTTTTTGGTGTAGTGTCTTTACATCATACCAGAAAGCGGCGGATGTGGAAAGAGATTCTCCCCACATAAAATGTGAACAAATTGTAAACTCGACAGAAGACAACAAAAAAGCCCGGTCCGGCGAAAAAATTTTCGACGGTCCCCGGCAAAAGGTGATTGACAGATATTTCTTTCTATGGTATACTTAATTGCTTTTATTAAATTAAGTGAGCGGAAGGGGATTACAACCCACATTAGGAAGTGTACCACGTCTCCCCGAAAAGCGCAAGAGAAAAGCGGCAGCTTAAAACAACGCATCCGGGTGTGCGGCCCTTGCGGCCGGACGCCGCTTTGTCGGTTTTGACGAACGAAAGCGCCGGAAACGCCCCTCTGGCGGCCCCGGCCGGGATGCAGACCGCCAAAAACGCGGAAGAAACGGAGTGTGATTTTTAACATGGTCAAAGACATCCGCTATGGGAAAACCCTGCGAAAGAGCTTTGCCCGGCATGACACCATCATTGAAATGCCGAATCTGCTGGAGATCCAAAAGAACTCCTACCAGTGGTTCCTGGACACGGGCCTGCGGGAAGTGTTCAAGGACGTGGCCGCCATCACGGACTACGCGGGCAACCTGGAGCTTTCTTTTATTGACTACTCCATGAACGAGCCTCCCAAGTACTCCGTGGAGGAGTGCAAGGCCCGTGACGCCACCTACGCCGCCCCCATTAAAGTGAAGGTCCGCCTGCGGAACAAGGAAACCGAGGAGATCAAGGAGCAGGAGATCTTCATGGGCGACTTCCCCATCATGACCAAGGGGGGCACCTTTGTCATCAACGGCGCGGAGCGCGTGATCGTCTCCCAGATCGTCCGCTCCCCCGGCATGTACTATTCCCGCACCGCGGACAAGGCGGACAACGTGACCTACGCCACCACGGTGATCCCTTACCGGGGCGCCTGGCTGGAGTACGAGACCGATTTGAGCGACGTGTTCTATGTCCGCATCGACAAGAACCGGAAGCTGCCGGTCACCTGCCTGCTGCGGGCCATCGGCCTGAAAACGGACGCGGAAATTCTGGAGATCTTCGGCGAGGACCCCCGGATTCTGGCCACTCTGGAAAAGGACTCCTGCAAGACCTATGAAGAAGCCCTGCTGGAGATTTACCGGAAGCTGCGCCCCGGCGAGCCCCCCACGGTGGACTCCGCCGAGAGCCTGCTCAACAGCCTCTTCTTCGAGCCCCGCCGGTACGACCTGTCCGCGGTGGGCCGCTACAAGTTCAACAAGAAAATGTCCCTCTGGCAGCGGCTCAGCGGCCACGCCCTGGCCGCGCCGGTGGCCGACCCCGCCACCGGCGAGATTCTCGCCGAGGCTGGCGAGGTCCTCACCCGGGAGCGGGCCCAGGCCCTGACCGCCAAGGGCGTCAACGAGGCCCTTCTGGATGTGGAGGGCACCCCGGTCAAGGTGTTCTCCAACCACATGGTGGACATGGCCGGTTTTGTGGACTTCGACCCGGAGGAGTGCGGCATCAGCGAGAAGGTCCGCTACTCCGTCCTTCAGGAGCTTCTGAACCATTACAGCGGCGAGGAGCTGAAAGAGGCGGTCCGGGAGCACATTGAGGAGCTGATTCCCAAGCATATCATCGTGGACGACATGCTGGCCTCCATCAACTACCTCAACTGCCTGGCTCACGGCGTGGGCACCGCCGACGATATCGACCACCTGGGCAACCGCCGCCTGCGCTGCGTGGGCGAGCTGCTGCAAAATCAATTCCGCATCGGCTTCTCCCGCATGGAGCGGGTCATCCGGGAGCGCATGACCATTCAGGACCTGGATATCGTCACCCCCCAGAGCCTCATCAACATCCGTCCGGTCACCGCCTCCATCAAGGAGTTTTTCGGCTCCTCCCCCCTGAGCCAGTTCATGGACCAGACCAATCCCCTGGCCGAGCTGACCCACAAGCGCCGCATGTCCGCCCTGGGCCCCGGCGGCCTGAGCCGGGACCGGGCTTCCTTCGACGTGCGTGATATTCACTACTCTCACTACGGCCGCCTCTGCCCCATCGAGACGCCGGAAGGTCCCAACATCGGCCTGATCTCCTACCTGGCCTCCTACGCCCGCATCAACCGCTACGGCTTCATCGAGGCCCCCTACCGGAAGGTGGAAAAGGTCCTGGACGAGAACGGCAAGGCCACCGGCGCGCGGCTCACCGGCCGGGTGGAATACATGACCGCCGACGTGGAGGACGAGTTCACCGTGGCCCAGGCCACCGAGCCCACCGACGAAAACAACTGCCTGGTGAATGCCCGCATCACCTGCCGCCACCGCAACGACATCGTGGAGGTGGACCGGGAGCAGGTGGACTATATCGACGTGTCTCCCCAGATGATGGTGTCCGTGGCCACGGCCATGATCCCCTTCCTGGAGAACGACGACGCCAACCGGGCCCTGATGGGCGCCAACATGCAGCGGCAGGCCGTGCCCCTGCTCACCACCGAGGCCCCCATTGTGGCCACCGGCCAGGAGTACAAGAACTGCCAGGACTCGGAGGTCTCCATCCTGGCCGAGGGCCCCGGCGAGGTCACCCGTGTGTCCGCCAGCTCCATCACGGTCCGCTACGACGGCGGTCAGGTCAAGACCTACAAGCTCATCAAGTTCCTCCGCTCCAACCATGGCACCTGCATCAACCAGCGGCCCATTGTCAACGTCCATGACCGGGTGGACCTGAACGACACCCTGGCTGACGGCCCCTCCACCTCTCACGGCGAGATTGCCCTGGGCAAGAACGTTCTTATGGGCTTCATGACCTGGGAGGGCTACAACTACGAGGACGCCATTCTCCTGAACGAGCGCATCGTCCGGGAGGACGTGTTCACCTCCATCCACATCGAGGAGAACGAGACCGAGGCCCGGGACACCAAGCAGGGCCCCGAGGAGATCACCCGTGACATTCCCAACGTGGGCGAGGACGCCCTGAAGGACCTGGACGAGCGGGGCATCATCCGGGTGGGCGCGGAGGTGCGCCCCGGCGACATTCTGGTGGGCAAGGTCACGCCCAAGGGCGAAACCGACCTCACCGCCGAGGAGCGGCTCCTCCGGGCCATTTTCGGTGAGAAGGCCCGGGAGGTCCGTGACACCTCCCTGAAGGTGCCCCACGGCGAGTCGGGCATCATTGTGGACGTGAAGGTCTTCACCCGAGACAACGGCGACGAGCTGTCCCCCGGCGTCAACATGGTGGTGCGCTGCTATATCGCCCAGAAGCGGAAAATCAGCGTGGGCGACAAGATGGCCGGCCGCCACGGCAACAAGGGCGTGGTCTCCCGGATAATGCCCCAGGAGGATATGCCTTTCCTGCCCGACGGCACCCCCCTGGATATCGTATTGAACCCCCTGGGCGTGCCCTCCCGTATGAACATCGGCCAGGTGCTGGAGGTCCAACTGGGCTACGCGGCCAAGACCCTGGGCTGGAAGGTG
>JAAWCD010000065.1 GCA_022793095.1 Oscillospiraceae bacterium | reverse complement strand
TCCACCGGCGCGGGCGTTTCCTCGGGAGGCTCCGTCTCCACCGGCGCGGGCGTTTCCTCCGGAGGATCGGTCTCCACTGGCGCGGGCGTTTCCCCCGGAGGATCGGTCTCCACCGGCGCGGGCGTTTCCTCGGGAGGCTCGGTTTCCTCCGGCATGGGCGTTTCCTCCGGAGGATTTGTCTCCTCCGGGAACTGCGTCTCAGACGGAGCCGGAGACGGTTCCACGGATTCCACAGCCTCCGGCGCCGGGTCGGGGACCATTTCGCTGGCAAAGCCCGGAACGGCAAGCGACAGCGCCAGCAGCAGCGCCAGCCCGGTTGAACATACTTTTTTCATAGCTCGGTTCTCCATTAAAAAAGCCGCGCGGCCGTTTCTGGTACGTCCGCACGGCGTATTGCCTTAGCTGTAGGACAGCGGCGTAAATGTGAACGCTACCGACACATTGATGCCGTCTCTGCTGTTCCACGCATTTGTGGGCTTCTTAACCGCGTCGCCCGTCAGACGAAACGGGGCATAGCCGCCCTCCGCGACCTCTCCATCCAGGGTTCTGGCCGGAAGAGTCATGATATTCTGCCGCGTAATCGGCACACCGGAAATAACGGCGATATGCTCTGCCGCATCGTAAGAAGGATCCCACTGAACATCCTCTGGATATTCCGAGTCCGCCTGCTTTATCTCGAAATAGACAAACGCGCTCTTTTCTGTGCCGGATCCCCCCGTGGGTGCGGAGGCCAGTGTCATGGTACTTCCCGTTTTGACCGCACCGGCGACTGTTACATCCACCGCCACAGGAACCTCACTCATGTTGGCAATGGCGGCAGGTGTAGAAATAATCTGCTCGTCCGCCTCTTCATCTCCGATGGAGACAGGGAACCGGAGCGGATTGATATACACCGAGGCGCTGGTGGGTACCGTTACTTTGATGACAGGAAGCCGGCAAGTGGTCCGGATGATGGTCGAGCGTACATTTCCGGCGGCCACTGCCGCGGGCTGAGCGGAAAAAAGCAGAACCAGCGCCAATATGGCGCAGAGCAGCCCTTTTCGCTTCATGGTCAGTTTCCTCTTATAAAATGGGCCGCGCGGGCGGTTGCGCCGCGCGGCCCGGTATGGATTGGCTTCAATTGCTCAGGGTGAACGATCAGGTGCAGGTAAAGTCGATGGTAGCGCTGTAAACAGTGCCGTCAGAGCCGGTGCCGGTTACAGTAATTGTTGCGCTGCCGGAAGAAACATAGGTAACGGTGGCCTTCTTGCTGTCGGAGCTACTTACTTCGACTGTGGCCGCAGAGGTATTGTCGGAGCTCCAAGCCCAATCCGTAACTGTCACACCGGACGGGAGAGCGGGGGTCAGGGTGACTGACTCGGAGGTAATGACACTACTATCCAACGAAACATTGCTGTTGTCCGCATCGACGGTACCAGCGGAAGCGGTCATCACAGTGGGTTCAAAAGTGAACGCAACCTTAACGGTGAAACCGTCGGTCGCGGCCCAGGCAACGGTGGGCTTCTTCACCACGCTGCCGCTCAGACGGAAGAACGCGGCGCCGCCGTCCACCAGCTCACCGTTAGCATTGCCAGCCTTCAAGGTCAAGATATCGTCCTGGCTGGCCGCCGCAGTACCGACAACAATGTCCTTGGAGGAATCTGCGCTCTCCTCAGGCAGAGCGGCAAACTTCTGGTTGAGAATGTCAGTATCAGTGGCGTTGGCTTCTGTCACGCCGGCTGCCGCAAACATCTGAACCACAACATGGCCGGATTTCGTGGTCACAGAGTCAGCGGGAGCGGTGGCGGCAAACAGGAAGTCGCCCTTCACCGTACCAATGGCGGAGGCGCTCACGGACAGAGGCACAGCGCTCCTATTCTGAATCAGAAGGGGCGCGCCGGTGGTGATCTGCTGGCCGCTGATGTTGACGCTATCGCTCAGCTCATAGGGCAGGCCATAGGGATTGATAATGGCGGAACCGGTGGTGGGCACTGTAACAGCCAGAGTAATGGCACGATAGGTGCCGGTAATGTTGGTGCTGCTTCCAGCCGCGAAGGCCGGAGCTGCCAGGGACAGCGCCATGGCGCCGGCCATAACAGTGGAAGCGAACCGCTTCAAGTTCATGAACTTCATAGTGATCTTCTCCTTATTTATTATTTAATTTATTGTGACAGCCTGAAGGCTGAAACAATATGCTCTTACTTCCCAACGTGGAATTCAATGGTGTGCAAAACCTGATTTCTCATAACCTGTTCGCCGGTCTCATCATCCGTCTCCACCTGTGTCACCGCGACGTATACCATGTGGTCTCCAGGGTCCAGGGCGTGTTCGAGGGTGATCTCCTCAAAACCGCTTCCCGGAGGGACCAGCTCAGACAGGAAAATCTGGTCGGTCAGATCCGCGTCGGCGTAGATGGTCAGGAACATATCGTAAAGATTTTCCGGTGCATTTGCGATATAACAGGAAAACGTCTGGCCGTCAGCGCTGAACGCGTCGTTCTGATATTGCAGGGAGACCATGCCGTTCTTCGCGTTTTCCAGAGCTTCATCCACAGCGGCCTGCAGCGAGTCCTGATCCAGCATGACCTTGGCATCGGCTGCATAGCCAATCTTCGGAACGTTTTCGTCCTCGACGGTCAGCAGTGTACGCGAAAGCAGCGCAATCACGATAATCAGCAGAATCGCAATGATAACCGCCGCGATGATGATAACCTTTTTGGACGAAACGGGTGTTTTTTTCGTCTCCGCAGATGAATCCATAGAGATATCCTCCTGATGGTGAAAAGATAGCGCGTCAGACTGCCCAGGCGGGAGACCCCGCCTGGGACAGAAAACAGATTACTGGAGCAGCTGAAGCACACCCTGGGGCACCTGGTTGGCCTGAGCCAGCATGGCCTGAGCGGACTGAATCAGGATGTTGTTCTTGGTGTAAGCCATCATCTCTTCGGCAACGTCGGTGTCGCGGATGGTGGACTCGGCATCCTGGATGTTTTCGGTCATGACGGACAGGTTGTTGATGGTGTGGTCCAGACGGTTCTGAGTCGCGCCCAGAGTGCCGCGGACATCGGACACGTAGTTGATAGCATTCTTAATGGCGTTAACAGCGGCAGCGGCGCTCTCCTGGTCAGAGATAGAAATACCATCAATGCCCATGGCCTTGGTGTGGCAGTCACCGATGGAAACCTTCAGCTGATTGAAGCTTTCGGCGGTGTCACCGATCTGAAGGGTCAGACCCCTGCCCATGGACTCCAGATCGACTGTGCCGGTCTTGACCAGCCCAGCCCAGGCAGCGTTGTTATTCGCGTTGGAATCCGCCTTGCCTGGAGTGCCCGCGGTGCCAGCGGCTTCATCCGCTCTGGTTGTGCCCTTGCCGTCCGCACCGGCCAGGTTGTTGACGGAGTAATCCACGCCGCCCTCTTTCTCGGTGATGGAAATGGTGCCATTTTTATCGTTGGCGCTGCCCACTTTGAACGCAGAGTTGTTCTTGGCTACGGTAGTCAGGCGGTTGGCGGCAACACGGTTCAGGTCGGCGGAGGTTGCTGTCATATCGGTCAGGTCAATCACATTGTCCATGTCCTTGTACTTGCTGTCCGCACCCACCGCGAAAACATAGGTCTCATTGCCGATGGTCAGGGTGTTGCCGTCCTTTACACCTACATCGGAGAGCTTGAATTCCGCCTGTGCGTACATCCGGCTTGTAGTCGTGTCGATGGCTTCCTGCTCCTGGGTGACAGTGACCTGCTGGGCGTTATTGTTATTCACACCACTGCCGGCATCGTTGTAGGTAAAGCCCAGTGTTGCTTTGGTATCCGCTTCTGTCCAAGCCTTGCTGGGCGCCTGATTCATAGTGAACACAATCTTACTGCCCTTGGCCTCGGCGGTGAGCTGGAATCCATCACCATACTGATCCGCACCGGCAAACGCATCCTTCGGGCCTTCGCTATTCCACTGATCAGCAAGCGCCTTGGCAAGCTGCTCGTCGGTCATACCCGACGTAACGCTCACTCCGGTGGTCATCTGGCCAAACGCCTCCAGGGTTATCGTACTTGCATCCGGAGATGTAGCCTTGACATTGGACAGATCAATGGAATAAACACCCGGCTGGGGCGTCTTGCCCAGCTGGCCGTCAGCCATGACCTTGAGCTTGCTGGCGAAATCCTTATCTCCAGCGGTCTTGACAGCGGTGTCCATGGAGCCGTCCAGCAGCTTGATGCCGTTGAAGTTGGAGGAATCAGCAATGCGGTTGATTTCGCTCTTGAGCTGATCCATCTCCTTCTGGAGCTGGTAGCGGTCGGTGTCGTTGTCATAGGTGCCGTTGGCGGACTGGGTAGCCAGCTCCACGATTGGGTTGAGCATGTCATGCACTTCGGTCTGAGCGCCCTCTGCGGTCTGCACGAGGCTGATGCCGTCGTTGGGGTTCTTCTGCGCGGTCTCCAGACCG
>JAAWCD010000005.1 GCA_022793095.1 Oscillospiraceae bacterium | reverse complement strand
GTGCGCTGGATGGGCCGGAATTTTTTCGTCCGGCAAGGAAAAAAGCGCAGGAATACTGGATGTATTCCGAGCATGTTTGACGCAGCTGGACGGAAAAAGGCCGGTTCAGACGGTGTGCCAGGAGATTTTGAACAGGCTCTTACAAGAAAAGAACAGCGAGGAGGTTCAGAGGTTTGGCGCGGGAAAAGATCTGCCGCCGGGTGTGCTTCGCGCCGGACAACCGCCGGTTTGTACCGGAGGTTTGGAGCGGCGGAAGCGTCACCCTCACGCTGGACGAGCTGGAGGCCCTCCGGCTGACCGACCTGGAGCAGGGCAGTCAGGCCGAGTGCGCCCAGCGGATGGGTGTCTCCCGAGGCACCTTTCAGCGGATTCTGTACGCCGCCCGGTTCAAGGTGGCCCAGGCCCTGACCCAGGGCGAGGCCATTTGTCTGGAGGGCGGGGACTACGAGCTGTCCCGGCGTCCCTGCGGCTGCGGCCGCATGTGCCGGGGATGCCGGTATCATCAAGAAGATCCGGAAAATCAAATCACAAAAGGAGAATGAAACCATGTCTGATTGCAGCAATAACTGCTCCTCCTGCGGCGAGAGCTGCGGAGAGCGCCGGGAGCCCCAGGACTTCCACGAGCCCTGCCACGAGCTTTCCCACATCAAGCACGTCGTCGCCGTCATGAGCGGCAAGGGCGGCGTGGGCAAGAGCCTGGTCACTGCCTCCCTGGCGGCCAGCTTGCAGCGGAAGGGTTATTCCGTGGGCATTCTGGACGCCGACATCACCGGCCCTTCCATTCCGAAGGCCTTCGGCATCCACGAAAAGGCCACAGGCAGCGAGCTTGGCATCTACCCGGTGAGCACCCGCACCGGAATTCAGATCATGTCCCTGAACCTGCTCACCGCCCGCGAGACCGACCCGGTCATCTGGCGGGGCCCGGTCATCGCCGGCACGGTGAAGCAGTTCTGGACCGATGTAATCTGGGGCGATGTGGACTATTTGTTTGTGGATATGCCGCCGGGCACCGGCGACGTGCCCCTGACCGTGTTCCAGACCCTGCCGGTGGACGGCATTGTGGTGGTCACATCTCCCCAGGACCTGGTGAGCATGATTGTCACCAAGGCGGTGAAGATGGCCCAGATGATGAACATCCCCATTCTGGGCCTGGTGGAGAATTACAGCTACTTCAAGTGCCCGGATTGCGGCGGCATGCACCGGATTTTCGGAGAAAGCCATCTGGAGGAGACCGCCCGGGAAAATGGCGTGGCGGTGCTGGACCGGATTCCCATGGACCCGGTGCTGGCGGCCGCCTGCGACGGGGGCAAAATCGAGGACTTCACCGGCAATTATCTGGACCACACGGCCGGCATCATTGAAGGCCAGCTGAAGGGCGCGGAGGAGCTGCTCATCGCTGTGACCACCCAGGGGGGCCAGATTTTCCAGCACTTCGGACACAGCGAGGAGTTCACCCTTTACACCATCCGGAACGGCGAAATCGCGGAGAAGCGGACGCTGGGCACCAACGGAACCGGACACTCGGCTCTGGCGGTGCTGCTCAGCGAGCAGAGGGTGAACGCCCTCATCTGCGGCGGCATCGGCGGCGGCGCCATCAATGCGCTGGGGGAGCGGGGTATCCTGGTGCTGCCCGGCGCACAGGGGGATGCGGATGCCGCAGTGACCCAGTATATCACCACCGGCGAGGTGGGCGACCCCAACGCCCGCTGTGACCACCACGACCACGGCGAGGGCCACGCCTGCGGCGAACACGACCACAGCTGCGGCGGGCACTGCCATGGGTGACGGCCTTCTTTTTTCTTGAACGAAAAAAGAAGCAAAAAAGAACTTTAAACGGCGCTCCTTTGGACAGCCGCATATGGAATTGGGAAAATCCTCTCTGACAGGACTATCGCACGGTCAGAGGGGATTTCCTTTTATTTCACCTTCTAATTTCGGATAAAGCCGCCGGATTTCCGGCATGTTAAGGGTAAACCATTTTGCGGCTATGCCGGAACCACCGCCGCAGTACGCCTGTTTAAAGTTCTTTTTGCTTCTTTTTCTTTCAAGAAAAAGAAGAGGAAAGGTCGTGATTTTATTGTTCAAGTCCGTAAGCCGCCGGACGCTGATTCGGGCGGCCAGCTATCTGACCGCCGCCTTTGTGGTGCTGGGCGGCATGGTGGCCGCCAAACACCAGGAAACCGTCCAATACCGCCGGTTTGTGCTCAACAGCTACCAGCACGCCTTCGCTGAGCTCACCGAGTCCATGGACGGCATCAGCACCGCCCTGCAGAAAGGCTCCTACGTCTCCTCTCCCGCCATGATCTCCTCCCTCTGCATGGATGTCTTCGGCAAGGCCATGTCCGCCCAGATGGCTATGGGCGAGCTGCCTTACGCCAATGTGGAACTGGAGCAGACCGCTGCCTTCGTGGCCAAGGTGGGAGATTACGCCTGCGCCCTGGCCCGGAGCGCCGCCGCCAACGGCGGCTATACCGGCGACCAGCTGGACGCCGTTTCCGCTCTGGCCCGGCAGGCCGCCAACCTCTCCGCCCAGCTCTCCGCTCTGGAGGCGGATATTCAGAGCGGAACCCGCACCCTGGACGATGTGCCCGCCGCTCAGGCCCGGCTGGCCCAGGCCCAGGAGTCCGGCGACATTCCCGGCGGCTCCGCCTTCCAGGAGATTGAAAGCGAGTTTCCCGAGATGCCCACCCTCATCTATGACGGCCCCTTCTCCCAGCACCTGGACAACCGGGTTCCCCTGATGCTGGACGGCCGGGAGGAGGTGGACCCGGAGACCGCCAAGGCCGCGGCCGCCAGCTTTCTGGGGTTGAAGCCGGGAATTTTCACCCTGGTTTCCCAGATAGACGGCGAGCTGCCCGCCTATACCTTTTCCGCTGCCGTGGACGGCGGGGAACTGACCGTGTCCGTCACCCGTCAGGGCGGCATGGTGCTCTCCCTGACCAATTCCCGGTCCATCGGCCCGGCCACCCTCACGGTGGAGCAGGCTTCAGAGCTGGCCCGGGCCTTCCTGGAGGAACGGGGCTACGCCGGCATGGCGGAGAGCTATTATATCAATCAGAGCAACGTGCTCACCATCAACTTCGCCGCTACTCAGGACGGGGTGATCTGCTACCCTGACCTGGTCAAGGTGTCTGTGGGCCTGGACACCGGCAGCATCGTAGGCTTTGAGTCCCACGGCTACCTGATGAACCACACCTCCCGCGCCCTGCCCGAGGCGGAGGTCACGCTGGCCCAGGCTCAGGCAAAGCTTTCCCCCCGGCTCCGGCAGCTGTCCCATCAGCTGGCTGTGATTCCCACCAGCGGTTCTCACGAGGTGT
This sequence comes from Oscillospiraceae bacterium, assembly GCA_022793095.1. GTDB lineage: Bacteria > Bacillota > Clostridia > Oscillospirales > Oscillospiraceae > JAAWCD01. The sequence continues at coordinate 51,822 of JAAWCD010000005.1, read as the reverse complement.
TCTGCTGGGAGTTCAAATGCGAGACCGAGGACGGCCAGCACCTGATTGTCTACCTCAACGCCCTCACCGGCGCGGAGGAGAAGCTTTTCCTCCTGCTGGAGGATGAGAGCGGCACCCTGGTGCTGTAAGAAGTCCTCAAAACCGGTTGAAATCGTTTTCAGATTGTGATATGATAGGATAAACTAGGATTTACCCTATCATATCACAGTTTTTGTTTTAAAACTGTTGTAATCCACTTCTTTTTAAGGAGGGCTTCTCATGGAGACGCTGTATCTTGGCATTGACTTGGGCGGGACCAATGTGGCCGCGGCGGCGGTGGATGCCGGCGGCTCAATTCTGTCGCGGGTCAGTATTCCCACCCCGCGGGGGGTAGAGACTGTGGTGGACACCATTGAGCAGGCGGCCCGCAAGGCAGCCGCGGGCTGCGGCTGCCAGCTGCCGGATTTCGCCGCCGCGGGCATTGGGTCGCCGGGCATCGCCAATCCGGAAACCGGCATTGTGGAGTATTCCTGCAATCTGGACTTTCATGACGTGCCTCTGGCGGAGCTGCTGTCCCAGCGGCTGGGCCTGGAGGTGGTTCTTGAGAATGACGCCAACGCGGCAGCTCTGGGCGAGTTTGCCGCCGGAGCGGGCAAGGGCGCCAACTCCATGGTGGCCGTCACCCTGGGCACCGGCGTGGGCGGCGGCGTCGTGATTGACCGGAAGCTGTTTTCCGGCTTCAACCACGCGGGCGCGGAGCTGGGGCATTTTGTCATCGAGCAGGACGGCAACCCCTGTACCTGCGGCCGGCGGGGCTGCTTTGAAACCTATGCCTCCGCTACGGCGCTGATCCGGCTGACCCGTACATATATGGAGGCGGACTCGAATTCCCTGTGCTGGACGCTGGCGGGGGGACGGCTGGACAAGGTGAACGGCCGGACCGCCTTTGACGCCATGCGGCAAGGGGACCCCACCGGCTCCCGGATTGTGGAGGAGTACCTGGAGCACCTGGCCTCCGGTCTGGTCAGCATCGTGAACATTTTCCAGCCGGAGGTGCTCTGCATCGGTGGCGGCGTTTCCAACGAGGGGGACGCCCTGCTGGCGCCCATCCAGAAGGTGCTGGACGCGGAGGACTACGCCCGGAACAGCGCCCGCCGCACCCGCCTGGCCATTGCCACCCTGGGCAACGACGCGGGCCTCATTGGCGCGGCCTTCCTGCCTCTGTTTCGGTAAGCCTGCGGTTGTTCCTCCTTTTTCTTGAACGAAAAAGAAGCAAAAAGAACGTTAAACTGGAGATAAGCAAATGAAAAGCTTGGAATCTGTTTCGGATTCCAAGCTTTTTCTTAAAATCGCTGCAAGAGCACCAAAATCAATCCATAAATCACGCTGGCGCTGATGCCGAACACCAGGACGGGCCCGGCGATGGTGAACATTTTGGCGGCCATGCCGGTAATCAGGCCCTCGCTTTTGAATTCCATGGCGGGCGCGACGATGGAGTTTGCGAAGCCGGTGATGGGGACCAGGGTGCCCGCGCCCGCCCGCTTGGCCAGCTTGTCGTAGAGCTTCAGGCCGGTGAACAGCGCGGAGAGGAAAATCAGGGTGATGGACACCAGCAAAGCCGCACTATCCTTGTCCAGCCCCCAGTTCTGGTAGGTGTGGAGCAGAAATTCCCCGAAGGCGCAGAGCAGTCCGCCCACGCCGAAGGCCCAGAGCATGTTTTTCCAGATAGGGGAGGGCTTTGACTTGCTGTTGACATATGCGCCGTATTCCTTGTTGGTCATATCCATAAAACATCGCCGCCTTTCCTCCACAGTGTGCCCGGAAAGGCGGCTTTTTATTGCCGGATTATTGTTCCAATTCTGAAATCAAATCCACTCTCCGCTGGTGGCGTCCACCCTCGAATTCCGTGCTCAAGAACGTGTCTACAATCCGTTCCGCCATATTCTTTCCCACCATACCCGCACCCATGGCCAGCATGTTGGCGTTGTTGTGCCGCCGGGTCATCTCCGCGCTGAGGGGCTCGGAGCACAGGGCGCAGCGGATGCCCTTCACCTTGTTGGCCGTGATGGAAATGCCGATGCCCGTGGTACAGATGACAATGCCCGCTTCGCACGTGCCGGAGGCCACCTGCTCCGCCGCCGCCCTGCCGAAGACCGGATAGTCCACGCTGGCTGTGGAGTCACAGCCGCAGTCCGTCACCGTGTGCCCCAAGCCCTCCAGATACCCTTTGATGTGCTCCTTCAGCGCGTATCCGCCGTGGTCGCAGCCCATGGAAATTTTCATGTCTCTTCCTCCTTTTTCTCTTCTTTTCTTGAAAGAAAAGAAGCAAAAGAACTTTAAACTGGTTCTACTGGAAAACTTCCTAAATGCGCCGGTTAAAGTTCTTTTTTGGTTCTTTTTTCTTTCAAGAAAAAAGAACTACAGCCGTCTCAGCAGCGGCTTCCGCTTTTCATAGCAGGCGAAATACCGGAATCCGCAGGCCTCCAGCAGCTCATAAGCCGCCCGGTGCCCAGCCAGCTGGTCAATTTGGTGCGCGTCGCTGCCGATGGTCACAATTTCACCGCCGCTCTCCCGGAACCACGTCAGAACAGGCTTCCACTCCTCAATGGTCCGGCCCCGGTAGGTGTTGATCTCCATCCCCCGGCCCTGCCCGGCCGCACGGCGGAAAATATCCCGAATTTGCTCCTCATAGGGCGCCAGCGAGGGGTTCTGCCCGTCCCGGTTCATGTAGCGAATGGGATAAATCACATGACCCAGCACGTCAAAGCAGTCCGGCGCAGACACCAGCTCTGCCATCTGACCAAAGTAGTCCTCCATGGTCCGGGCGCACTTTTCCGGCGTGTCATATTTGTCAAAATAATAGTCTTTTCCGCCTGCCGCCATGGACCAGCAATGAATGGAGCCAATCACAAGGTCCAGCGCCGGCTGGTTCAGCCAAGCCCGGGACGCGGTCAGGTCTGAGGACGCGTTGCCCAGCTCCACCCCCAGCCGAACCGTCATCCGGCCTGCCAGGGCCTGCCTGGCCTCCTCGTACTGAGCCAGCACCGGAGCCCAGTCATAGGCGGAGGACCAGCCGCCCTCACCGTCCAGCGTGTCGCAATGGTCGGTAATGCACAGCTCCGCTAGGCCAAGCCCGCAGGCCGCCTCCGCCATTTCCCGCATGGTGACATGGCCGTCATGAGAACAGCTGGAATGGGTATGATAATCTGTTAAATACATAAATATCCTCTTTCTTCCATCTTCACTTCTTTTTGTTGCAAAGATTGAACGGCATTTGAGTTTTCATAAAAATCTCAGCGCAGTCCATACCCTTCTGGGTGAAAAGAAGCAAAAGCCCTGTCTGTTTAACATCTCCCGGCACACCTGGAGATGTTAAACAGGCTCTTAGAAGCTGTACCAATTCGCCTCAGCACGCGCCTTTACGGCCAAAATTGCCATTGGCCTCGTTAAAAAAGCTTGCAATACATCCAGTATTCCTGCGCTTTTTTGCCTTGCCAACCACAATTTTGGCGCGCAAATCCACGCACTTCGGCTAATGGTACAGCTTCTTAAACTATGCGGAGGCGAAACGAGGTTTCGCGCAAAGTTTCTTTTGGTTCTTTTCTTTTCAAAGAAAAGAACTCAGAACGGCCAGCTGGGGAACCACTTGAGCAGGTTGGTGGTGTACCACACGGGCGTTGGAATCCCGCTGAGCACCGGGTAGAACATCACAAACAGGCCCACCGAAACCCCAACCGCGCCGTAGCAGAATTTCCGGCCCCGAGCGCCGCCGCGCTCCAGCATCCCGTCCATAACAAAGGCCAGCGCCAGCACCAGAAACAGGATGGAGGGGAAATAGTGATACTCAAAGGTAGTCCGTCCAATGACCATCCAGGGCACCAGCTGGACAAAGTAGCCCACCAGCAAAAACGCCGCCCGTCCGGACTTCCGCCGGAGCGCCGCCCACAGCAGGGCAGGCAGGGCCAGCAGCCCGCCCCAGACCACCGCCGGATTGCCGAAAGCGCCAAAGGCAGATTTCAAGCCCTCACCTACGCCAGTGGAATCCAGATAGTAGAGAATGGGCCGGGCGTTCAGCACCCACTGCCACCAGCGGGAGGAGTAGGGGTGCTCATCGTGGACCCCGTTGTGGTAGGTGAGCATGAACACCTGGTTGTCCCACACTAGCTCAGGCCCAAAGGTTCGGCCCTCCACGCCGTAGGGCAGATACGAGAAATAGTAGACCGTCAGGGGAATCACCACAAAGAAGATAACCGAAACGCCGATGGTCTTCACCGCCCAGGCTGCGGTCCGCTCCTTCCGGCGGAGCCGGAGCGCCATATTCCAGAAGTAGAGCAGCGCCAGACCGGCCCCGGCATAAATCACCGTCCACTTGGAGGCGCAGCCAATGCCCCAGAACAGGCCGCACAGGAAGAGGGGCAGGATCTCCTTCTGGAAGGGAGTTCCCTCCGGCACGGTGAAGTACCGGTACAGGAAAAAGAAGGACAGCAGAATAAAGAACACGCCGTAGGTGTCGATGGTGGCAATCCGGGTCTGAACAAAGTGCATGAAGTCAAAGGCAAACAGCAGGGTGCCGCTGGCGGCCACCGCCGTCCTGCCAAAGAGGTTCTTGAGGAACACATACAGGATGGGCAGCATGAGCACGCCGAACAAGGTTCCCATAAACCGCCACCCGAAGGGATTCATTCCGAACAGGGCGATACCCACAGAGAGGATCAGCTTGCCCAGGGGCGGGTGGGACACCTCGTAGGGGTAAACTCCCCTCAGGTGCTCATAAGCGGTCCGAGGATGATAAATCTCGTCAAAATAGGTGGAATTCAGATAGGAAATCCGCTCCGGCACCGTATCCTGTTCGTCAACCAGCGCCGCGCCCGTCTTGTCGGTGGACATGTGGCTGCTGCTCACCAGCCCGCCGTTCCGGCCGAAGAGGGCGACTTCTCCCAGCTCCAGGCTGGCCCCGGAGGTGAAGCACACCATCTTGACCCCGTCCAGGGAGAGATTGGCTTCCTCCAAATCCAGCTTGTGCCACTTGAACAGGGCGTTGTACTTCTGGGATATGGTACAGGAGGCGGTAAAATTCTCCCCGTCGTAGGAAAGCCACAGACCATAGTCTCCCGTGTTCAGGCCGGAATAATACCAGATGCCGGAGAGGTCCATTGGCGCATCCAGAACAATGCTGGCCTGGTGGTCCGGGTCCACGGCGGCGAAGGACTCCGGCGCCTGACGGCTGCCCAGGCCAAAGAAGGCCGTGGCCCCGTAGACGGCAGTAATGAGCAGGCACAGGAGGGCGTCCTTTCGTTCCATGGGCCAGCGCTTGTGCTGGAAGGAAAACGTCGCAGGATGTTCAATCCACTCCAAAGGATGCTCCGCCTCCCATTGGCGGACGCCCCGCCAGTAGACGGCAAAAAAGGCCAGAATAGCCAAAATCAGCGCCATTGGCAGCAGAAGGGTGGGGGAAAGGTAAGATGTAAGATTCGGCATGTCTAAAAACTCCTAAATCATGCAGATGGGGGAACAGCAGCGCCTGGAATCCGCCGCAGTACGGCAAGGTTCTCTTTTCGTTCCAGAAAAAGAAGGGGGCGGTCCTTGACGGTCCGCCCCCCTATTTTATGATTTTTTCTTCCGCTTGTCAAACATGTCGAGGAACGATTTGTTCTTTTTGTGGTTTTCCGGTGAGAGGGTTTCCCCGAACCGCTTCAGCGCTTCCTTCTGCTCACTGTTCAGGTTTTTCGGCACCTCCACCACCACGGTCACGTACTGGTCGCCCCGGCCCCGGCCGTTGATGTTGGGAATCCCCTTCCCCCGCAGCCGGAAGGTGGTCCCTGTCTGGGTCCCCTCGGGCAGGTCATATTTCACCTTCCCGTCAATGGTCGGGATCTCCAGCTCCGCGCCAAGCGCAGCCTGGATGAAGGTCACCGGCTGTTCACAGTACACATTGGAACCCTCCCGCTGGAAGACGGGATGCCGCCGCAGGGCGATGACAATCACCAGATCTCCGGCAGGCCCGCCGCTCCGGCCCGCGTTGCCCTGGCCACGGAGGGAGATTGCCTGACCATCGTCGATGCCGGCGGGCACCTTGACCGTAATCTTCTTCTGCTTTTTGGCGCTGCCCGTACCCCGGCAGATGGGACAGGGCTGATGAATGATCTTGCCGGTGCCGCCGCACTTGGAGCAGGGCGATGTACTCATCATAGTGCCCATGATGGTCTGCCGCTGGGTGCGGACCGTGCCGGTGCCGTGGCAGTCAGGGCAGACCTCCGCCGTGGTGCCCTTGGCGCAGCCGGTGCCGCCGCAGTCGGTACAGGTCTCGGTCCGGCCCACGGTGATTTCCTTCTCACAGCCGAAGGCAGCCTCCTCAAAGTCAATGGTCAGCTGCACCCGGATATCGCCGCCCCGCTGGGGGCCGGTCCGGGCGCGGGTGCCGCCGCCTCCGCCGAAGAAGGAGGAAAAAATGTCGCCCAAATCGAAATCCATGGACCCGTCGAAGCCGCCCCCGAAGCCGCCGGAATTGAAGTTGGGGTCTACGCCGGCATGGCCGAACTGGTCGTAGCGGGCCCGTTTGTCCTTGTCAGAGAGGATTTCGTATGCCTCGTTGACCTCCTTAAACCGGGTCTCGGCGGTCTTGTCGCCAGGATTCATGTCCGGATGGTACTGTTTGGCCAGCTTCCGGTACGCTTTTTTGATCTCATCGTCCGAGGCGGATTTGGAGACGCCCAGGACCTCATAATAATCTCGTTTCTGCTCTGCCATATCTGCTTCACCTCACGCTTTTCCGCTTTCTTGAAAGAAAGCTTGGCAAAGAACTTCATGCTGGCGGTACTGCGGCAGAAGTCAAGGGATGCTTTGCCCTTGAGGGGGGAAGAACCGCCGCCCCCGCAAGACTGGCAAGTTCCCTGGCCCCCAACCGGGGACCAGGGAAGCCTTGCTCTTTGCCAGAGCGTTTTCTTACTTGTCGTCGTCCACGACCTGGTAATCCGCGTCGTAGTACTCGCCGCCGTTATTGCCGCCGTTGTCAGAACCGCAGCTGCCGCAGTCTCCGCCGCAGTTGGGGCCGCCCTGAGGCGCGGCGTTCTGGTACAGCTTCTCGCTGACCGCGTAGAAGGCTTTGCTCAGCTCCTCGGTGGCGCTCTTGATAGCCTCAGTGTCGGTGCCCTTGAGCACGTCTTTCACCTTGTTCAGCGCAGTTTCCACGTTGCCCTTGTCAGCAGCGTCCAGCTTGCCGCCCAGGTCCTCCAGGGCCTTCTCCGTCTGGTAAACCATCTGGTCAGCCTGGTTCCGGACCTCCACATCTTCCTTCCGCTTGGCGTCCTCAGCGGCAAACTGCTCCGCCTCCTTGACCGCCTTTTCAATGTCCTCCTTGGACATGTTGGTGGAAGAGGTGATGGTGATGTGCTGCTCGGTGCCGGTACCCAGGTCCTTGGCGGACACGTTCACGATGCCGTTGGCGTCGATATCAAAAGTGACCTCAATCTGAGGCACGCCCCGGCGGGCGGGCGCGATGCCGTCCAGGTGGAACTTGCCCAGCGTCTTGTTGTAGGCGGCCATTTCCCGCTCGCCCTGGAGGACATGGACCTCAACAGAGGTCTGGTTGTCCGCGGCGGTGGAGAAAATCTGGCTCTTCTTGACAGGGATGGTGGTGTTGCGGTCGATGAGCTTGGTCATCACGCCGCCCTGAGTCTCGATGCCCAGGGACAGGGGCGTCACGTCCAGCAGCCGCATGCCGGTGGAGGTGTCGCCGCCCCGGACGCCGCCCTGGATGGCCGCGCCGATGGCCACGCACTCGTCAGGGTTGATGCCCTTGAAGCCCTCTTTGCCGATGATGTTCTTCACCGCGTCCTGAACAGCGGGGATCCGGCTGGAGCCGCCCACGAGCAGGACCTTGGAAATCTGGTCGGAGGCCAGGCCGGCGTCGCTCATGGCCTGACGGACCGGACCCATGGTGGCCTCTACCAGATGGTGGGTCAGCTCGTTGAACTTGGCCCGGGTCAGGGTGGTATCCAGATGCTTGGGACCGGTGGCGTCGGCAGTGATATAGGGCAGGTTGATGTTGCTGGTGGTGACGCCGGACAGCTCAATCTTGGCCTTCTCAGCGGCTTCCTTCAGGCGCTGCATGGCCACCTTGTCGCCAGTCAGGTCGATGCCGTTTTCCTTTTTGAATTCGGCGGCCAGCCAGTCCATGACGCATTTGTCAAAGTCGTCGCCGCCCAGCCGGTTGTTGCCGGCGGTGGCCTGAACCTCGATGGTGCGGGTCTCCGCGTCGATGTCCAGGATAGACACGTCGAAGGTGCCGCCGCCCAGGTCGTAGACCATGATTTTCTGGTCCTCTTCCTTGTCCACGCCGTAGGACAGCGCCGCGGCAGTGGGCTCGTTGATGATGCGCTTGACCTCCAGGCCGGCGATTTTGCCCGCGTCCTTGGTGGCCTGGCGCTGAGCGTCGGTGAAGTAGGCGGGGAAGGTGATGACCGCCTCAGTGACCTTTTCGCCCAGGTAGGCCTCCGCGTCGGCCTTCAGCTTCTGGAGCACCATAGCGGAAATCTCCTGAGGGGTGTACTTCTTACCGTCGATATCCACTTTGTAGTCAGAGCCCATCTCCCGCTTGATGGAAATGATGGTGCGGTCAGGGTTGGTGATGGCCTGACGCTTGGCCACCTGGCCCACCATCCGCTCGCCGTCCTTGGAAAAGGCCACGACAGAAGGGGTGGTGCGGTTGCCCTCTGCATTGGTAATGACGACGGCCTCGCCGCCCTCCATCACAGCCACGCAGCTGTTGGTCGTGCCAAGGTCAATGCCGATGATTTTAGACATAATCCATTCCTCCAAAATATATACGAAATCATGTTTAACAGAATCTATTTTCTCTTCTTTTTCTTGAAAGAAAAAGAAGCAAAAAGAGCTTTCATTCGCGCCTGCCTAATTGGCCACCTTGACCATGGCGAACCGTACAACCTTTTCACCCAGGCGGAAGCCGGTCTCAAACACCTCGACAATGGTATTCTCACCCACCGTCTCGTCTTCTATGTGCATGACCGCGTTGTGGAGGTTGGGGTCGAAGGTCTGGCCCAAGGCCTCAATCTCCGTGACACCCAGCTTTTCCAGAACCGCCTTGAGCTGATTCATGGTCATCTGCACGCCCTTGACGTAAGCCTCGTCGGCACAGGGGGCATCCAGCGCCCGCTTGAGGTTGTCGTATACCGGCAGGAACGCCAGTACCGCGTCCGCCTTGGCGTTGGCGTAGGCTTCCGTTTTTTCCTTTTGACTCCGCTTGCGGAAGTTGTCGTACTCGGCCGCCAGCCGGAGGAACTGGTCCTCCTTGGCCTTCAGGGCCGCCTGGGCCTCCGCGGCGGGGCCGGGCTGCTCTTCCAGAACTTCCGCGGCCGCTTCCTCTGTCTCCGGAGCTGTAGCAACGCTCTCTTCCGTCTCGGGAATCTCCGGCTGTTCCTGCTTCACTTCTTCACACATCTGGCTCACGCGCCTCCTTTATCTTCTGTCCCTTCGGGGGGAGGAAGCTCGCCCTTGCCGAACATCCGGCTCAGCCCCTCCGCGAAATAGGAGAGGCGGGCGGCTACCTTGGCATAGTCCATGCGGGTGGGCCCCACCACGCCCAGGACGCCCTTCATGCCATCCCCGATATCGTAGCTGGCCAGCACCACGCTGGTGTCCTTCAGCTCGTCGGCCACGTTTTCCGGGCCAATGAGAATTTTCGTGTCTTCTCCCTCCATGGGGATGGGCAGCTGAGCCAGGTCCTCCTCATCGGAGAGGTAGGCCAGCAGCCGCTGGGCCTTGCTGAGGTCCTTGTATTCCGGGTGCTCCAGCAGATGGGTGACTCCAGCGGTGTGAACCGTCCGGTTTTCCAGTTCCTCCAGCACCTCCATGGCGAAGGAAGTCACCAGCGAGATGAGCCCGAAGGTGTTGCCCGCCGCGTGCTCCGCCACCCGGTTCATCTCCGGCGTCAGCTCCTCCAGCGTCTTACAGGTGAAGGAGGTGTTCAGCAGGGTGCCCAGGAGCTGGAGCTGGGGCTCAGTCACCTCAATGGGGATGTGGATGAGCTTATTCTTGACCACGTTTGTGTTTGTCATCACCACAGCGATGAAGGAATGAACGTCCACCAGCAAAAGGTCATACCGCCGGATGCTCATCCGGTTGGTGCCGGAGGTGAGGGCAAAGGCGGGGTAGTTGGTCAGCTGGGACAGCATCCGGCCCGCCTGGTCGATGACCCGGTCCAGCTCCGCCATTTTCAGGTGCAGGGCGTCGTTGATGCGCTGGGTCTCCTGGAGGGACAGCTTGTGTTCCTCCATCAGCTCGTTGACGTAGAGCCGGTAGCCCTTGGGGGAGGGAATCCGTCCGGCGGAGGTGTGGGGCTTTTCCAAAAGGCCCATCTCCTCCAGGTCGGACATCTCGTTTCGGATGGTGGCGGAGGAGATGTTCAGACCGGACGTCTGAACAATGGCCTTGGACCCCACCGGCTCCGCCGTTTCGATGTAGATCTCCACGATGGCCCGCAAGATGCTCCGTTTCCGCTCCGTCAGCTCCATCCTATCACCTCACCCGGATTGCTTCTTCGATTTTAGCACTCATTATCTTCGAGTGCTAACGTTAATGTACCACTGTCCCGGAAAATTGTCAATAGCCACTTTGTAAATAGTATGTGAACAGGAAAAAAGGGATGTTCTCCTGTCAGGCGAAGGTGCGGACTGCCAGGTTTTTCGCGAAACCGCCGCGGCATCTTTCATTGACATTTCCCACCATTGAGATTACAATGAGAGGCGGGCGCACCACCGTTCTTTTTCTTGAAAGAAAAAGAACCAAAAAGAACTTCAAACTGCGCTCAATTACCAATCTTCCGGTAGAACCAGTTTAAAGTTCTTTGCCAAGCTTTCTTTCAAGAAAGCGGAAGGAGGCAGGATGAGACAAATTGAAATTACGGAAGCAATCCCCCTGCTGGATGCGCGGGGAAACCTGACTCAGGCCGGATACGCCAAGCGGCTCCTGCCCGTCTACCAGCGGGCCAGGGTCCGGGGCGGCCTGACCAGGCTCAAGGAGTGGGATTACTACCTGATTATGGGCAGCGGCTTCGCCCTGGCCCTGACCATCGCGGACAACAGCTATATGGGCCTGGACTCCATCTCCTTCCTCAACCTGGATGAGGGCTGGGAGGTCACCAAAAGCCCCATACGGGCCTTTCCCATGGGCAGCACCGGCCTGCCCGCCACCTCGGAGACCGGCAGCGTGGGCATCTCCGGCAAGGGCTACAGCATCCTCTTCCGAAACGACCACGGCAAGCGCACCCTGACCGCCCACATGGACCGGTTCAAAAACGGCCTGCCCCTGGACGCCCATGTCACGCTGAGCGGCCCGCCGGAGGAGTCCATGGTCATCTGCACCCCCTTCCCCAAGGCCGGACACTTCTACTATAACCAAAAAATCAACTGCATGCGGGCGTCCGGCACAGCTGCCGTGGATGGCCGCACCTATATCTTTGATCCCTCCAACTCCTTTGGCACCCTGGACTGGGGCCGGGGCGTGTGGACCTACCACAACACCTGGTATTGGGGCTCTGCCTCCGGACTGGCAGAGGGCGTGCCCTTCGGCTTCAACATCGGCTGCGGCTTTGGAGACACCTCCGCCGCCACGGAAAATATGCTCTTTTACGGCGGCCGCGCCCACAAGCTGGAGGAAGTCGCCTTCCACATCCCGGAGGACCGGGGCAAGCGGAATTATCTGTCCCCCTGGTCCTTCACCAGCAATGACGGCCGTTTCCGCATGTCCTTCGTGCCGGTGCTGGATCGAGCCTCCTGTACCAGCGTGGGGGTTATCAAATCCGACCAGCATCAGGTCTTTGGCCGGTTTACTGGTGAGGCGGTGCTGGACAGCGGGCAGGTAGTTTCCATTCGGGACTTTATGGGCTTTGCCGAGCGGGTGGAAAACAGATGGTAGCTTCCACCTTGCGGCAGGCCGGGCCTGTCTCCTATCAGCTGGTACGAAAGCCGGTGAAAAACATCAATCTGCGGGTTCGGGAGGACGGCTCTGTCTGGGTGTCCGCCCACCCGCGCGTCCCGCTGAAGCAGCTGGACGCCTTTGTGGAAGAGCGGGCGGAGTGGATCCGCTCGGCTCAGGAAAGCTACGCCCAGCGCCAGCCCCTGGGGCAGCCGCTGTCAGAGCTGGACCGGGAGGAGTGCATTCGCCGCCTCTCCGCAGCCGTGGACCGGGTTTATCCATTGGTGGCCCCCGCAGGGGTCCCCAGGCCGGTCCTGAAAGTCCGGAAAATGAAAAGCCGCTGGGGCAGCTGCCTGTACCGGAAGGGCACCATCACCCTGAACTCCGCGCTGGCCGCCTGCCCGGAAGAATTACAGGATTATGTAGCCCTCCACGAGCTGTGCCACTTCCTCCACCCGAACCACTCCCCAGCCTTTCACGGGGCCATGTCCATCCGTATGCCGGATTGGAAGGACCGCCGGCGGCAGCTCGCCCAATACCGTCTGGATGGGTGAAGCGGACGAACCGTCCCTTCCCGCTGGCAGATGGTCCGACGGCCCGCCCCATTTTTGCCGCGCACATTCGGCGCGCCAGCGACATGCTACAAGTTCCGGAAGCATGGAGGTTCTTCCGGAACTTTTTTGCCGCCAGCGAATAGAGTCCGTTTTATTGCCCACTTTCTCTGATAGAATGGTGTCATCAAAGAAAGGAGCGGTGAACATGGAATACACCATTCGTCAGGTCCGCGGTCATGTGGAGGTTTACACCCTGGAGGGCAAATTTCTGTTCTCCGCCGACACCCTGCGGGAGGCCAGGGAAGAGCTGCGGGAGGAGTACAACGCCGCTTGAGCTGTTTTTCCAGCCGCGCAAACAGGACAGAACCAGTTTAACGTTCTTTTTGCTTCTTTTTCTTTCAAGAAAAAGAAGAGAATAAAAATTATCGGTTTGAGCAAGCTCAAACCGGAAAAATCGTAGATTTTTCTAATTATTTTCAAGTTCAAAGCAATTTGACAGACCGGGTGCGCTGTGCTATCATTTTCACGAAACCCGGCGGCACGCCGGACATTATCCAAGAAAGAAGGTATTCTACTTGAACAAGCTATGGCAACATTTGAGCGCGCTGGCACTGTCGCTGGCGCTGCTCACCACTGTCTTGGTTCCCGCCGCCTGGGCGGCGGAAGCCGGCGCACCTGCCTCCACCTCCGCCCCCGCGGATCAGGTTCTGACCCTGGAGGAGCGTGCCCAGCAGGCGGCGGAAGCCGCCCTGCAATTCGGCGGGGCTACCAGCCTCCGCTACGCCCTGTGGGATAACGGTGAAATCGTTCTCTCCGGCGGTGCGGGCTCCTTCTCCCTGTCGGAGGACCGGGCCCTCACCGAGGACACCCTGTACGGCGTGGGCTCGGTCAGCAAGGTCTACACCGCCTCCGCCGTGCTCCGGCTGGCCGATCAGGGCAAGCTGGATTTGGACACGCCGGTGGTCCAGTATCTGCCCGGCTTCAAAATGGCAGATGAGCGGTACACCAGCATCACGGTGCGGATGCTGCTCAACCACTCCTCCGGCCTGATGGGCACCAATCTGTCCGGGGCCTTTGTGATGGGCGAGGCTGACGGCTCGGACGCCACGGACACCCTGCTGGCGAATCTGGCCAATCAGCGGCTGAAGGCGGACCCCGGCGCTTACAGCGTCTACTGCAACGACGGCTTCACCCTGGCCGAGCTGGTGGTGGAAGCGGTCAGCGGCATGGATTTCACATCCTTTGTCCGTCAGGAGTTCCTGACCCCCATGGAACTGTCCGGCACCTTCACCCCTGACGACACCTTTGACCGGGACCGGCTGGCCCGCATCTATCTGCCGGGTTCGGAACGGGCTCTGGCGGGCGAGACCGTCACCATCATCGGCACCGGCGGCATTTACGCCACGGCGGAGGACCTGGCGGCCTTCGGCGGCCTGCTCACCAGTGAAAGCAGCCCCCTGTCCAAGGAGTCTCTTGAGGCTATGGCGGTCAACGAGGCAGTCAAGGGCCTTTGGCCCGCTGACAGCGAGGACGACGCCCTGGCCTATGGCCTGGGCTGGGACAGTGTGGACATGTTCCCCTTTTCTCAGAGCGGGATCACTGCGCTGGTCAAGGGCGGCGACACCCAGTTCTACCACTGCGGTCTGGTGGTTCTGCCGGAATACGGCCTGTCTGCGGCAGTGCTGTCCTCCGGCGGTGTGAGCATCTACAATGAGCTGGCCGGCGTCCGCATGCTGATTGACGTTTTGGCGGAAAAGGGCGTGACCGTGGCCGAGACCGACACTCTGCCCGAGGCCGAACCGGCGGAGATGCCGGCAGAGCTCACCGCTCTGAGCGGCGTTTACGGCAGCAGTTCCAGCACCTTTGACATCGTGGTGGCAGAGGATGGAACGCTTACCCTGACCCAGCCCGCCATTCTTGGCGGCGGATCCCAGAGCTTTTCCTATGCCAGCGACGGCAGCTTCCGGGACTGGGAGAATGATATCATGGTTAAGCTGGTGGAGGACCAGGGCAAGGTCTATTTCTACCAGAAAACCTACGCTTCTCTGCCCGGCCTGTCCGTGACAGGTTCTGCGGCCTACGCGGCAATGAAGCTGGAGAACAACCCGATTTCCGAGGAGGTCAAGGCCGCCTGGGAAGCCCGGGAAGGGAAGATGTACTTCCAGCTGAACGAGCCTTACAATTCCTCCCTGTATCCCCTCTCGGCGGTGTTGACTTACTCCGCGTTCACGCCCAACATCGAGGGATACATCGGCTCCAATCAGATTATGGACGAAAATCATGTCAGCGCGGTGGCCGGCATACCTGGCACTGCCGGACGGGACTGGATTGACGTTGCCTTTGAGGTTCAGGACGGCGTAGAGTATCTGACCTCGCCCAACGGCTACCGTTACATTGACAGCAGTGTGCTGCCCGAGATTTTCCCCGGCGCTCTGTCCTACTGCACCATTCAGTCCTCCGGGGAAGCCCGCTGGCATATGGTGGGCGCGGCGGCTGGCCGCACGATGACGGTTGAGGTGCCGGAGCACGCCGGATTTACCGTTTACGATGCCAACTTCCAGTTGGTGGCCAGCTCTGTGGCCTACGGCGACACCTCTGCGGTTCTGCCCGAGGGCGGCTTCGTTGTCTTCGCCGGTGCGCCCGGTGCGCGGTTTGTAATTACAATGGAGTAACTTCTTTTTTCTTGAAAGAAAAAAGAAGCAAAAAAGAACTTTAAGCGGCTGCGCTTTTGGTGCAGTCGTGGAAAAAGCGGGTCTGTCCCATAGGGCAGACCCGCTTTTTCATCGTCTCCATACGGATTTTTCAGGTTCAGGTTCCGGTGGATGCAAAGGACCGGTGCAGGAACGTGTACATTCCTGCAGTCCGGTCCTTTGTTTCTGTTTACAAGTAGAATATCACAGATCAGTCCCACTTTCAATACTTGTACTGGTTTTTTCAGGTGCAAAATGTTGTTGCAGGAATGTACGCCTTTTTGTAAGAGCACTGGAAAATACCAGAAGGGATGTGATCAACGGTGCATTCGACCAAAAAACTGGACCTGACCGGCCAGCGGTACGGATATCTGACAGTTCTCGGGCCGGCGGAGAACATCGGAACCCGGACCGCCTGGCGGTGCCAGTGCGACTGCGGAAAGGAGGCCGTCGTCCGGACCAACCGCCTGAGGAGCGGCCACACCTCCAGCTGTGGATGCAAGGGTCCGGGCAGCGTTCCAAACGGCGGGCTGCCGGGGCTGACCTACATTGACGGCACCTGTGTGGAGATGCTGCGGGCCAAGACGGTCCGCAGCAACAACACCAGCGGAGTGCCCGGCGTTGACTGGCTGCCTCGGAAGCAGCGCTGGCGGGCCTCCATCTGCTTCAAGGGAAAGCGGTACTATCTCGGCTCCTACCAGATCTTTGAGGATGCGGTGAAAGCCCGGAAGCAAGGCGAGGCAGTCCTGCACGATGAATTTCTGCATGAGTTTTCCGCCGGAGGCCAGACGGCGGAACGCTGAAAAGAACAACGAAAGGAGGGAGCCTGGCATGAGAGAGGCGGTTCCACCCTGGAGCCTGCCCGCCGTCAAAAGCGCCGGCGGCGGGGAATAGGTGCGTAACCGGCAAACCATTGGAAACGATGGGACGCAAAGCCAGAGGCTGGGACGCCGGACTCCGGAGTTTTCGCGCAGGTCCAGCAGAGCGGGACGCGCGGGAGACGGAGGGGCAGAGAAGCGGAACGGATGCCCGCTGTTAAGAGGGCGGAGTGAAGCGGACTTTGCGGCGGCGTGACGCTCGTTCGGCTGCAATTCGCAAACCAGTGGAAACGCTGGGGCTGCAAAGCCAGAGGCTAAAGGGCTGAAAGGCCCCATGCTCGTTCGGCTGCCGGATACTTTGCGTCCGATTTTTTTGCAAAGAAAGGAAAGCGATATGAAATATGTAATGAAAAAAGGCAGGCGGGGCCTCGCGCTGTTCCTGGCCATGGTCATGTGCCTGAGTATGCTTCAGCTTTCCGCTTTCGCGGCGGAGGAGGATAGTGAGAATCCGGATGCTGTTACGTCCACCCAAGAGGCCGTCACAGAATCCGGTGAGGACATGATCGCGGCGCCCGGCGGAGACGATATTCAGTCACCCGATGAGGAAGCTACCGAAACGCCTGACCAGGAAGATGTCTTGGCACCCGATGGAGAAAACGCTGAGGTACCTGACGAGGAAGACATCCAGGCATCTGATGGGGAGACCACTGATGCCCCTTCCGGAGAGCCTGAGGAGGATTCCGCTGATGCCCCCGCCGGAGAGCCTGAGGAGGATCCCACGGATGATCTTGGCGGAGCGGCTGTCAGCGGGCAGGAGGATCCCGATCCAGAGGAAGAGTCCGCCTCGTATAAGCCAAGCGAAGCTTATGCAGACAACGAGGATTCCGACATCATTGAGGAGTACATCGCTTTGGCGGAGCAGCTTCCGAACCCGGATGAGCTGACTGCGGACAACATTCTCGTCGTGAAGGAACTGCTGGAGTGCTGCCTGGAAATTGAGGACTTCATCTTTTACGAATGTGCGGATGAGGCTCTTATTGACCGATTTTACGAGGGTCCCTTTTTTGATGGAACTGCTGACAAGGTCTATTCTGTCAACGAGGCATACAAGGCATATGTGGCAGAAAACGGCGACCCAAGTGCCCCCGCCCCGTCCGTTCCCCATATCGCCGCTGTGGCTGAAGGTATCAATGTTACCCTGGAAGATGGGCTCTTTACCATTACCGGTACCGGTACCTTTGATGGGAAAATCCTTGTAAATGGCATTGAAACCACAGTAAACCAGTACGCGCCTGGGCACATCACCGCTGTAAACGCGGAGAATGTTACCCTCAGCGGCTACGACAACGATCTCTTCAATGGCGTCACTTGCTTGAACAGCTTAACCGCAACGAATGTCACATTTGGTTCCAATACTTTTAAAAGCGCATTTGCTGAAGGAGCCAATGTCCGTTTGACCGGCTGCCACTCTACAGACTACTTTTATCAGGATGCCTTTGCGGACAACGCCGCAATTGCTGTTCATCTGAATCATTGTGATCTGGCTGGCTGGCTGTTTAGCGGGAGCACGCTTACAGAGCTCACCGTAACAGAAATGGAGCTTCGTGAGGGACTGTTTGCAGACTGCACCATCAATGACAACAACATTGATTTGTCTACAGTGACTGCTGTGCGGAGTGGAGCTTTTGACGGCACAGAGGGAAGCTTCTGCCTCACAAATATCCCCAGCAACATTCCCCTGGAGCACAGCCATTCCTTCAATTCCAATACCGTTTCAGGCTTGAGCGAGCGAGTTTTGTCCATTTTTGACGGAAGCTTCGATATGCTTGAGCCTAAGAGTGCTGAGCCCATCGACCCTCAGGGTTGGACCTCTGCCAAAAAGGGCAAGGATAACGCTGTCTCCAGCCTCAGCACCCAGATCACGGAGGAAGCCAAGTGGAATGACAGCGCCGAAACTGTGGCCGACGTGCTTTTCCAGGCCTACTGCACCGATGTCCAGCAGATGGACTTTGTGTTTGTCATGGATTGCTCTAACTCTATGTGCCAGAAGGGCGAAGAAGGTTCCTTGAACGCCCGGTTCTATAGCATGCAGTCCAAGGTCGCCGATGTGGCACAGCAGCTGCTCAGCAGCAGCGAGTATGACTGCAAGGTCGCTTTTGTCGGCTTCGGCGGCGACAGTTATCACCTAGACCGGTGGAATAATCCAATCACTTATCAGCCGGGCAGTCTTTTCACAAGCAACGGCTTCCTTGACAACGCCGCAGAGGCACGCGAGAAGGTCTTGGACGTCAAGCCCTACGATGAATACACCAATTTTGACATTGGACTTGGCGAGGCATTAAAGCTGGTAACCCAAAACCAGGAGGCTGGCCGGGGAACGACAGTGATCCTCATTTCTGACGGCAAGCCGGAGGTGTGTGACGGCAAGTATGAAGACAGCGACGGAAACGTAGTCGATGTACCAGACGGATTCAAGAAGACCCTCGAAGTGGCGAGCGGCACAGATGAGGCCAACGCCATCAAGGCCGCAGGCGCACAGATCATCGGCGTGCTCCAGTCTGTCCCTGAGAAGGACCAGACTGATGCCAAGGCTGTGATGGAGGGTATCTGCACCGCCGGCAAGTATTTCATGGGCGACGATGCGGACGGATTCAGCGATGCTGTAAACAACGCCATCTACCACGCCTTGAAGAGCTACACGATGTCCTGGCAGATCAGCCCCAACTTTATCCTGGACAAAAGCACGATGAATTGCTCAGAAGGTACTTCCGCAGAGGTTATCCACAATGACAGCGGAACCTTTGTCACCTGGACGCTCAGCGGTCAGACCTATGATCTCCAGACCCTGGGATATCAGCTGAACCTGAACAGCGACCGGGTAAACGTGATCGGTACCAGCACCTATGATGTAAACAGCGGCGACGCGGTGCTGGCCAGCGGCGGTGCGGCTGTCAACACAGTGGAGACGCCTCAGCTGTCCCGTACCGTCACCGGCTACACTGTGACCTACACTGACGGCGTGGACGGCGTGGAGCTCTTCGCGGATCAGGTTTATTCCAATCTGCTCAGCGGAGCCGCAACCCCTGCCTTTAACGGCACCCCCACCCGCGCGGGCTACACCTTTGCCGGTTGGTCCCCTGAGGTTGCGGAGACTGTGACCGGCATCGTAACCTACACCGCTCAATGGACCGAGGTTCGCTACACCGTGACCTACACTGACGGCGTGGACGGCGTGGAGCTCTTCGCGGATCAGGTTTATTCCAATCTGCTCAGCGGAGCCGCGACCCCTGCCTTTAGCGGCACTCCCACCCGCGCGGGCTACACCTTTGCCGGTTGGTCCCCTGAGGTTGCGGAGACTGTGGCCGGCAACGCGACCTATACCGCTCAGTGGACGGAGGTTACCGGACCCGTTACCCCCGATCCTGACCCTGTAATCCCTGACCCTGTAATTCCGGATCCCGATCCTGACCCGGTCCCGCCTGTGGTTGACGTACCTGAAGAGGACGTACCCCTGGACGAGACGCCGGAGCTTCCGGAGGAGGAGCGTTTCCCGGATGCCCCTGTGGATGAGCCTGAGGTAATCATCCCGGATGTTGACGTACCCCTGGCCGAGACGCCGGAGGTGACCGTCCCGGATGTTGACGTGCCCCTGGCCGAAGTGCCCGAGGTAGTCATCCCGGATGTTGACGTGCCCCTGGCCGAGGTGCCCGAGGTAGTTATCCCGGATGAAGATGTTCCCCTCGCGGAAGTCCCCGAGGAGGTTCCTTCCACGGCCGGTATGGAGGTCAACATTCCCGAGGAGCTGGTTCCTCTGGCGGATGTGCCCAAGACCGGCGACGGCGCTCAGGTCTGGGTGCTCCTGGCAATCGCTTCCGGCGCTGGCCTTGCCTGGCTCGCGCTGGAGGAAAAAAAGCGCTGGGAAAGCGCTGAGTAACCCTCTCAATCCCCGCATTTGGCGCGGCCCGGACAACCGGGCCGCGTTTTTTTCACACAAAAGGACCGCCCATATTGAGCGGTCCTTTCGCGCGGCAGCAAAAAATGAGACAATCCCGTCAGTTTAAAGTTCTTTTGCCTACTTTTCTTTCAAGAAAAGCAGGGCGTTCTTTTTGGTTCTTTTTCTTTGCAAGAAAAAGAACCCACCTACGAGCAGAAGCGGTGCTTGCCGATTACCGTAATCAGCGGCCGGGACCAGATCCAGGCCGAGGTCGCTGTCACCGGATTGAAATAGTAAATCGCGCCGCCGCTGGGGTCCACGCCGTTGATGGCGTCCCGCGCCGCGCGGTAGGCCGAATCTGCCACCGGCTCGTTGATCTGCCCGTCCACCATGCAGGTAAACGCCCCCGGCTGGTACACAACGCCGGAAATGCTGTTGGGAAAGGACGGGTGCTCTACCCGGTTCAAAATCACCGCGCCCACCGCTACCTGGCCGCTGTAGGGTTCCCCTCGGGCCTCCGCTGAAATCACACGGGCCAGCAAATCAACCGAATTGCTCTGGGACGAGGCCGAGCCTCCGCTGCCCTTGACCTGGATGCCCAGCTTCTCCAGCGTCGCCGGTCCCACCACGCCGTCGGCCGTGAGCCCGTTGGAGCGCTGGAAGTAGCGCACCGCTTCCGCTGTCTGACTGCCGAAAATGCCGTCCACCGCACCGTTGTAATAGCCCCAGTTCTTCAGCTTGGTCTGAATGGTCCGGACCGTCTCGCCAGAGGAGCCCTGCCGGTACGTGGCCGCCTCCGCCGTCTGAAACATCGTAATGAGCAGAATATTGACCGTAAACAGTACCGCAAGGGCCAGCGTGAGCTGACGTTTGTTCTTCATTGCGAAACCTCCCATCGGATCTACACGGCTAGTTTACGGTGAGTCGTTTCCGGATATGCGGTTCAAATTTTGGTATTCTGTTCTTTTCTTGAACGAACAGAACCAAAAGAACGTTAAACTGGTTCTGCCGCTAGATTTGCTTGGCGGGATATGCGTGCTCGAACAATTTCTGACTCACTGGAAAGAAAAATAGGAAGCATGCTCTTGTGCAAAAGAGTGAAAATTTAGAAATTGGCTCGGTCAAAATGCACAAATAACTCGGAGTTAATTCGGAAAAACAGAGAAATACATGAGAACTTTTTGAGCATTATTGCATTTTGTACAATGCTCGTGCTACAATATTGGTGCTTTCGAAGGCAGCTTCAATAAGCCGTCCAGAGGAACCGGACGACGCTCAGTCCATCCTTGGTCACAGCTTATCTGCAAAGCAAAGTTTCAGTGAATGGTAATCCCTTTCGGCGTTCATAGCGCATCCCAAACATGTGCTTTCAGGCGGGCGGTTTTCCGGCCGTCGGGGTTTGTGCGCCTGTTTCGGAACGTGAAAGACCGAAGGGAGAAGTACAAGGAGGAATTTTTTGTGAAAAAATTCGGTACTCGTGTAGCCGCTCTGGGTCTCTGCCTGGCCATGGGAGCGACTCTGTCCACCGGCGCCTTTGCCGACGTGGCTGCCAAGCCCAGCACTCATAAGGTTACTGTCAACGGCGAAGCCACTGAGATTCAGGGCTACAACATCGACGGCGCCAACTACTTCAAGGTTCGTGATCTGGCCGAGGCCATTGACATGGGCTTGACCTGGGATGCCGGCACTTCCACTGTCGGCCTGGAGACCGATAAGAGCTATAAGGTTTCCGACACTCAGCTGCTGACTGGCAACTGGGCCCCCGCTACCCGCGCCCGTATTCAGTCCGTGATCGACGAGTGGGCCAACAAGGGCCGCTATGTTGTCTTTGACTTCGACAACACCTCCGTCATCTTCGACGTGCAGGAAGCCCTTCTCATGTATCAGATTTCCAATCTCCGCTTTAAGTTCACCCCTGAGCAGGTCAAGGGCATTCTGGAGACCGGTATTGAGTCCGATCAGATTGACGCCGTTATGGGTAAGACCGTTGACGGCGCTGATGTCAAGGCTTCCGCTCTGATCGCTGACCTGACCGCCGACTACACTTGGCTGTACAACAACTACGAGGGTCTGGCTGGCGATAAGGACCTGACTTACATCCACGCTTCCAACCAGTATCAGGACTTCGAGGCCAAGATCCGCTTCATGTATGACAACATGGGCGACACCTTCGGCCACGCTGTTTCCTATCCCTGGGTCACCTATCTGTTCACCGGCATGACTCCCGCCGAGGTCCAGGAGATGGCTACCGAGTCCCACAAGTATTGGTCCACCTATGGCCGCTACGCCTCCGAAGTGGTCACCTCTCCTCTGGAGATGCCCGGTGAGGCTGGCGTGGTTTCCACCAGCTACATCACTGGCGTGACCTTCACCGACGAGCTGCGCGACCTGTATCAGACCCTGATGGCCAACGGCATTGACGTGTACATCGTCTCCGCTTCTCCCATCGACACCATCCTGGCTGCGAACAAGAGCATGGGCTACGGCGTGCCTGAGGACCAGGTGTTCGCCATGCAGAACAAGCTGGGCGAGGACGGCACCTATATCAATGAGTATAACTACGACTGGGGCGGAGAGGGCAAGTATGCTCAGACCCAGGGCGAAGGCAAGAGCACCATTATCACTAACTTTATCGCTCCCAAGTACGACGGCGCCGGTCCTCTGATGGTCTTCGGCGACAGCGCTGGCGACATGAACATGATGACCGATTGGATGGAAGCTGGCGACACCGAGCTGGGCGTCATTTTCAACCGTTACCGCAAGCCCTCCAGCGATCCTCTCACTTGGGAAGCTTCCGTTGAGGCTTCCGAGCACATCGGCGAGGCTGATGCCCGCTTCGTGCTCCAGGGCCGCGACGAGAACAACGGCTGCCTGCGTCCTTCCGAGTACTCCATCATGCTGGGCGACACCGAGGAAGTGCTGGTTCGTCCCGCTCCCACGGAGTAAATCAAACATCTTTTCCGCGTTTTGCGGATAAAAAAGCAAGGCGGCCCTCGGGCCGCCTTGCTTTTTGCTTTCATTGTTGATATACTATCGGAGACAAGAAGCAAAAAAGGAGAATCGGACATGGACACAATACCGTTACCGATGATTTTAGACGGGGCCACAGGCACCCAGCTTTACCGCAGGGGCATGCCCAGGGGGGTCTCTACAGAGCAATGGGTCCTTGAGCACCCGGAGGTCCTGCAAGAAATCCAGCGGGCCTATGTGGAGGCCGGAAGCAACGTTATCTATGCCCCCACCTTCGGGGCCAACGCCGCCGCCCTCAAGCGCCACAACATTCCGGCGGACCAAGTGGCGGATCTGAACCGCCGTCTGGTGGCGGTCAGCCGGGAAGCCGCGGGAGGCCGGGCTTTGGTGGGCGCGGACCTGTCTCCCACGGGCCTGTTCGTGGTGCCCTTCGGAGACGCCACCTTTGAAGAGCTCTTTGAGATCTACACCCAGCAGGTCCGCGCCCTGGAGGAGGCGGGGGTAGACCTCTATGCCATTGAGACCACCATGACCCTGGCTGAGGCGCGGGCAGCGGTGCTGGCGGTGAAAAGCGTCTCCCAAAAGCCGGTATTCGTCACCTTCACCTGTGACGGGAACGGCCGCACCCTGTCGGGCACCGACGTGCTGGCCGCGCTGATCGTCATGCAGGGCATGGGCGTGTCCGCCTTCGGTCTGAACTGCTCCGCCGGACCTGCGGAAATGCTGGAGCAGATCCAGCGGCTGACGGCCTACGCCACGGTTCCGCTGATTGCCAAGCCCAACGCCGGACTTCCCCAGACCGCGGGCGGCGAGACCGTTTACCACTGCCCGCCAGAGGAATTCGCCTCCTACGTGCCCGCCTTTGCGGAAGCTGGTGTCCGCGTCTTCGGCGGCTGCTGCGGCACGGATGAAACCCACATTGCCGCTCTGAAGGAGCAGGTTTCCCGCATTGACTTCGCCCGGTTCTCCGTGCCGGAGCGGGACCCGGACGTGATTCCCTGCGCCACGGAGAAGGAGGCCCGGTTCATTACGCCGGACGTCGATGTGGGGGAGACCATCGAGTGCTCTCCCGACCTGATGGAAGACATTCTGGACGCGGAGGACGAGCCTGCGGGGGCGCTGAAAATCGCCATTTACGAGGAAGACGACGTGGCGGTTTTCGCGGAGAATCAATATGCGGTCAGCAAGGCGCTGTGTCTTCATTCCGACGTGCCGGAGCTGCTGGAGCAGGCCCTGAGGGTCTACAATGGCCGGGCGTTCTACGACGGCACAGCCATGCTGGAGCCGGAGGTCCTGGACCGGCTGGCCCGGCAATACGGCCTGGTGATCCTGTAATGCTTCTTTTCTTGAACGAAAAGAAGCAAAAGAACTTTAAACTGCGTTCTATAGGGAATCCCCAATAGAACCAGTTTAAAGTTCTTTTTGCTTACTTTTTCTTTCAAGAAAAAGTAAGTCAAGAAAAAGGAAGGTCAGGGACGATGGCTGTGCCCATCACCTGGTTGGAGACCGCTTCCAGCAAAAGGGTGTGCTCCACCCGGCCGTCCAGGATGAGCACCCGGCGGACGCCGCCCCGAATTGCCTCGATACAGCCCCGGAGCTTGGGCACCATGCCGCCGGTCATCAGCCCGTCCGCCAGCAGCTCCTCCGCCCGCTGGACGGTGAGCTGGCTCACAATGGTCTTCTGGTTGTCCCGGTCCATCAAAATGCCGTCCACATCCGTCAGGAACACCAGCTGTTCCGCCTTCAGCGCCTGGGCGACGGCACAGGCCGCGTCATCCGCATTGACATTGTACGCGCCGCCGTCCGCGCCCATAGCCACTGGAGAAATCACCGGCACATAGCCGCCGGACAGCAGCAGCCGGATCAGCGCCGGGTCCACCGACTCAATTTCACCCACCCGGCCCAGATCCGCGCCCGCCAGCTCCTTTTTCCGTGCGGTGAGCAGGTTCCCGTCCCGGCCGGAAATCCCCACGCCTGTGACCTTCAGCTTGTCCAGCGCGGAGACTATGGCCTTGTTCACCTGGCCCGACAGGGTCATTTCCGTGACCTCCATGGCCTCCGGCGTGGTCACTCGGTAGCCCTGCTCAAAGCGGGTCTCTACCTTCAGCCTGTCCAGCCAGCCGGTAATGGCCTTGCCTCCGCCGTGGACCAGCACCACCTGAGCGCCCGCCATACGCAGGGCGGCCACATCCTCCAGGATGGAGTCCACAGCACCTTCCGGCCCCAGGGCAGAGCCGCCGTATTTGAGTACAATCACCTTGCCTGCCAGAGCCGACAGCCGCGGCAGGGTGGCCAGCAGGCCCAGCACCTGGTTCATGCCGTCCAGGTGGTGGCGCACGTCGTATTCATGAAGATATTCCTTCACATATTCCACATCGGAAGGGCAGTCGATGTAGGCGGTGCCCCGCTTCTGCCGGGTCTCCGCCCCCTTGCCCGTGATGAGAATGACCGTGGGCTGCTCACAGCTGAGCACCGCCATGCGAATGGCCTCGCCCCGGTCGGGCTGGATGGAGTAGTCACAGCCCTGCTCCGCCACATGGACCGCGATTTCCCGGCAGATATCCTCGGTGTTCTCCTCGCCGGAATCCTCCTCGGTGAGAAATACCCGGTCGGAGTACTTCCCAGAAATCTCGCCCAAATCCCGGCGGCGGTCAAAGGCCTTTTTGCCTGGACAGCCGAAGACAGTCAAAATACGCCGACCGGGGTACTCCTCCTTCACCGACTGGAACAGCTTCTCGAAGGAAAGCCGGTTGTGGGCGTAGTCCACCAGGGCAATCACTTTATTGTCCGCGTTGGCGTAAATCTCCATCCGTCCGGGGACCCGGGCCTTCATCAGACCCACGTAAATACAGCGTTCCGGAATGCCCAGGCACTCACAGATGGCGATAGCCGCCAGGGCATTCTGGACGTTGAAGAGGCCGGGCATGGTCAGCCGGAATTCACGGGAGAAGCGGGCGGTTCTGGCTCGGAAGAGGATATCATGGCCGGATTTCCGCACGTCAAAGCCGTACACGCCGGCGCTCTCGTCGGTCTGGGAGAAGGTGACCACCCGGCGGGCGGGGCTGTTCTGCGCGGCCCGAAGGACCTCATCGGCGTGGTCGCTGTCCAGGTTGACGCAGGCCGCGCCGCACTGCTCGAAGATGCGGAGTTTGGAATGGAAATAGTCGTCGAAATCCGGGTGCTCAATGGGAGAGATGTGGTCGTTTCCGATATTCAGGAAGGCGGCCACCGCGAACTGGACCCCCAACACACGGTCGTATTTCAGGGCCTGGCTGGACACCTCCATGGTGAGGTATTCCATGCCGGTGCTCACGCCGTTTGCAAAGTGCCGCTCTAAATCCAGGGGCTCCGGAGTGGTAAGGTGGGACTCAAAGCGCTCCACGCCGTCGTAGGTGTCGATGGAGGAGATGACGCCGCTTTCTGGGCTGGATTTGCGGTTGAGGTAGTCATCCAGAATATATTTCAGGTAATACGTGGTGGAGGATTTGCCCTTGGTGCCGGTGATGCCCACCACCCGCATGTTTTTCCAGGGGTCGTTATAATAGGCGTTAGCCAGCAGCGCCATGGCCCGGCGCACATCGGTCACTTGCAGGCAGGGAAGGGACACTTCCGGATAGACGGTCTCGCTCACATAGCAGAACGCTCCCTTTTGAGCCGCGTCCGCCAGGTACTGGGGTTTGAAATGTGCACCCTTGCAGAGGAAGAGGGTGGAGGGGATGACCTCCTGAGAATTGCACGAGACCAAAGAGACCGTGCGGCTCAGGTCCGCGCTGAGGGGCTTTGCGTCCGCCAGCAGACGGTTTTTTTGCAGAAGCTGGACATAATCGCCCAGGGTATGGAGCGTTAAATTCATAAAAACACCTCTGGGTAAGTTTTGGAGAACATTTTGAGACGAAGCACCTTCACCGGTGGAGCTTGCAAATTTGCAATTGCCTGCTTGCCTCCGGCGGGTCCTCTCGTCGTCGCAAAGTCCATTTCATTCGGAACCGCCTAGCGGCGATTCCTCATTACATTCCCTTGCTCCTCCTCTCCCCATGCGACCCGCTTCGCTGGGCTCGCATGGGGGCCCCAAGAGCCGCGTGGGAGAAAGCAGACGGAAAGAGAACGGAAAGAGGGGGAACTAGTTCCCCCTCTTTCATCTCCCCTTCTACGCCCGCGTCGAAAGAAGTTACGGGGGATGTAACGCGACCGCCCGGCAGCCTTCAGCGCCGTTACCGTTCATCGGTTCTGCCTAGCAGATAATCGGCAGATACGTCGAAAAAATCAGCCATAGCGACAATAACCGGTGCGCTTGGGTCCCGTTCGTTGTGCTCATACCGGCAATAGGATGGAAAAGAAATACCTAATTCTTTTGCTGTTTGGGGTTGGCTAAGTTGTCTTTCTTTCCGAAGTATCAAAAGCCGTTCGGATAATATTTTCATAATGCACCCCTTGACATCATCCGTTCGGAGTAGTATAATCCAAATGGATGATAAATGCAAGATATATCTCTCATATTTGCCCAACGTAGGGCCCGATGACCTCATCGGGCCGTGCCCCCGCCGTGCCCCAGGTCACCGCTCGTCACGCAGACCCAGCAAATAATCGCTTGATACATTGAAAAAATTCGCCATTGCTACGATGACTGGCGCGCTTGGGTCCCGTTCATCATGCTCGTAACGGCGATAACTCTGAAATCCAATGCCAAGGGCTTTTGACACCTCTTCTTGCTTTAAATTGCGCTCAGTTCTGAGCAGAAAAAGGCGTTCTGATAAAATTTTCATACGGCACCCCCTTGACATTGACCCGTATGGAGCATTATAATAGATACGAGGATGATCCGAACGGGTAAAAGGGAGGAAACATATCATGTCAAATTTCATGCTGAAAATTTTCACCCTAATGGACAGCCGCGTCCCCTCTGACTGGTGGGACCGGAGCGAGGTCCGTCAGGTCTCCCGCCGTCTAACGGAACTGGAACAGGCAATGGAAGCCATCCTGACGCCGGAGCAGGTATCCATATGGGAACAGTATCAGGACGCCCAAAGGGACATGACCAGGGTGGACGATTTTGCCCTCTTTGAAAACACGCTGGCGTTTGGCATTGAGCTGGGCCGTCTGTCGGCCCGGTAAGGGCTGCGCCCGCTTCACACCAGCCGCAGCTTTTTCCCACAGGCCAAAATACACGCCTCAGCCAGCACTTCCATGGCGTCGATATAGAAATCCGGCAGGCCGTGATAGGACCGGTAGACCGACAGCTCCGTACAGCCCAGAATTGCCCCGTCACACCCGGCTTCCCGGACAAACCGGTCCACCAGGGCAAACTTTTCCCGGCTTCCTGTCTCGCCCTTCTTGATTTCCTCGTAAATGATGGACATAATCAGCCGCTGTTCCGCCTCTCCCAGCGTCACCGGCTCGATGCCCGCCTCCCGGCAGGCATCGTGATAGATGCCCGTCCGCACCGTCCCATCCGTGGCCAGAATGGCCGCTTTTTTTCTGCCCTCCTGCCTCAGCCGCTCCACCGTGAGCCGGGGCATGTGGAGAATGGGAACTGTCAGCTGCTCCTGAAGCCGCCCGGCGAAATAGTGGGACGTGTTGCAGGGAATGGCAATGGCCGTGCATCCCGACCGCTCCAGCAGCCTGGCGTCCTCCAGCAGCCGCTGGAAAACCGGTTCCCCCCGTCCGCTGAGAATGGCCGCGGTCCGGTCGGGCATTTCCGTGTCGCTGAGAATCAGGGCCGGTATATGCTCCTGATCGCAGGCCGCGTCCGTCCGGTCTAAGATCCATTGATAGAAAATCTGGGTGGCCTGGGGGCCCATGCCGCCCAGTATGCCAAGGCGTTTGTCCATATGCACCTCTAAAAGAGAACGTCGCTCAAAGTTCTTTTTGCTTCTTTTTCTTCTAAGAAAAAGAAGAGAAACTCAGGATTTCTTCTCATAATACTTCTGAAACTTGTAGAAATGGCCCAGTTGGTTCTTCCACAGCCGGAGCGTCCGGCCAAGGCCCCGGTCCTTCTGATAGAACAGGGAATTGGTCACCGCGCCCGCCTGAATCAGGGACTTCATTTCCTGATGATACGTTGCGGGCGTGTAATCGTAGGCCACCTTCTGGGGCACCACCCGCCACAGGGAATGATTCCGGGCAAGGGTGAAGGGCAGCTCCTTCCCCTCCAGCCGGTCCTCCACCACCAGCTTGGCGATGTTGTACCCCGCGCCGGTCACATAGTAATTGCTGCGCCCCTGGCGGCAGTTGATTTCAAACAGCTTGTACTTCCCGTCCCGCACATCGTACTTGATATCAAAATTGGAAAATCCGGTGTAGTGAATCGCTTCCAGAAAGCCCTTGATTTTCTCGCAGATTTCCTCGTTGGTCTCCGTCAGGATAACCGCATGATTGCCCAGCCCGTGAGGGGTGTGCTCCTCCAGCAGAACGTGTCCCAGGCACATGAGCTTGACGTTCTCATTCCGGTCCGAGTAATTGGTCAGCACCCGCATGAAGCTGTCGTCCCCAGGGATAAACTCCTGAATAATCATGGAGTCCCCGTACCCGGAGGCGTAAACCTTGTCCAAAACCGCTTCCAGCGCCGTCCGGTCGGGGAGAATGAACACCTTATCATTGCCCTCGAAGGGGTGCGCCCAGTATTCCACGCCGTTGGAGGGCTTGCAGATGTAGGGCGGCCCAAAGGGCAGGTCAAAGCCATGGCCCATCTCCTTCCGGTGGATGACGGTGGCCGGATGGTCCAGGCCGTACTGGTCGCAGAGGGCGTAAAACGTTTCCTTATTGATTAAGGTGTTGATCAGCTCTCCGCTGATGTAGGGGGCCACGCAGTTTTCCGGGAAGCGTTCCTTGTGCTCCGCCGCCAGCTTGACGTAGCTGTCTCCGCAGCCCAGAATAATCACCGTGCCGTCTTTATGGGCGGCGGCAAAGTCCGCCACATTGCGGCAGAAGGTCTCCGCGTTCTCATTCTGGGGGCAGACATGGTAGTCAATGATGGCGCTGTCATAGGCGGGCCCGGACGGATACTTGCCAAAGCAGGTGGAAGTAA
This sequence comes from Oscillospiraceae bacterium, assembly GCA_022793095.1. Lineage (GTDB taxonomy): Bacteria > Bacillota > Clostridia > Oscillospirales > Oscillospiraceae > JAAWCD01. The sequence goes on along the minus strand of JAAWCD010000005.1, from coordinate 21,922 downwards.
CCCCGTATGCCTCGTGAAAGGCGCGGGCTACGCTGTAAACATTGATGTCCCCGCCGAACAGGAGGGGATAGAAGGGTTTGTTCATGGTGGTAAAACGTCCTTTGCTTTGTTCAGATTTTGAAAAGAGCAGCCAGAAGGGCAGAGCCCCCCTTGGGAAGCGCCGCACAATCGCCGGTTCGTTTTGCTTCTTTTTCTTCTAAGAAAAAGAAGCGAAACTCAGCGTGTACCAGTTTTTTTCGCCGCCAGTCTGGGGCAGCGGGGTCAGGGAGGCCGAGGGCCAGGTCCGGCGGACCGCCGCGGCCTCCTCGTCGGAAAGCCGGACCTCCCGCGCGCCAAAGCCAAGCTCCCCCTCAAAAACAGCCCAAATCCATTCCAGCAGCTCAGGCGCCGCAGTTGCACTCATGTCCCATTCTCCTTTATCGGTATTCCCGTTTCATGCCGCGGGCAAACATGGGGTCCATCTCAAAAACAGCCACATCCCCCACCGAGCAGGTGAGATTCGTGATATCCACCACGGTTTCCATGGCTCCCACCCGGCCCAGCACCTTCGCCCGCTGCTTGTTGATCCGCACCGTGCGCCGCTGGTCCGCCCACCAGGCCCGAATCGCCGCCCAGATCCCTGGCTCCCGCAGATGACGGATGCCAAAGCCGTTCCGGTAGCCCACCGCCAGAACCGCCACCCGAGTAGGCTTTTGCAGTGTGACCAGCGTCTCGTTTCCCACCGTGTGCCCCTTGGGCAGCCAGCGGATTTCGTCCAAAGTGACCTCCGCCTTGCCCACGGTCTGGAGCTTGTCCCCTCGGGTCCGCTTGCAGCGGCCCAGAAATGCCGATCCCACCCGCACCGCGTCCAGCTCAATCGTCCGCCCGCTCATCAGCACAGAGGACCCGGCGGCGTGGCGAATGCCCGTCTCAAAGCCTGCGGCGTTGATCTGCTCCAGCGCCTCCTTGAAGCGGTGGAGCTGCACATCCACGCCGCCTCCGGCGGAATGAAACTGCGTGTAGGTGCCGCAAATGGCCACATTGGGCAGATACTGATAGATGGACAGCAGCTTTTCCGGCTCACTGGTCAGAAAGCCGCCAAAGCCCATGCCAGTGTCAATGCGTACATGGGCTTCCGCAATGGTGGACCGCTCCTCCGCCAGGGCGTTCAGGGCCACCCCGGTCTCGTAAGAGCCAATGGTGCACACCACGCTCAATTCCAGCAGCTTCTCCAGCTCCTTCCGGTCTGTGGTGGAGCGGAGCATAAGAAGCTCTTCATCCACCAGCCCGGCCTTCCGCAGGGCGGCGGCGTCCGCCACCTCTGTGACGGCAAACCGGTTGATGCCGTTGTCCCGCAGAACCCTGGCCAGCTCCACCGCGCCTGCGCCGTATCCGTCACCGGCCAGCACTGCGTAAATGAGGGCCTTATCGGCCCGCTCCTTGATGACGTTGATGTTGCTGCGGATGGCAGCGGTATCCAGAACCAGAGTTCGCATGCTGCTCCCACCTTTCGAGGGAAAAAATCATAAAATGATATATTCTGCATTATATACCCAAGGAGCGGGAGCGTCAACCAAGAAAACAGCGAAATCGGGCGGGCCTCCAGCCCCCACCAAAATATTTTTCCTCCAGGCACGAAAAGAGGTTGTTCTTTCGGGCCATTCGGTGTATGATACAATTAGTAAAGCCAGCGTGAAAACCGCCGGCACAACAAAACGGAAAATGAAAAAGGATGGGATTGTAATGAAGGATATCTCCAAGTATCAGGGCATCATTCCCGCGTTCTACGCCTGCTATGACGAAAAGGGGGACATCTCTCCCAAGGCGGTCCAGGATCTGACCCGCTTCCTGGTCAAAAAGGGCGTCAAGGGCACCTATGTGGGCGGCTCCTCCGGCGAGTGCATTTATCAGAGCGTGGAAGAGCGGAAGCTGGTGCTGGAAAACGTGATGGAGGCCGCCGGGGGCAAGCTGACCGTCATTGCCCACGTGGGCTGCAACTCCACCCGTGATTCCGTGGAGCTGGCCCGCCACGCTGAGAGCGTGGGCGTGGACGCCATCGCCTCCATCCCCCCCATTTACTTCAAGCTGCCCGAGTACGCCATTGCTCAGTACTGGAACGACATGAGCGCCGCCGCCCCTAAGACTGATTTCGTCATCTACAATATTCCCCAGCTGGCTGGTGTGGCCCTCACCATGTCCCTGTTCCATGAGATGCTGAAGAATCCCCAGGTGGTGGCGGTAAAGAACTCCTCCATGCCTGTCCAGGACATTCAGATGTTCAAGGCCGACGGCACGGCCGCTCGGGGTGAAAACGGCTTCGTGGTCTTCAACGGTCCCGACGAGCAGTTCATCTCCGGCCGGATGATGGGCGCGGACGGCGGCATCGGCGGCACCTACGGCGCAATGCCTGAGCTGTTCCTGAAGCTGGATGAGCTGTTCAAGGACGGCAAGTGGGAGGAGGCCAAGGCCCTCCAGTACGACATCAATGAGGTCATTTACGCTCTGTGCGCCTGCAAGGGCAACATGTACGGTGTCATCAAGGCCGTGCTGAAAAAGCGGGAAGGCCTCGACCTGGGCGGCGTGCGCGCGCCTCTGTACAACCTGATTCCCGACGATATGCCCAAGGTGGACCACGCTGCCGCTCTGATTGACGCGGCTATGGGCAAGTGGGTGAAGTAATCTCAGACGGCATCAGAGCCCTTAAGCGCAGCTCAAGGCACAGAAAAAGCGGCAGCTGGAATCAGCTGCCGCTTTTTCTGTGCCTTTCTAAGAAGCTGTACCAATCGCCTCAGCACACATCTTTGCGGCCAAAATTGCCGTTGGCTTCGTTAAAAAAGCTTGAAATACATCCAGTATTACCCCGCTTTTTTGCCTTGCCAACAACGATTTTGTCTCGCAAATCTGTGCACCCCGGCGAATGGTACAGCTTCTAAAAATAACCCGCCATCCGGCCGCGTAAATCAATATCCGGTTCCGGCGAAGCCGTTCTCTACCAGCGCTTCCTGGCCCACTTCACCGTCTCACAGACCAGAAGCGGCAGAATCGAGAGGGCCGCCACGGTCATCCACTGCACGCCGGTCAGGGAAACCACCTGAAACACCCCCTGAAGCGGCGGCAGAAGCAGCACCGCCAGCTGCAAGGCCAGCCCTGCCGCGAAGGCTTTGAGCATGGCCGGATTGGAGCAGATTCCGATATCAAACAGCGAATGGCAGTCGCTCCGCACATCGAAGGCGTGGAACAGCTGGCACAGGGTCAGAGTGGCGAAGGCCATGGTGTTGGCCGCGCCCACGCTCCGGTTCGGCCCGAACAGCAGGCCCAGACAGTACGCTCCCAGCGTTACCAGCCCCACCAGCGTCCCCTGCCAGGCCAGCCGGAAGGCAAACGCCCTGGTGAACAGTGCCTCGTCTCCCTGCCGTGGCGGCTGTTCCATGACGCCTGGCTCCACCGGTTCCACCCCCAGAGCCAGGGCAGGCAGAGAGTCTGTCACCAGATTCAGCCACAGCAGCTGAACCGGCAATAGCGGCATCTGGGAAAACCGCAGAAAGGTGGCCAGGGCCACAGTGATGATCTCCCCGATATTGCAGGACAGCAGGTAGTGGATGCTCTTCTTGATGTTGGCGTAAACTCCGCGGCCCCCCTCCACCGCGGCCACGATGGTGGAAAAGTTGTCGTCCGTCAGAATCATGTCCGCCGCGCCCTTGGCCACGTCGGTGCCGCTCCGGCCCATGGCGCAGCCGATGTCCGCCGCCTTCAAGGCTGGCGCGTCGTTGACACCGTCGCCGGTCATGGCCACAATCCGGCCCTTTTTCTGCCACGCCTTCACAATCCGGAGCTTGTGCTCCGGCGACACACGGGCGTAAACTGAGCACCGCTCCACGCTCTCTTCCAGCAGCTCCTGGGGCAGAAAGTCCAAATCCTCCCCGGTGAGGGCCTGATCTCCAGGCCGGTGGATGCTCAGTTCCCTGGCTACCGCCACGGCAGTGGCCTTGTGGTCGCCGGTAATCATCACCGGCCGGATGCCCGCCCGGAAGCAGTCCGCCACCGCATCCCGGACCTCCGGCCGGGGCGGGTCCATCATCCCCGCCATTCCCACAAAGACCAGCCGCTCTTCCAGCGTAGGCCCAGGACGGCCCGGCAGGCTGGTCAGATCCCGGTAGGCCATGCCGAGCACCCGCAGGGCTTTGTTCGCCATGGCGTCGTTGGCGCCGGCAATCTGCTTCATGGATGTGGGGGACAGGGTGATTGGCTCGTTGGAGCTGCCTAAGTACTTCGTGCATTTTTTCAGCAGTATGTCCGGCGCGCCCTTCACCATCAGGCGGTAGCCGCCGGAGGGCATCGGGTGCAGGGTGGACATCAGCTTCCGTTCCGAGTCAAAGGGCACCTCCCCCACCCGCGGCATGTCCCGTTCCAGCTCCGCCTTGGGCAATCCCTCCTGGGCGGCAGCGGCCACCAGCGCCGCCTCGGTGGGGTCTCCTGAGCACCGGTAGGGATCTCCCCTGACCGGACTGAGCACAGCATCTGAGCACAGCGCACCCACGGTCAGGGCCAGGGCCCGGTTTTTGGGGTGGAAGGTCCAGACATTTGTGACTGTCATCCGGTTCTGTGTCAGGGTGCCCGTCTTATCTGAGCAGATAACCGAGGCACAGCCCAGGGTCTCCACTGCCGGAAGGGTCTTCATAATGGCGTTTCGCTCCGCCATCCGCTGCACGCCCAGAGCGAGCACGATAGTGACAATGGCAGGCAGGCCCTCGGGAATAGCGGCCACCGCCAGCGAAACGGCGGTGAGCAGCATGTCCAGCAGCTGCCGCCCTTGAAGGAGTCCCACCCCGAACATAATGGCGCACACCGCCAGGCAGACGGCGGACAGGGCCCGGCTAATCTCCCCCATCTTTTTTTGCAGGGGCGTTTCCCCTTCCTGCTGGTCCATCAGCAGGGTGGCGATGCGGCCCACCTCCGTGTCCATACCGGTAGCGGTGACCACGCAGGTGGCCCGGCCCCGGGTGATGACGGTGGAGGACAGCACCATGTTGCTCCGGTCCCCCAGAGGCGTATCCTCGGCCAGCCGGTCCGAGGGGGCCTTGTCCACCGGCAGGGACTCGCCGGTCAGGGCGGACTCGTCGGCGGTGAGGCCGGCGGACTCCAGAATCCGGGCGTCAGCGGGCACCAGGTCGCCAGCCTCCAGGGAGATGAGGTCTCCAGGCACCAGCAGGGCGGTGTCCAGCCGCCGGAGCTGGCCGTCCCGAAGCACCCTGGCCTGAGGCGCGGTCATCTGCCGCAGGGCGGCCAGAGCCTTCTGGGCGCTGTTCTCCTGAGACAGGGAGACCGCGGCATTGACCACCACAATGATGAGGATAATCACTGTGTCCACCCAGTCTTCCCCTTTGCTGGCCCACAGGGACAGCCCCGCCGCGGCCAGCAGCACCAGAATCATGGGGTCCTTGAGCTGGTCCAGGAACCGCAGCGGCCAGCTTCTGGGCGGCTTGTGGCGGAGCTCATTTGGGCCGAATTTTCGCAGCCGGGCTTCCGCCTCCCCGGAGGAGAGCCCCTTGGTCCCCGTGGCCAGATCCTGCATCACCGTCTGTGCGCTTTCATAATAGGTCGCGTTCATACCTTCCCCCTTTCTTCTTTTCTTGAAAGAAAAGAAGCAAAAGAACTTTAAGCTGGCGTCATGCGGCGGGGTCCCAGATTTGCCGTGCCCTCGGGCGGTTTGGGCCGGCCAGGTGTCCGGCCCCTACAAGAGGACCGCCAAATGACGCGCCGCAGGTAGGGCCCGATGACCTCATCGGGCCCTGGCTCAGGGTTTCGCCGCGCCTGACGGGAAGAAGTATAGGACAAGGCGTGGGGGATTTCCAAGGGAAAGAGGGCGAGAAGAAAAAACATGTCAAGGGTAAGCCTTAAAGGAACCGCCGGTTTAAAAAGTACAGTTTACCCTACAAACTGTTTCATCCAACGATCAAGAAATTTCATCTGCTCTTCTGTGTGAAACCAGTGCTCCCCATTCTTCATAATGGTAAGTGTCGCGTTGATTTGACCTGCAAATTTAGAAATCGTTTCGTAAGATGTCAAATAGTCCTTTTCTCCATACAAAATCTGAGTTGGAATTGTCCATGTGACAGGATGTTCCTTTACATAGCAGAGATACTCCCAGGAAAGAACCTCCCCAAACTCTGTCGGAATCTCTTTTTGCCTGTAAAGCTCATCTTCGGTCACATTTGCCCATGTCATCATATCTGCAATCAGCTTTTCCATATCTACCACAGGAGAAATAAAGTATGCTTTTTCGATCTCCTTATCCGGCAAGGCGTTCATAGCAAAAAAGGCTCCAATGCTGTTTGCGATTATCTCCACGGATTTACGGCCTTGACAGGCAGAATCAAAAAGCATTGGAAATTCTTTTTTCGCTTCCCACGGTGATTGTGCGGTATAATCAAAACCAACGACATCACAGCCTTTGAAGATTGACTTATAATGTGCCGCTTCCTCTGGACTGCCGCCTTTTCCGTGTATATAGATGATGTTTCTATCCATAAGTTGATTCTCCGTAAATATCAGTTTGCCGGCAAAATGAAAGGAACACCCGCCGAAAAGAAGCTTCTTTCCGGCGGGTGTCAGCGCTCCTGCGGTACACGCTCCGAAGCGCAGCCATGGTTGATAGAACTCGTTTGGAATTCTTTTTGCTTCTTTTTCTTCCAAGAAAAAGAAGGGTTCCTTTCGCTTCCTTTCAAGGAAAGGAAGTCAGCTGTTGAACTCGTCGAAGAACTGGTCGTGGATGACCTGGACGGCCCGGTCGGCGTCCTCAGCGGGCACCAGCACGGAGACCTTGATCTCGCTGGTGGAAATCATGTGGATGTTAATACCGGCATTGAACAGAGCCTCGAACATCCGGGCTGCGGTGCCCGGCGTGTTCATCATGCCCGCGCCCACGATGGAGACCTTGGCGATTCGGTCGCTCACATCCACATGGTCGAAGCTGAGCCATTCCTTGTTCTCTTCCAGAAGCCGCTTGGCCTCCTCCAGGTCCGGCTTGCCCACGGTGAAGCTGATATCCTTGCTTTCGTTCCGGCCGATGGACTGGAGAATGATATCCACATTGATCTTGTTTCTGGCCAGCAGAGAGAAGATTTTAAAGGCAATGCCCGGCTCGTCCTTCAGACCCACCAGCGCCAGACGGGCGATATTCTTATCCTTGGCAACGCCGCTGATATGAGACTTTTCCACGTTTTTGACTACCTCCTTGACTTTCGTTCCCGGATTGCCGGAGAAGCTGGAGATGACCTCCAGATTGACGTTATACCGCTTTGCCATTTCCACGGACCGGTTGTGCAGCACCTGAGCGCCCAGGCTGGCCAGCTCCAGCATCTCGTCAAAGGTGATTTCCTCCAGCTTCCGCGCGCCCCGGACAAAGCGGGGATCAGCGGTATAAATGCCGTCCACATCCGTGTAAATCTGGCACAAGTCCGCGTGCAGGCCCGCCGCCAGCGCCACAGCGGAGGTGTCGGACCCGCCCCGGCCCAGGGTGGTGATGTCGTCGTATTTGTTGATGCCCTGGAAGCCGGTTACAATCACAATGCTGTGCCGGTCCAGCTCGTTGCGGATGCGCTCACACTCCACCCGCTTGATGCGGGCGTTGGAATAGGTGGAATTGGTCTTCATCCCAGCCTGCCACCCGGTCAGCGAGATGGCCGGATAGCCCAGCCCCTCGATGGCCATGGCGCACAGAGAGCAGGAGATCTGTTCCCCCGTGCTCAACAGCATATCCATTTCCCGCTTGGAGGCGTTAGGATTGATTTCCGCCGCCTTTTCGATCAGGTCGTCCGTGGTGTCGCCCTGGGCGGAGAGGACGGCGACGACCTGATTTCCCGCTTTATAAGTATCGGTGATGATCCGGGCCACATTCCGGATGCGGTCGGCATTGGCCACCGATGTGCCGCCGAATTTCTGTACGATGAGTGCCATGTATGAATTGACCCCCTTGTTACTGCGTGGGCGGACATCATCCGCCCAAATCCATTCTATGCTCCCGCTTTCTTGAAAGAAAGCTTGGCAAAGAACTTTATACTGGTTCTGCCGGCAGCTTGGCGTTCTCCCTGTAGGGCCGTGACCCCATCGGCCCTACAGGATTACATGGGCCGGCAGACAACCGCGGTTTAAAGTTCTTTTGGTTCTTTTCTTGCAGGAAAAGAACTAAGGCCTTGCTTGATAAATGGCAATGTGCCCAACAGCGAGGAATTTTTTCGTCTGGCAAACAATTTTCCCGCAGGAATCCTGTCGGATTTCAAGGAAAAATTGTGCCGCCCAGGCGGAAAAAGAACCGCTGCTTGGGCATGTTGACATTTTTCAAACAAGGCCTAATCCAGAACCCGGATGAGCTGAGGCTTCAGCCCCATGAGCTTTTCCTCCAGCGCTGGACGGGTGTAGGCGTCTGCCGTCACAAAGGCAGTCTCACCTTCCGGCGCGCCGTCCCGCCGGGCGGTTTCCGCCCCTGGGAACCGGTCCAGCGCGCCGCTTCCCTGCTCCAGCCGGACATACCAGCGGCTGGCCACTGTGTCTGCGGAGAACACCGCGTCCGGACCGCCCTCCGCCCAGCTGATATACTTCTTTGTCTTGATGTGCCGGGCCGCGTCCATCACGTCGGCCACCACCGCCGAGGCGGTGGGCAGCTTGCCCGCGCCCCGTCCGTAGAACATCACATCCCCAATGGCGTCGCCCTGGACGGAAATGGCGTTGAACACATCCTCCACATTGGCCAGAGGAGACTCCTCGGAGACCAGATGGGGGGCCACATAAGCGCACACCTTGCCGTCTGCCCGGCGGACCGCCCGGCCCAGCAGCTTAATTTTCTTCTGTAGGCTGTCAGCATAGGCCACGTCGGCCAGGGTGATGCCGGTGATGCCCTCCGTGGGCACTTGGCCGGGGTAAATGTGACGGCCAAAGGCCAGAGAGGACAGAATACAGATCTTCCGGCAGGCGTCCCAGCCCTCAATGTCGGCGGAGGGATCCCGTTCCGCGTACCCCTTCTCCTGGGCCTCCTTCAGGGCGTCCTCAAAGGACAGGCCCGCCCGGATCATCCGGGTCAAAATATAGTTGGTGGTGCCGTTGAGGATGCCGGTGATGCCGGTAAGCTCATTGGCGGCCAGGCACTGGCTGATGGGCCGGATAATGGGAATACCGCCTCCTACGCTGGCCTCAAAGAGATAGCTCACATCCGCTTCCCGGGCCAGCTGGAGCAGCTCATAGCCATGCGCCGCCACCAGCTCTTTATTGGAGGTGACCACGCTCTTTCCCGCCTTCAGGGCCCGGCGGGTGAAGTCCAGAGCCACCTTGGCGCCGCCAATGGTTTCCACCACCACGTCCACCTCAGGGTCGTTTTCGATGACCGCGAAGTCATGGATAATCAGGTCATGGAAGGGGCTGTCCGGAATGTCCCGCACATCCAGAATATACTTGAGACGGATCTGATTGGACACCTTTTCGTCAATGTGGGCACTGTTCTTTCGGATGACCTCCGCCACGCCGGAGCCGACGGTTCCAAAGCCCAAAATCGCTACATTTATCATGGCGCACCTCTTTATCAATACTGATACAATCTTGTTTTCCCCTCTTTTTCTTGAAAGCCGGAAAAAGAAGGGGAAAGGACCTTAAACGCTTTAAATGGCGTTCACCTGTCAGCCTGCCAAAATTTCCACCCGTATGACGCCGGGCCGCTCCTCCAGGCTGTGGACCAGCTCCTCCAGGGAGATATGAAGGCCCGAGGTCTCCGCCGCGATTGTCACCACCGCACATCCGCTGGTTGGAATGTTCTGATTGATGGTCAGAATATTTCCGCCGGAGACGGCAAAAATATTCAGGATGGACGACAGCTCGCCGGGCTCATCCCGCAGCATGGCCTGAAAGGTCACAATCCGGCCGTTCACCATGTCATTAAAGGGCCGCACCGCATCCTTATACTTATAAAATGCGCTTCGGCTGATTCCGGTGCGCCGGGCCGCCTCGTTGACCGTCGTCGCTTCGCCCAGCTCCAGGGCCCGCTTGGCCTCCGCCACCTTCAAAAATATTTCCGGAAGCGCCTCCGCCTCTACGATGAAGTACTTCGGTCTGCTGGACATTTCCGCCATTCCCTCCTCTGCCATTGTCTTCCGTTCACGGTCATTTGTATGTCTATGAATTTATTTTAGCACAGCGGCACAGTGCTTGCAACCGTTTTTCCCTGGTCCGGTCCGTAGAACATCCCGCATCCTTTTCCGGGGTTTTTGTCGCTTTCCAACAAAAAATGTAACATCATCGGCCGGATGCCCGGCCCCTGCGGATTTTCCAAACCATTTGCAAAAACAGAAGCTTAACGTTCTTTTTGGTTCTTTTTCTTTCAGGAAAAAGAACAGAAGGAGATTCATCATGTCCCCTCGTCAACTTCTGGTCCGGGTTCTGTTCTGGTGCGGCGGCGCGCTGGCGCTGTACCTGCTCTGGCCCTGTCTGCTCCTCTTCCTCGCCGCCCTGGGCCTGGCCTGTGCCATGGAGCCCCTGGTCCGCCGCCTGACCGCCTGGAAGCTCCCCCGGGCCCTGGCCGCCGGTCTGGTGCTCCTGAGCCTGCTCGGTCTGGCCGGCCTGGGCCTCTGGCTGCTCCTCTCCCGGCTGGCCTACGAGACCGGTCAGCTCCTCCTCCAGCTCCCCGCCCTGACCGCCCGGCTGGGGGACCAGTGGCTGGGAGACCGGCTGTATGCCTTCCTGGTGGCCGCGCCGCCAGAGCTGCGGGACTTCCTGGAAACCGTTGCGGACGCCCTCATTTCCGACGGCCTGCGCCTGCCTGACCGTCTCTCCGCCGCCCTGACCGCCGGGGCGGGACGGCTGGCGGCAGCCCTTCCCGGCCTTTTCCTTGCCCTCACCACTGGCATTTTGGCTGTCTTCTACTGCTCCGCCAGCCTGCCCGGCGTCCTTCGCTACCTGCGGGAGCTGATTCCCCAGGAGCGGCGGGCGGCGGTTTTTGGCTTTCTGGACTGCCTCCGGCGGGCCGGGCTGGACTGGTGCCGGGTTCAGGGCCGGCTGATGGGTATTGTGTTCGCCATTCTGGCAGCGGGCCTTCTCCTGCTCCGGGTGCCTTACGCCATTCTGGCAGCGGGTCTGGGCGCGCTGATCGACGCCCTGCCCTTTTTCGGGTCCGGTATTCTGCTGATGCCCTGGGCGCTGCTCTCTTTGGTCCAGGGTGAGACCGGCCGGGCCCTGGGTCTGCTGGGGCTGTACGGCCTGCTGTGCCTCACGCGCGGCCTGCTGGAGCCCCGGTTTTACGGAAAACAGGCGGGTGTCTCCCCCCTGCTTACCCTGCTGGCCCTCTACGGCGGGTTCCGGCTGTTCGGCGTCTGGGGGATGCTTCTGGCCCCCATCGCCCTGTCCATCGGCGCGTCTGTGCTCCGGGAGCGGGAAAAAAGCGCGGGATAGTTCCAACATTCCAAAAATCCTACAAGCGAAACGGGCGGGCCAGCCGGTATAATGGGATCATCAAAGAAACGAATGAATCAAGACGAATTTCGTAAAGGAGTGCTTGTGTATGAACATGAAACAGTGGGTCGCTGAGCAGATCGCCGCCCCGGTGAAGAAGTCCGTTCCCGTCCTGTCCTTCCCCACCACCCAGCTGTTGGGCATCACAGTCCAGCAGCTCATCAACGACAGCGACCTTCAGGCCAAGGGCATGAAGGCGGTGGCGGACCGCTGCCCCACTGCCGCGTCGGTGTCCATGATGGACCTTTCCGTGGAGGCGGAGGCCTTCGGCTCGGAAATCCGGGTGTCGGACGATGAGGTGCCCACAGTGGTGGGCGCGATTCTGGAGGAGCCGGAGGATGCGGAGAAGCTGGCGGTGCCCCCTGTTGGCGCGGGCCGCACGGGCCTGTACATTGAGGCCATCGGCAAGGCGGTGAAGCTGATTACGGACCGGCCGGTGTTCGCGGGGGTCATCGGGCCCTATTCGCTGGCGGGCCGTCTGATGGGCATGACGGAGATTATGATTAACTGCTATGAGGAGCCGGAGATGGTCCACACCACCATGGAGAAGGCCACCCAGTTCATCATTGCGTACATCAAAGGATTCAAGGTGGCAGGGGCTCACGGCGTGGTCATGGCGGAGCCGGCCACAGGCCTGCTGTCTCCGGACCTGGCGGCGGAGGTTTCCATGCCTTACGTGAAGCGGATTATTGACGAGGTGCAGGACAGCGGGTTTGCGGTGATTTATCACAACTGCGGCAATTCCACCACCCGGATGCTGGACGAGATTGCGGGTCTGGGGGCCATGGGCTATCACTTCGGCAACGCGGTAGAGATGAAGGCCGTTGTGGAGGGCATGCCTGGGGACGTGCTGGTCATGGGCAATGTGGACCCGGCGGGCCAGTTCCGCAACGGCACGCCGGAGTCGGTGAAGGCGGAAACCCGGAAGGTAATGGAGGCCTGCTGCGGCCACGGGAATTTTGTGATTTCCTCCGGCTGTGATATTCCGCCCGCCTCCAGCTGGGACAACATCGACGCCTTCTTCCAGGCGGTGGACGAGTTTTACGCGGGGTAACGTTCTTTTTCTTGAAAGAAAAAGAACCAAAAAGAACCCTACTTTTCTTGAAAGAAAAGTAGGCAAAAGAACTTTAAACGACGTGGCTTTGAGGCGTTTCCAAAAAACAGGTCTGCCAATTTGGCAGACCTGTTTTTCATGTACTGCGGTGGTCATCGGGGGAGCGGTGGGGGCAAGCCCCCACCCTACAGCGGATGTTCTTACGAGGCTTGGACGTAGGGCGGGGGCTGGAGGTGAATTGGGCCGAAGGCCCAAGAGAGGCCGGCCTGGGCCGTGCCCCCGCCGTCCCCCCCCCCAAGTATCTTCCGCACGGATTCAAATCCACCGCACGCCGGGCCCGATGGCCTCATCGGGCCGTCCCGCAGCGTCAGTCAGGCGTATATCCCTTGCTGGTGTCGATGATGACGGTATTGGCCGCGCCGTCCCAGTCCACGCCGAAGTCAAAGGTGGCTCCCAGGTCACGGAGCTTGAAATAGTTCGCCCCGCCGATGTTGTAGGCGTCAAATGCGGTGTTGACCCCGTTCACCAGCACCGTGGAAGCCGTGGGCGTGGCGGCGGCAGGTGTGGCGGGCACAGCGGGCTGGATGGGTGTGACCAGTGTCGTGGGCGTGGGTCCGTCCACAAAGCGCATGCCTTCTTCCTGTGCGTAGGTTTCCGCATAGCTGCCCGTCTTGCCATAGATCGTGGTCAAATTGGGACAGTCATAAAACGTGTTATAAAGCGTTGTTACCCCCGACGGAATCCTTATGCTGACAAGATTTTCACACCACCGGAAGGTGTCTTTTTCCAATTCCGTTATGCTTTCCGGAATATCCACATGAACCAGCTTACACCTGTCAAAGGAGAACCGCTGAAGCGCCGTCACACTGTCTGGGATTGAAAGCGTAAACGGATTTTCACAGCTGCTGAATGCCCCCTGCGTAATGAGGCTTACCCCTTGGGGGATGACTACGTTTCCGCCCGCGCCCTGATACTTGAACAGCGTGTTGTTCACAATGGCGAGATCGCCGAGCCCGGCCAGCCATGGTGTGCCGTCAAAGGCGTCTGTTGCGATCTCAGGCTGTATCCGACCGCTGGGAATGGTTACTGAGCTTAACTGGTTACAGCCCTGAAACGCCTCATATTCAATGGTCAGCGCCCCGTCTCCCTGAAGTGTGACAGAGGTCAGCTCACCGCAATTGCGAAAGGCGCCCCAGCCGATGACCTCCAGACTGGCGGGGAGAACCACGCTGACAATCCCGCGTGCTCCGTCAAACGCTTCGTCTCCGGTCATATTGGTCGAACCGCTGCACGCCTCAAAGCCAAGCGCTCTCACGCCCTCGTGAATTGTCAGAACGCTGTTCTCCAATGTGTACTTGGTCGGGTCTAGTGTGTCGGCGGGCACATCGTCCGCAAAGGCCGGGACCGCCAGCCCCAGACACAGCGCCAAGGCCAGAAACAGGGAAACCGCTCTCTTCTTCATATCCCTTCTCTCCTTTTTTCGACGCGACGCGACGCGCCGTTTTGTTCCAACAGACCGCCCAAAAGGCGGTCCTTCCACGTTTAAAGCACCCGTCCGGCGTGCCGGGTCACATGGCACCCCAGATTGACCGCGCAGGGCAGTCCGGCGATGTGGGTGGGGTGGGGCAGAATACACACGGACAGCGCGGTGGTGGTGCCCCCCAGTCCCTGGGGGCCGATGCCCAGCCGGTTGATCCGCTCCAGCACCCGTGCTTCCATTTCAGCGTAATAAGGGTCCGAGCTGGTCTCATCCACCGGCCGCAGCAGCGCCCGCTTGGCCAGCAGGGCCGCCTGCTCGGAGGTGCCCCCCAGCCCCACGCCCACCACCACTGGCGGGCAGGGATTGGCCCCGGCGCTGGAGACGGCGGAGACGATGAAGTCCTCCACCTCCTGCTGGGTCACAGAGGGCTTGAACATCCGCAGGACCGTCATGTTCTCGCTGCCAAAGCCCTTGGGGGCCACGGTGAGGGAAAGCTTGTCCCCCTCCACCAGCCGCAGGTGAAGAATGGCCGGTGTGTTGTCCCCGGTGTTCACCCGGCGGAGGGGGTCCCCCACCACGGAGCAGCGAAGAAAGCCCTCGGTGTAGCCCCTGGCGACTCCCTCGTTCACGGCGCCGGCGAGGAGGCCGCCGGTGATGTGGACCTCCTGCCCCAGGTCGCAGAACACCACGGCCATGCCGGTGTCCTGGCAGATGGGCAGGCGTTTCTCGCCGGCAAAGGTGTAGTTTTCCACCAGGTCGGATAAAATGGACTGACCCACAGGGGAGGTTTCCCGCCCGCAGGCCGCACGTATGGCGTTCCGCATGTCCTCCGGAAGCTGGCAGTTGGCCTCAATGCACAGATCCCGGACCGTGGAAATAATCGTATCACAATGAATTTCTCTCATAGTGCGTTCCTTCCTCTTCTTTTTCTTAACCGAAAAAGAAGCAAAAAGAATTTTAGGCCTTGTTTTAGATATGCCGTATTCCGTCAATAAACACAGCCTGAGCCTTGGCGCTGACCTCAAAAGGATGCCGGTCCCAGATGACAATATCCGCGTCCTTCCCCGGCGTCAGGGTCCCAATCCGGTCTTCCAGCCCGCACAGCTCCGCCGGGGTCCGGGTAATCGCCGCCAGGGCCGTTTCCGGGTCCAGCCCGGCCCGCACCGTCAGCGCCGCGGCCAAGGGCAGATATTGAATGGGATTTTCCGGGTGGTCGGTGCAGATAGCCACCTTCACCCCAGCCGCCGCCAGCAGGGCCGCATTCTCCACCGTTTGATGGACCAGCTCGGGCTTGCACCGGTCTCCAATGATGGGCCCGGCAATCACCGCGGCTCCCTCCCGGGCCAGAATGTCCGCCACCCGGTGGCCCTCGGTGCCGTGGACGATGACAAACCGCAGGTCAAATTCCCGGGCCACCCGAACCGCCGTGGCGATGTCGTCCGCCCGGTGGGCGTGGAAGTGGGCGGCAATCCGCCCCTTTAGCAGGGGAATCAAAGCCTCCAGCTTTGGGTCAAATTCCGGCTCGTCCAAATCCTCGTCATTCAGCGCCAGGGTCTTCTTTTTGAGATACTCCTGGGCCTTCGCCAGGTGTTCCCGCATAATGGCCGCAGTCGCCATGCGGGTCACCGGCGTCTCGTGCCGCTCGTTGTAGGAGGTCTTCGGATTCTCCCCCAGGGCAAACTTCATCGCCAGGGGCGCGGCGAGCACCATGTCATCCACCCACCGCCCGGCGGTTTTCAGGGCGGCAATCTGCCCCGCCACCGGATTGGCGCTGCCGGGCCCTGTGACCACCGTGGTCACGCCTCCGGCCCGCGCCTCCTCGAAGCCCCGGTCAAAGGGATTCACCCCGTCAATGGCCCGCAGGTGGGGCGTGGCTGGGTCTGTGCCCTCGTTGCAGTCGTCGGCCTCAAAGCCCAGCCCGTCCCCCAGCAGCCCCAGATGGCAGTGTGCGTCCACAAAACCGGGGAGCACATGCCCGCCCGCGGCGTCCAGAACCTCGTCCGGCGCCGGAGCCTCTGACATGGGGCCGATGGCGGTGATTTTGCCCTCCTCAAAGGCCACAAAGCCTGATTCGATGACCGGACCGTCCATGGGATGCAGGGTTCCGTTGATAATCAGCATGGAGAAGCCTCCTTTCGACAAAAATAGAATTTGACAATTTAAGGAAATTTTGTTATACTGTAAGCACAGCTCAACCAATCGGTTCGGACAGACCGAACCCCCATTCTCCCAGCGCCCGCTTTTGCGGGCGTATTTTTTATCCCTTTTCTTGAAAGAAAAGGAACCGAAAAGAACTTCAAGCTGGCGTGACGCCGTGATAGTGCATGACATAGAATTCCCCGTCGCCAATACAGGTGGTCTCGCGTATCTGCCCGGTTATCTGGAATCCGGCTTGCTGGTAGCAGGCGATGGCACGGGCGTTCCAGGTGCGGACCTCCAGATAGACAGGCTTTTCGCCATGCCGCTGCCGGGCAACCGTCATGGCGTCTTTTATCATCTGCTGTCCCAGGCCCTGACCGCAGCGCTCGGGCGCGACGCCGATGCCCAGGAAAACCTGCTCCCCCTCGTCCAGCAGATTGACAAAGCCCAAAACATCTTCCCCCTCGCAAAAGACCAGATAATTCACGGCCTTTTCCGGGGCGCCAAAGCCGAGATTTTGCTTCTGTATCTCCTCAAAGGGCGGCAGATTGTAAATGGCGTATGCTCCGTCATAGCGCCAGGCGCAGATCTTGGGTCCATCCTCCAAAACAAACGGACGGTAAATCATCAAACATCCCTCCAAAACGGAAATGTGTGCAAAGACCATGCCCTTGCACACATCTCGATATCAGCGTAAGCTTTCTAAGCGCCTGGGGAGCGCCGGTTTGCGCCAATCTCAAAGAGAACCAGATTAAAGTTCTTTTTGCCTTCTTTTTCTTTCAAGAAAAAGAAGGTTATCCCCCGCGGCGGCCGCCACGGCGGGAACCGCGCTTCTCGCCGCCACGGTTGAGGTCGGACTGACGGCTGTCAGAGTCCGCCATGAACTGCTTTAGTCGGTCTTCAAAAGAGGCCGGTTCCCTGGGAGCCGCCGCGCGGCCGCCAAAGCCGCCGGAACGCCCTCCGCCCTGAGGCCGGCCGCCGCCGTTGCCGCCGCCAAAGCGGGGGCCGCCCTGAGGACGGGGCGGGGGCGGAAGCGCCTTCTTGATGGACAGATTGATCCGGTTGCTGTCATCAATCCCAATGACCTTTACCTTCACCGTCTGTCCTTCCGTCAAATGATCCTTGATGTCGTTGACATAGGAATAGGCAATCTCGGAAATGTGAACCAGACCCGATTTCCCCTCGGGCAGGGCGACAAACGCGCCGAATTTTGTGATGCCTGTGACTTTTCCTTCCAGAACCGAACCAACACCGAACTCCATACTGTAAGCTTTATCCTCCTTCAATGTAAACGCAGGGAAAGGACGCCTGACCTCAGTCGCCTATGTCGTAAAACACCTTTTCACCGGGCTTGACCAGTCCCAGCCGGTCCCGGGCGATGTCCTCCAGCGCGTCGGGATCGCCGCTGTGATCCAGCATGCCGGACAGAGCCGCGTTGGTCTGAAGCTGCTCGTTGACGGCCTGCTGCCGGGCATCCCGCTCCGCCTCCGCCGTCCGGATCTGACTGCGAAGGTCCAGCAGGGTGATGGACATGTAAATGAGCAGAGCCAGCACCACGATTTTTGTAAGTAGGCCGGCCTTTTTTGTTTTCATGTCTGCCTCCCTTGCTTCCGCTAGCGCGGCCCGAATTTGGGCGGGCGCTTCTCTCCCTGAGTATCGAGTTTATTCTATACCATTTCCGCCAATAATGAAAGTGATTTTTTGAGGATTTTGCGATTTTTTTGCAAACTCTGCAAAACCGGCGGATGGGAAGGAGACAAATATGAACAATTTGCGTAAAGAGATCAGCAGTTCGGTAGGCGAGTTTCAGAATCAGGGAAGAAAACAGCAGAAAATAGATGACAGCACCGCCAAAAAGGGCGGCGATGATATACAGCCGGACCTCCCCATCCCCGGCGGAAATGACAAAGAGAAACAGGCTGGCAGTGACCAGAAGCCAGAACAGCAGGTCCAGCACAGGGACCAGCAGTCGGAGCCGCACCCGAACCCGCAGGACCCGGCACAGGTCGTAAACTAAACCGGTAGCCAGGCCCAGCACCAGAGCGCCGGCAAACACCAGCGCCTGGTCGGCCACATGGTTTTCCATCTCAGCGGAAGAGCCGGGCCAGCAGGCCGGGTTTCTCGCCCCGTCCCTCCTCGTACATGAGTGCGTCAATGGCGCCCTCCACCTTCAGGTCGCCGCCGTCCAGGCTGAGCTTTTCGATATGCAGGCCCTCGCCCCGGACCACCAGAGCGCCCTGGCAGGTGACCATGACGATGGTGTTTTCATCGAAGCTCTCCACTTCCTCCACGCCGGAGACAGTGAGGCGCTCCCGGTCCTCCAGAATCAGGTGGTGGGGTGCGTCCATCCGGGCATTTTTTTCATCAAACGGCATGATACCTCTTCCTTTCTGTTCCGGCAGGGCCGCACGCAGGGCGCTGCGCGGGATTGCCGTTAAAGTCATTTTCACTTTATGAGGAGGAAGAGACAGGTATGCCTTGACCGTGAGGATACGGAAAGGATGAAGTAGAGAAAAGTTCCGCCCGATCGTCGTTTTTGACCATCGGGCGGTATATTAGCATCTTCGTTATTTTCAGCACGTCCCGTGCGGATTGCATCCCTCTCGCCCTTTGCAGGCCTCAAAAGCAGCTGTGCCTTTGCCTCAGCACGTCCCGTGCGGATTGCATCGGCAAAGCTGCACAGATGCTATGCCGCAAATTTATGGACTGTGCTGTGAGTTGGTAGATAGCTTTTCAGACGACCCGCAAGTCACCTGCGCTGACTATTTTCCCATACTCTTCTGCTGCCAAGGCAATCTGTATTGCCATTACCGGCAGCCTCGGACGGGCAATCGACCGGTTCGCGCGGTGCGAACTGCACCGCAGTATTCTGTTAGCTTATACTTCGCCGGATGCCCATGCTGGATGGGGTCTTCGGCACTGTGGATAATCGCTGAATCGTCTGGTTATGGAGCCGCACAAATTGCGGATAGTCCTGCTCAAGGGTTTTCTGATCAAAGTTCTCCAATTGAGGATTGTAATGCTGTAACAAAAATGCTGAATAAAGATCGCGCTGGATCCGATTGCCGTCCGGCATATCATTCCATCGTTGGGAAAGTGACTTTTTTGTGTATTCTTTTGATTGGTGGTTGTACTGACTGGCTTTGAGTTTTGTCGGGACTTCTACCACTCCGGGAAGCCCAAGCGATACGCATTTCAGTCGTAAAATGCCAATCAGTGAGGCTGGGGCTTTATTCGCTATGGACTTGCCGAATCGCTTTTTCCGCTTGATCTTTCCCGTCTTTTCAGACACCTCTGTCTTTTTTGCCCGGTGCGTCAGCGATGGCCAGACCATGTCTTCTACATAAAAGCAGTTGCCGAGCGAAAGGAGATGATTCGCCAGTGCTGTATGCTGCCGTTTGCAGGTTTCCGCCTGACAATGTTGAAGGTAGCTCAGTTCTTTTTGCAGCTTGCAATATCGCTTGGATTTGTTGTGGGTCAATTTGACTCCTCGCCGGATTGTGCCGTTTGCTGCGTAATTACCCGGATTTGCTGCCCTCCTGCTGCGATCCAGTTTCCTCTGGAGGCGGCGCTTTTCCTGCTCAATGTCTTGCACCTGATCTGCCAATTCTACAAGATTTGCCTCATTCCCTGCAGCGTATGCCAGTGTTTGCGGCCCAATGTCGAGGCCTACCGCACCTTGACCGACAGGATGTACCGGCTCGCCGCTGATTGAATCATACTTTACCACCGGCTTCCCTTCCAGCGAAAGCTGCACATACCAGCGGTCTTTTGTTTTTCCTGGCCTGCGTAAAATCCGAACATATTTTACGCGATAGGACAGCATCTCTGCTTCGTATTTGTTGCTGGGAGACAGTTTTAACGGCAGTTTCAGGCCCTTCCATTTAATATAGCTTCCGCAGAAAATGATTTCCTTACCGCCGCTTTTTCCGGCAACAGAGTATCCCCTTAGCGAATGGATATCACCGGATTTCTTAAAATGGACGCTTTTCCCCTCTTTTTTAAACAACAATTTCTCAAAAGCGGCCCAAACCTGAGGCGCAATGCCATGTGCTGCGACGTTTGAGCCAATGTTTTCGCGAAAATGCTTGTAGTATCTTGTGATATCTGATTTGAAACCATATTCTGTGAAACCGCTATCCTTTAGAAGCTTGTCCCGTTCCTTGTACAGTACTTTCAGTCTCGGTTTATCTGCTGTGTTTTTCCCGTCCAGTGTACGAATTTTCTCCTGGTTTGCTCTGTATTGCGGTGACTGCTGCACTTGCCGCAGCTTTTTCAATTCCGCACGAACCATTGTGTTGTATATTTGTCGGGCGATTTCAAATCGTTTGGCAAGCCGGTCTTCCTGCCATTTCTCCAATTTTAGCGGTAATGTCAGACAGCAAGTATCTGTGCTGCTTTTTTTCACAGGAATCCCTCCTTTCCGTGTTACTTTACTGCTGTTCGGTGACGGCCTGCTGATGGGCCTCCCACACGGCTTCCGCCGTCCGGGCCCGTTTTACAGAGGTGCCTCTCTCCCCGAGTGTTGAGCTTATTTTATACCATTTCAGCCAAAAATGGAAGTGATCTTTTGAGGCTTTTGCGATTTTTTGCAGACTCTGCAAAACCGGCGGACGGGGGAGAAGACAAATATAAGCAATTTGTTTATGAGGAGGAAGAGACAGGTATGCCTGTTTGTCCGTCATGCCAAACAAACCCAGTCCGGTTTCTGCATATCGTTCCAAATCCTGCGGATACTAACCCATGTCTACCAAAAGGACGCGCCGGACCGGGCGGCAGCCCGGCCCGGCGTCCAGAGAAACCGCGGGAGGAATGTTTGACATGAAAGCAACTGGAATTGTGCGGCGCATTGACGACCTCGGCCGTGTGGTGATCCCTAAGGAGATTCGCAGAACCATGCGTATCCGGGAGGGCGACCCCCTGGAGATATACACGGACAAAGATGGCGAGGTTATTTTCAAGAAGTATTCATTGATGGGCGGTCTGGGCGACTTTGCCGCGCAGATCTGCGAGACTCTGAACAAGACCACGGGCCAGGTGGCGCTGGTCACGGACCGGGACGCAGTGATTGCGGTGGCTGGAGCACCTCGCCGTGAGCTCTCGGAGAAGCAGATTTCCGCTGAACTGGAAAGCCTGATGGAGGCCCGGCAGGTTTACCAGTGGAAAGACGGTGAGCTGAAGCTGCCTGTGACAGAAGACGGCGGCAAGTATCACGCGGCGATTGCCGCGCCCATCCTCTCCGAAGGCGATGTAATGGGCTGTGTGGCCTTTGCGGCCCAGGAAGGGGAGGCGCCCTTGGGCGAAACGGAATACAAGCTGGCCCAAACCATCGCCGGCTTCCTCGGCCGTCACATGGAAACCTAACCTATTTTTCTTGAAAGGAAAGTAGGCAAACGAACTTTATACTGGCGATACCGTGGAGGAACGAGGGGAGTGCGCTTCCCTATGGCGGCTGGCGCCTCTACTGGGAAGCCGCTTCCAACGATACCGGCCGCACAGTGCGAAAGGACCGCCTGAGTTTGGGCGGTCCTTTGCTTATTCCCTGGGACGGGGCTCTTCGTCTGTCATAAGCCAAAGCATAAAGTTCTTTTCCGTTCTTTTTTCTTTCAAGAAAAAGAACGGAAAAAATCAGAGCTTCTCAGAGCCTGTTCAAAATCTCCGGGTGCGCTGGATGGGCCGGAATTTTTTCGTCCGGCAAGGAAAAAAGCGCAGGAATACTGGATGTATTCCGAGCATGTTTGACGCAGCTGGACGGAAAAAGGCCGGTTCAGACGGTGTGC
>JAAWCD010000064.1 GCA_022793095.1 Oscillospiraceae bacterium | reverse complement strand
TTCTTAGAGCCTGTTTAAAATCTCCGGGTGCGCTGGATGGGCCGGAATTTTTTCGTCCGGCAAGGAAAAAAGCGCAGGAATACTGGATGTATTCCGAGCATGTTTGACGCGGCTGGACGGAAAAAGGCCGGTTCAGACGGTGTGCCGGAAGATTTTGAACAGGCTCTTAGGGAGCTCTGTGCCCTCCGGGAGAAGGGCCGTTCCGCCGGTCTCACGGCTAATTGCCAAGCATTTCTTCAGATATTTCCGTTATACGCCTTCCGGAACACGCCCTTGATATCCTCAATGGTGCAGGGCTCCGGATTGGTGGCGGTGCAGCGGTCGGCCAGCGCGGTCTCAGCCAGCTCATCCAGCATCTCCTCGAACTCCGCCGCGGTGACCAGCTTGGTGGCCTTGACGGAAGAGGGGATCCCCAGCTTTTCCATGGAACTGCGGGCGAAGCGGATCAGGTTCAGGGCCGACTGCCGGGTGGAGGTGGCCCCCATGCCGATGGAGCGGGCAATTTTGGCGTAACGCCGGGCGGTGGGGGTCAGCTTAGAGGTGCAGCCGGCGTTGAAGCTCATCACGTAGGGGAGCAAGATACCGTTGGCCCGGCCGTGGGGCAGGTGGAGCTTGGCCCCCAGCGCATGGGCCATGCCGTGGTTCAGGCCCAGGCCCGCGTTGGAAAAGGCGATGCCGGCCAGACAGGAGGCGTTGTGCATCCGCTGGCGGTACTCGATGTTGTCCGGCTCCTTATACACCTTGAGGAGGTAGCGGTAAACCAGCTTGATGGCCTTTTCCGCCATGGCGTCGGAGAAGTCGTTCCGCCCGGTGGAGACGAAAGCCTCTACCGCGTGGGTGAACACGTCCACACCGGTGTCAGCGGTGACGCCCTTGGGCACGCTGACCACCAGGGAGGCGTCCAGCATAGCCACGTCAGGCAGCAGCACATCATCTACCAGAGGATATTTGACCTGCTTCTCCCGGTCGGAGATGACGGCGAATTTGGAAACCTCGCTGCCCGTGCCGCTGGTGGTGGGAATGGCGATGAAGGGACAGTCCTTCAACCCCTGGTTGACCGCGAAGTACACCATGGCCTTGGCCGCGTCAATCGGCGAGCCGCCGCCCAGGGCGATGACCACATCGGGCTGGAAGGCCATGATGTGGGCCACGCCGGCGGTGACGGTGTTGATGTCCGGGTCCGGGGTCACGTCGCTGAAAATTTCGTAGGAGCCCCCCAGACGGGACAGCGGACCTGTAAGATAATCCACCTTCCCGCTGTCCGCCATGAAGCGGTCGGTGACGATGAACGCCCGCCGGCGTCCTTCCAGGGCGGTCTCCAGGGTGTTCTCGCCCATCAAAATTTTGGTTTTGGAGCTGAATGTATTCAACGATGATCCCCTCTTTCTTCCGTATTGACTGAATAGAAAAAGCGTCCTGGACCCTGTGGTCCAGGACGCTGCCATCGCATCCTGTTTTTCTTTACAAGAAAAACATCCTTCCTCGGACAATTCCTTGTCTGTTTATCATAATCCCTGCGGCGCTCGTTGTCAAGAAATTTATGCTGACGGCCGCTTTATTGCGTGTTCTCCCATTCGTCTGAGTGAAGTCATTGACAGGGCTGTGCCTGATTGCTATAATTCAAGGATAAAACGCACCATTTTTAAGAGAAAGAAGGGCTG
Organism: Oscillospiraceae bacterium; assembly: GCA_022793095.1. GTDB lineage: Bacteria > Bacillota > Clostridia > Oscillospirales > Oscillospiraceae > JAAWCD01. The sequence goes on along the minus strand of JAAWCD010000064.1, from coordinate 8,384 downwards.
TACTATGAAACTGTATCAGCGGATTCTCGCGCTTATCCTGATACTGGCCGCCCTGGCGCTCCCCGCCCCGGCAGCCGGAGCCTATGTTCCAACCTATTCTGTGGACACCACCATTCGTTCCGAGGCACACGACGGGCAGAAGACCCAGGTGGCCAAGGGCTTCGCCATCGCCTCCCGGGTCCTCCGCGGGGACGCGTCGGGGAACCTCAACTGGGACCAGACCCTCACCCGGGCGGAGGCCGCCACCATGCTTGTCCGCCTAATGGGCCTGGAGGAACAGGCGCAGGCCGCCCAGTCTGAGCCTTCCCCCTTCACCGATGTGCCGGAGTGGGCCAACGGTTACATCAACACGGCCTACAAGGAAGGAATCGCCAAGGGGGTCGGGAACGGCCGTTTCGACCCCTCCGGTTCCTGCCAGGTCCAGGACTTTATCACCATGCTTTACCGTCTGACCCATCTGGAAGAAGGAACGGATTTCTCCTGGGGTTCCGCCCTGCGCGATCTCGTGGAAGACACCAAGGCTATTGACAGCTACCGCAGCAGCTGGCAGCCGGACATCAGCTTTGGGGTCCAGGCGTCCATGCTGGAGAATTATTTCCAGAACGACGGGCCTTTCACCCGGGAAGCGGCCTGTGATGTGCTCTATTTCATGCTCAACATCAAGGCCGGCCCTGACGGTGAAAGTCTGGGCGATCTGCTGGCCGCCGGCTACGGAATGTCTGATCTCCTGCTGTTCAACCACTCGGTCCGCCGGACCGGGTATGCCCAGTGGAAAACAGATTTTGTGACCGATACCCTCACCTTTAGAACCTTCACCAAAGACACGCCCATAGTTGTGTCCGTTCGTGACGGCAAGCTTTCGGTGGAGGCCAGCCCCAAAACCGAGATCACACTCACCCTTTCCACCGGCGGCCAGCCCTCCGGGGAGACTTTCTCTTATGACCGCCCCATTCCCCTGTCCCAAGAGACAGTCACTGTCTCCATGAATTATCGCGAAAGCTTCCTCGCCGGTTACGACGAGGACGGAGATCCGCTGTATGGCTCCATGGGCCACAGCGAGGACTTCACCGTATCCTTCCATGACGGGGTATGGTCCCTGTTCGGCGGAAAAATGGACCATACAACGACGGATTACGCCTACCTCTACGCCTACCGCAGTGAGGAGCACTTTGCCGCGCTGGCCAAAACCCAGAGCGGTCAGGAAATCACGCCGGAAATCCAGGCCCTGGCCGGCCGGCTCACGGAGGGAAAGACCACAGAGCTGTCCAAGGCAGACGCCATCTGTGAATGGGTTGCCACCCACATCTACTACGATTATGAGACCCTTCGCGGGCCCATTGATGATGTCTTTTACCGGCAGGAGCCTGATGTGGTGCTGGAGCGCCGCAGGGCCATCTGCGACGGCTACTCCGCGCTGACCTATGCGCTTATGAGGGCCGCAGGACTGGAGTGCTACGAGGAGGCCGGCAAAGGCCATAGCACAGCGCACGGCTGGAATATCGCCCGGCTGGACGGGGAATGGGTGGCCATCGACAACACCTGGGACAGCACCCTCAGCTATGAAAAGACCGCCGGGGAAGGCTATCAATGCCGCTATGACGACCCTTCGCTCATCTGGGTCTGGAAAACGCCCGGCGATATTCAGGAGCCGGAGGCCCCCCGGCGGACCGATGAGGCCTATTTCAACATGAATCTGGACCAATTTTATGAGAGCCATCGCCTGCTCCGGGACCCCACATTCGCAAATAAGACGGTTGGAAATGTGTGGCATGTACTGGAAGCGGAATAACGCCTCTTGACAAACCGGCCGAATCTGTCATAATAAAAGCGTCAAAGCAGGTGCGCGTGACGGCCCGTTCCAGCCGGTCCGCACGAAATGGGAGCTGTGTATGGCTCCAAAGGAGTGACGCGATGGAAATTCGGTTCGTGCAGCTCTCCGAAGTGGCCCAGCTGGCCCGGAACGTGGTCTCCGCGTTCCCCTCCAAGACGCCGGACGCCCTTCTGAGGAATATGCCAAACGAGCTTGTACACCCAGACGAGGGACGCTACCTCGGCTGTTTTGACGACGACGGCACCCTGCTGGGCTCCGTTTTGTTTATGGATTTCGACCTCAACGTGAGAGGAAAGATGATTCCCATGGGGGCTCCGGCCTATGTGTCCACCCATTTCCTTCACAAGAAGGAGAAGGTGGCCCGGACCCTTCTGCGGGTTTTGATGGGGTATTACGCCAGCTTGGGCGTACCCATCAGTTGCCTGCACCCCTTCAATCCGGCTTTTTACAACAAGATGGGCTACGGCTATGCCTCTGAGCTGCTGCTGTTCCAGCCCAAACCCTGTTATATCCGCTCCTGGGGAGAGAAGTCGGGGCTGAGCTACGCGGAGACGGAGGAGGACCGGAAAGAGGTGCTGGCGTATTACCAGCGCTGGGCGGAGCGGACCCACGGGGCGACGGTCCACCACTTCATGGACCCCCACCGCATTTTCGATATGCCTTACGTGGTCACCTGCCGCCGGGACGGGCGGCTCACCGGCTACCTCACCTTTGAGTTTGTGGAGGTGGACCACTACACCGACATGTACCATGATTTGGCGGTGCGGGAGATGCTCTATGACGACGTGGAAACCCTGCGGACGTTCATGACCTTCTTCGCCTCCCAGACGGACCAGATTGAGCGGGTGCGGATCTACACCCACGACCCGTCCTTGCAGCTCATGTTTTCCAATCCGGACTCGGGGGAGAACCGGCTCCACACCGGCTGTATTCACGAAACCTGCCGCTGTGCGCTGGACTACATGGCCCGCATCATCGACATCCCCGGCTATTTCAAGCTGGAGGACCACTGCGAGGGAACGGTAAGCCGGGACTTCGTGCTGGAGCTCCAGGTCCGGGACAGCTTCCTGCCCGCCAACAACGGCTCCTTCTATTTGAAGGTGTCCGGCGATCATCTCACGGTCTGCGACCGGGCTCCGGCGGATGTTACGCTTTATACGGACATCGCGGATTTGTCCTCCCTGGTCATGGGCGCCACGCCGCTGAAGGATTTCCTGGCCTACGGCCAGATGTCCATTTCGGACAAATCCTTTGCGGACGATGTGCAGAAAGCCATTGGCTGGAGCGAGAAGCCGAAAAACTACACTTACTTCTGAGCTGAAAGAACCTGCCGCAGATTACCTGCGGCAGGTTCTTTCAGCTTGTCGAACAAGAGGAAATTTAAAATAGGATGACAGAACTGCCAGGGCTTTGCGTGGGGGATCGTGTGAAAGGGGGGCGAAGCCCCCGCTTTCGCGTGCAGTCACCCGCCCGCAGGCGGCCGGTTTCGTCAGAATGACGGAACCGGCTTCAGGCTGTCGCGTTTTTCGACAGCCTGAAGAACCTGCCGCAGATTACCCGCGGCAGGTTCTTTGGTATATCTTTCAAGAGAATGGACATGCTGAAAGCACCACGATATTAAGGAGGAATTTCAAATGTCCACTCCCTTTGCCCAGAGTCAGACCCGCCTCAACCTGCTCCGCTCCTTCGCGGGAGAGAGCCAGGCCCGAAACCGCTACACCTTCGCCGCCAGCGTGGCCAAAAAGAACAAGCTGGAGGTCATTGAGTCGGTGTTTCTGTTCACTGCCGGCCAGGAGCAGGCCCACGCGAAGGTATTTTACGATTTGCTTTCCAGTGAGAGCGGCCAGAACATCGCCATCGACGGCAGCTATCCCATCGACATTTTTGACGATGTGCTCCAATACCTGCGGGCGGCCCAGCACAATGAATACCAAGAGCACGATGTGGATTACGCCCAGTTTGCCCAGATTGCCGGCCAGGAGGGGTTTGACACAATTTCTCACACCTTCGGCATGATTGCCGGTGTGGAAAAGACCCACGGCGACCGGTTCGGCCGCTTTGCTGACCTGCTGGAGCAGAACAAGCTGTTTGTCAGCGACGTGGAGACCGGCTGGATGTGCCTCAACTGCGGCCAGATTGTCCATTCTACCGTGGCCCCCGCCCTCTGCCCCGTCTGCAAGCATGGTCAGGGCTATTTCATCCGTCTGGAAATGGCGCCCTTTACCTGCGGCGCGTGCAATCAGGGCTGAGTGTTGTTCCTTCTTTTCTTGAAAGAAAAGAAGCAAAAGAACTTCAAGCTGATTCTATCGGAAGACTTGCCTAAACGCGCAGCTTGAAGTTCTTTTTGGTTCTTTTTCTTTCAAGAAAAAGAACGCCGGCTCAGTCCGTCGATTTCCGCGCGGATGGCGGCCAGAAGGCCGGCGGCCTCCGGGAGCATCCGGCCCTTCCAGATGAAGGTGTCCCGGCAGCGCCCAGCGTCCCGGCAGGGACGCTGGACCAGCCCCTCCCGAACCAAAACCTCTTCCGGAACCGGGCAGCTCCAGAGATAGCTCCCCGCCGCGCTGCGGAGCAGGTCAAACTGTCCCGCCCGATCAAAGACCGCAATCTCTCCCCCAGCTCCCGCCGCATCTGACAGGGTGGGGCTTGTGTCGCCCTGGACAATGCGGGGACATTCCGACATCTGCTGGGGGGTTAGCTCCTTCAGGCCCGCCAGGGGGTGGCTTCGATGGAGCAGCACCACCATGCGGAACTCCCACAGCGGCGCCTGATACAGCCCCTTCTCCACCACCAGGTTTTCGTAGTAGTCCTCCGCCTGGACCTGGTAGCGGAGAACGCCCGCCTGAGCGTGCTCCTCCGCCACGTCGGCCAGCACATTCGCGGGCGTGGTCTCCCGGTATCGAAGCCGGAACGCCCCTGTGGCCGCCGTCTGCATCCAACCGCAGAAGGCGCTGGACAGATAGCTGGACCGGGGACCGGAGACAGAGAAGGTCAGGCGCTCCGTCCTGGGCTGATACCGGGCCGCCAGCTGGTCCACCTGCTTCAGAATCTCCTGAGCCGAGGCAAGAAACGCCTCCCCCGCCTCCGTGGGAGCCACGCCCTGGGCCGTCCGCCGAAACAGCGGACGGCCCAGTTCCTGTTCCAGCTCCCGCAGGCTCTTGCTCAGGTTGGGCTGCCCCATGTAGAGCTTTTTCGCCGCCTTGCTGATGGAACCGCATTGGGCCACTGCCACCACGCCCCGCAGCTGATGCAGGTCCATACCCTCACTTCCCTTTCCGCTCACGCTTCCGTATGCGTTTTTCAGATACCTTCCATGCCTATTATACATTACCCGGTTTCAAAAATAAATGATAAACTTTTAACGGAATTAGGGAACAGAACGCAAAAATCCAAAAAATCTACTGAACTATGATGGAGGTCATCACTATGGGACGTTTTACTCTGCCCCGTGATCTGTATCACGGCAAGGGCTCCTTGGAGGAGCTGAAGCATTTGTCCGGCAAGAAGGCCATTCTGGTGGTCGGCGGCGGCAGCATGAAGAAGTTCGGCTTTGTGGACCGGGCGGTGGCCTATCTCCACGAGGCCGGCATGGAAGTGGAGCTCTTTGAGGGCGTGGAGCCCGATCCCTCTGTTGAGACCGTAATGCGCGGCGCGGAGGCCATGCGGAACTTCCAGCCTGACTGGATCATCTCCATGGGCGGCGGATCTCCCATCGACGCGGCCAAGGCCATGTGGGCCTTCTATGAATATCCCGACTGCACCTTTGAGCGGCTGATTACCCCCTTCAACTTCCCCACCCTCCGGACCAAGGCCAAGTTCTGCGCCATTCCCTCCACCTCCGGCACCGCCACGGAAGTGACTGCCTTCTCTGTCATCACCGACTATCACAAGGGCATCAAGTATCCGCTGGCCGACTTCAACATCACGCCGGATGTGGCCATTGTGGACCCCGACCTGGCGGAGAAAATGCCGCCTAAGCTGACCGCCCACACTGGCATGGACGCCATGACCCACGCTATTGAGGCCTATGTGTCCACCATGCACTGTGATTATACGGATCCTCTGGCGCTCCACGCCATTAAGATGATTCACACCGGCTTAAAGAAATCCTATGACGGCGACATGGACGCCCGTGCCCGGATGCACAACGCCCAGTGTCTGGCGGGAATGGCTTTCTCCAACGCGCTGCTGGGAATCGTCCACTCCATGGCCCACAAGACCGGCGCGGCCTTTGAAAACGGACATATCATTCACGGCGCGGCCAACGCCATGTATCTGCCCAAGGTCATTCAGTACAACGCCAAGGTTCCCGAAGCTGCGGAGCGCTACGCTGAAATCGCCCGCTTCATCGGCCTGAAGGGCGAGACCACCACCGGGCTGGTGGCCGCTCTGGTGGAGGAACTGCGGGAGATGAACCGTCAGCTGAACGTTCCTCTGTCCATCTCTCACTACGGCGAGGGCGGCGTGATCGCGGAAGAGAGCATGGTGCCCGAGGCCGAGTTCAAGGCCAAGCTGTCCGACGTGGCGGCCAACGCCATTGGTGACGCCTGCACCGGTTCCAATCCCCGTCAGCCCAGCCAGGAGGATATGGAAAAGCTTCTGCTGGCCGTGTACTACGATCAGGACGTGGAGTTTTAACCTTTCCTTCCAGTACTCCATCCGGTCTGTTTTTATACCAGGTATTTCTGCCTCTTTTGTACTGTCCCCTCCCCTTCGGGGAGGGGACAGTACAAATTTTAAACGGCTAGAGCACCAGGCCTTGTTTGAAAAATCAAGGAAGGAGTGCTGAATCAACAAAATAGCGATAGAAGCGAGATAAACAAAGGCGCGGAAAGAAGCATCCAATTTGTCATATCTGGGGGCAATCCTGCGAAACCATTTGAGCTTTAGGAAGAAGCATTCAGCCAAATGACGCTCTTTATATAAGCGCCAGTCTACAGGCCACGGATCAGAAACATCGCTCTGTGGCGGGATCACATAGCTGGCTCCCTGTTCCGAGATGTAAGCTCGGATTTTCTTTGCTCCATAAGCTCGGTCTGCTAATACATTAATGTAGCCCTATGCTTGGGATTTGTCTGCTGGGAACCTGCCGGCCAGGGCTTCTGTCCTAATGAGAACCTGCCCCGTCCCTTAGCGTAATTATACTGGGGCGCATTATCCGAGGAGAAAAATAATTCGAGAAGTGGTGCGAAAAGCCAGTAGAATCGAGGCTTTCGGCAAAAAATTCTCGGATTATTTTTTGTGCTTTATAGTGTCGATACAGCGGTGATCTGAATCAACATTATAAGGAGGCCGTGAAAATGCGGCGAGAGGACATCATTCTGGAAACCTCGCTGGCAAAGCTCCTGGAGGCTTATGAAGATGATTGCAGAAGAAATGGACTTCGGGAAAGCAGTGTGCAGCGCTATCGGAAATTGAGCCTGCGTTTTTTGAACGGATTGGAGGATGCAGGGGTAACAGAAGCGGCGGATATTGGGCCGCATGAGGTTTCCTGTGCGTGCCTCGCTTTGAAACGCAACTACTATCTGTCCGCGATCCATACATTTCTGCGGTTTCTTGCGGAGGAAGGATATACCAAGCGCGATTATTCCTGCATCGTGCCGCTTTCCAAACGGCCTCTGCCCATTCTGCCGGAGGTCAAAGCGGCGCTTTTGGATTATCTTGAGCATGAACGGGCCTCCAGTGGCAGCGAATATGTTTTTCTCAGTTTGAAGCCCCCATTCTCCCATATCTCGGTGCAGCTTTTGGAAGAATTGACATCTGCCGCCATCCGTTCCGCTGGCATCGTACCGGGCGGACGCAAATGCGGCCCCCACGCATTTCGAGCGTCGCTGGCCAGTTCTCCTGGGCGTGGATCGCCTGAAGTATCTTGGCCACCAGTTTCACCTTGGAACGGGGAACCACAGAAAACACATTGCGGTAGAAGTGAACGGTGCAGCGTTGGTATTTGGCTTGGGGAACCACCTCGCCCACAGCCTCCAGCATTCCCAGACACTTATCGCCAACCACAAGTTTCACACCATCCAGACCTCGTCCTCGGAGCCATTGGAAGAAATTAACCCAACTGGCCTTGTCCTCCTTCATGCCTTCGGCAGCGCCAAGAACCTCACGGAATCCGTCCTTGTTTACTGCGATTGCCACCAGAATAGCTACATTTTCGTACGCTCCGCCCCAGTTGCGCCGCAGGTAGATCCCGTCCACATAGACATGAGGGTATTGTCCGCCATGTAAGGGCCGATTCCGCCAGTCCTCGATGTGGACATATGCTTTCTTATTCCGTTCGCTTTTGTAGCCACTCAAAGCAAGAAAATCCGCAGAACCATTGAAAATCAACGGTTCTGCGGATAGAAAAGATTGAAAATTCTTATTCCCACTCGCTCCTGTCAGAAGTTTTCTAAACAGATTTGCTTATAGGATTTAGTTCAGAGTATTGGTATTCTTTTCATTATTTAGATAGTAGAGGCTATCTGATTTTTTGTTGCCATGGTGTTGCCACAGATATGCATACAAAATATGCCGATTCCCCGCCAGGAACTCAAACAAACAGAAGGTCACA
>JAAWCD010000063.1 GCA_022793095.1 Oscillospiraceae bacterium | reverse complement strand
GAATTCGCCCTCGTAGTCGTCTGTGTTGACTACGAGGGCGAACCAGGTTCCGTACACCGCCAAACTGGCTTTGGTAATGGTGTTCGTATACCTAACGTCTGGTGGAGACTGCTGGACTCGAACCAGTGACCTCCTGCGTGTGAAGCAGGCGCTCTAACCAGCTGAGCTAAGCCTCCATATGGACGGGAGCGATTCCTCCCGTCCTGGTGACGCGTACGGGAATCGAACCCGTGTTACCGCCGTGAAAGGGCGGTGTCTTAGCCGCTTGACCAACGCGCCAAGCTGACTCCCTTTCAGAAGTCGTGGTAGCGGCAACTGGATTTGAACCAGTGACACTTCGGGTATGAACCGAATGCTCTAGCCAACTGAGCTATGCCGCCATACCATGCACGCACTCAAACGAGGCAAGAGCTATTATACGACAACTCATTCCATTTGTCAACAGCTATTTTTCATTTTCTTTATTTTTTCTGTCTTTCTTTTCTGCCCGTCTATCCCTGATGATATCCCCTTTTCCAAGCGCCAGCCGGCGCGGCGCATGCCGCGCCGGTGTAGCCCTTCCGCCGCTCCTTATAGGAGGGGCTTGCCCCGCAGAATTACCTGCTTGACGTTCAGGTCCTTGTCCATCAGGACCAGATCGGCAGACTTGCCCACATCAATAGAACCGTGCTTGTCGTACACGCCAATGGCTTTGGCTGGGTTGACCGTAGCCGCCTTGACCGCGATGCCGAAGGGGATGCCCATCTTGAGCACCGCCGTCCGCATGCAGTTCATCAGGTTGGTGGCAGACCCGGCAATGGTGCCGTCGGCCAGGGTGGCCAGATTGCCCACCACCTTCACCGCTTGTCCGCCCAGAGAATAATCCCCGTCGTCCAGGCCGGTGGCCATCATGCTGTCGGAAATGAGAATCATCCGGTCCGCCCCCATCACCCGGAAGGTGGTGCGGACGACGGCAGGATGGATGTGGACGCCGTCGCAGATGAGCTCCGCGCTCTCCGCGCCGTCAAAGGCAGCACCCACCAGGCCGGGCTTCCGGTGAGACAGCCCGTTCATGGCGTTGTACAGGTGGGTGACGTGCTTGGCGCCCGTCTGGAATGCCTTCATGGCAGTCTCGTAGCCGGCATCCGTGTGGGCCAGCGAGATGCGAACCTCGTCCTTCAGCTCTGCAATGGCCTCCATGGCCCCCTCCAGCTCCGGCGCCAGGTCCAGCAGCTTCACCAGACCGCCGGACCGCTGATTCAGACGGCGGAACATCTCCACATTGGGCAGCTGGAGGTAGGCCGGGTTCTGAGCGCCCTTTTTGGACGGGGCAATAAAGGGCCCCTCCATATTGATGCCCACCAGCTCGGCCATGTCCTCCTCAGGCCGGAAAGCGGCCGCAGCGTCGCAGATCCCGCCCAGGATTTCCTCAGAATAGGTCATGGTAGCGGGACAAATAGCGGTGACGCCGCTCTTGGCCTCGTACCGGGCAATGGCAGAAATGGCCTCGTTGGTGCCGTCACAGAAGTCATGGCCCACACAGCCATGGAAGTGGACGTCTACCAGGCCGGGAATGGCATAACAGCCCTCGCCGTCCAGAAAGGCGCCCTCTGAATGGGCGGCAAAGACACCGTTCTCAATCGCAATTTCTCCGGGCTTGAAAAAGCCGTTGGGCCGGAAGACCTTCACATTGGTAATACGCATATCATTACACCTTTCTTCTTCTTTTTTCTTGAAAGAAAAAAGAAGCAAAAAAGAACTTTAAACGCTAAAAGCCTGTTTAAAATCTCCGGGTGCGCTGGATGGGCCGGAATTTTTTCGTCCGGCAAGGAAAAAAGCGCAGGAATACTGGATATATTCCGAGCATGTTTGACGCAACAGGACAGAAAACGGCCGGTTCAGACGGTGTGCCAAGAGATTTTGAACAGGCTCTAAGACCGAAGTCTCTGCAAATCCGAAAAACCCACGCCGCTTGAAGTTCTTTTTGATTCTTTTTCTTTCAAGAAAAAGAATGAACAACAGCTTACAGTTCGGCCAGGGCAGCCTCGTCGGCCACCAGGGTGAAGTTGGGATGCAGCTGAAGGATAGACGCCGGAACCTGGGGTGTGACAGGGCCGGTGAAGGCCTCCTTGATGATGCCGGCCTTGCCGCCGCCGCTGACCACCATGACCACCCGGCGGGCCTGCATGATGGCACGGATACCCATGGTGTAGGCCTGGCGGGGCACGTCGCCGGCAGAGGCAAAGAACCGTTTGTTGGCCTGGATGGTGCTGTCGGTCAGGTCCACACAGTGGGTGGTAACCGGGAACTCCGGCGCGGGCTCGTTGAAGCCGATGTGGCCGTTGAAGCCCAGACCCAGCAGCTGGAGGTCAATGCCGCCCAGGCCCGCGATGACCGCCTCGTAGCGGGCGGCCTCGGCCTCCGCATCAGGGTTGGTGCCGTCGGGAATGTTGGTGTTGGCCTTGTCGATGTTGATGTGGTCAAACAGGTTGTCCCGCATGAAATAGGCGTAGCTCTGGTCATGGGTGGGCTGAAGGCCCCGGTACTCGTCCAGGTTGACGGTGCGGACCTTGGAGAAGTCCAGCAGTCCCTTATTATACCACTCAATCAGCGCCTGATAGGTGCTGATTGGAGAGGAGCCGGTGGCGAGGCCCAGCACACAGTCAGGCTTCTGAATCACCTGAGCGGCAATCAGCTTGGCGGCCTGGACGCCCAGGGCGTCATAGTCTTTGACGGAAATGATGTTCATTGAATCGAATCCTCCTTTTTAAAATGCGGAAACAACTTCTTACCGGTCTGGGGTATGTACCTTAACAACGCACTTTTTGATGGGCGCGGGCACGCCGTCCACCGCCACACCGGGCTTGTGGAGCTCCCGCGCCATACAGATAGTAAAAGTGCCGCCGCCCAAGGTCACACAAGCGCTGGCCGTCCCTTTGCACTGACCCACGTCAGGGGCATAGGGCCGGACGATTTCGCCGGGGGAAAAGGTGGTTTCTACCGCCTCGTGGCCGATCAGGTCGATCTGGATGTCCAGATAGTCCTCATGCCATTCAAACAGGCCGTCTTCCGACGGTTGGGTGACGGCCTCCATCACGTTGATGAACACCCGGTCGCCGTCGATATCGGTTCTGCCCAGAGGCAGGGCGTTCAAATCGGTGGAAGCCAGGAAGTCCAGGGCTGTGTCCAGGTCATGGAACATCCCCTTGTACCGCGCCGCGTGTGCAATCTGATCGTAAATCACAATAAGCCTCCTTCTCCCTTCTTTTCTTGAACAAAAAGAAGCAAAAGAACTTCAAGCGGCCGATTCTGCGGCGGGCCTTCGGGGCTGTCTCTGCCCGCTGGGGCCGCGCAGGCCGCCTGAAAAACGTTTTCGGGACACATTGTCAGTATGCCATATTCCATGCCATTTTGCAAGTCCCAGATTGGGGATTCTGCTGTCGTTTCCTGGAGAATAGAAGCGCAGCAGCGCGGGAGCGGAAGGCTCCCCCTCCGATGATTTTCAAAAAGACTACCACAGTAGTCTTGACATTCGTCGACTACTGTGGTAGTATAACGTCAGAGACAGACTACCGGAGTCGTCGAAAATGAAAGGAGACATCGCCAATGGAACTAAAACTGTTTGATTCGGAATTAAAGGTTATGGATGTGCTTTGGCGGGAGGGCGATACCCCTGCCAAGCGGGTGGCGGAAATCCTGAGCCAGGAGGTGGGATGGAACCGAAACACGACTTACACTCTCATCAACCGCTGTATTAAGAAGGGCGCGGTCGAGCGCCTGGAGCCCCGTTTTATCTGCCGGGCGCTGGTGGCCAAGGAGGCGGTGCAGGAGGCGGAAACCGACGAGCTGGTCAACAAGGTCTACGACGGCTCGATTGATAAGCTGTTCGCCTCCCTGCTGAGCCGGAAAAAGCTCTCCTCTGAGCAAATCCAGCGCCTGCGGGATATTGTGGGAGAACTGGAGTGAGGACATGAGTATTCTGCAAATGAGCCTTTCCGGCGGCGTGCTGATTTTGGCCGTCACAGTCCTGCGGGCCCTGACCCTCAACCGCCTGCCCAAAAAGACCTTCCTGGCTCTGTGGGCGGTGGCGGTCCTGCGCCTGCTGATTCCCCTGTCCATCCCATCGGTGTTCAGCGTCTATTCCTTGCTGGCCCGCACTCCTGCTGTCGCGGACACACCGGTGGCCGGCTGGATTCCCTCCGCTCCGCCTGCCGCTCCCGCCAGCACCCTCGCGCCGTCTGCTGTCAACTCCCCAGCGGCTGGAGCGGCATCCGCCCATCTGCCGGAAATCCCACCCTGGGCGGCGCTCTGGCTGATTGGCGCTCTGCTCTGCGGCACGTTCTTTCTGCTGGCTTACCTGCGGGCCTGGCGGGAATTCCAGACCTCGCTTCCCCTGCACAACGAATTTCTGAACCAATGGCTGGAAGCCCACCCCCTGCGGCGGCGGATTTCCATCCGCCAGTCCGACCGGATTTCCGCGCCGCTCACCTATGGGTTATTCCACCCTGTCATTTTATTGCCAAAGAATACGGATTGGACTGACCTTTTGCGGCTGAACTATGTCCTTCAGCACGAGTATACCCACATCAGGCGCTGGGACACTGTCTGGAAGTGCCTTCTGACCCTGGCCCTGTGCGTCCACTGGTTCAACCCGTTGGTCTGGGTCATGTACCTCCTGGCCAACCGGGATTTGGAGCTTGCCTGCGACGAGGCGGTGGTTCGTTCCTTTGGAGCCAGCTCCCGGGCGGATTATGCCCATACTCTCATCAGCATGGAGGAGCAAAAAGGCATGCTCCCCTTTTGCAGTCATTTCAGCCGTCAGGCCCTGGAAGAAAGGATTGTAGCGATTATGAAACTCAAAAAGACCACCTTTGTCAGCCTTCTGCTGGCTGCGGCACTGGTGCTGGGCACGGCGGCGGCCTTCGCCACCTCAGCTAAGCCGGAGCCCGAAAAAGACATGACGCCCAGCCAAGCGCCGGTAAGCTTTGAGGCCGACCCATACCGGCCCTTCATGGAGGGAGACGCGAAAGTCCTCCTCTCCCTGCAAATTGAGGGCTATAAAGACATGACCGTGGCGGACTATCAGGAAAAGCTGTGGCTCATGGCGGACGATCTGGAAACGCGGGAGATGATTGACCGCTTTTCCCTGTACGAGACGGATGATCAGCTGTCCCTTGTCCCGGAGCTGAAGGATGAATTTGAACCCTTCCGGGATTACTTTTTCAACGTTTTTGAACCGCTGACGGCGGAGAAGTGGCAGCAACGGCAGTTCAGCGGCTACCAGCTGAGCGAGCCCTTCGGTGCCAGACGGGCGCTGGTGGAATATATCTATACGCTGGAACTCTTGGACCGGGACACTTTGACGGTAGGCGAATACGAGGAGATTCACCAAGCGGCGGACCAGGGTTTTCTTACCCTTCTGGATGGCTGCACGGAAGAACAGCTTCTGACCCAGGAGCGCATGACCGCGCTTTTGGACGGAAAAATTGCCGCATTGACGGAAAAGCTGAGCACGGACCAACTGCGTGTGTCCCTTGCGGGCTATTCTGTCCAGCCTCTCTCCGACGACCCGGACGCGGAACTGCACGCCACGTCCTCCAAGGAATCTTCCGACCAGTGGGACCGCGTTCTAGCCCCCTATGTAAGCTTCGGCCTGACCTACAAATTCGACGATCCGGACCTTGACGGCAACGGCCTGACCATGTGGTATCAGGGGAAAGAGGTCCGGGGCATCATGGACGAGCATGAGGGCTGGATTACCGAGCACAGCGGAAACAGCAGCTATTCCCCGGACGCGGTGGAGCTGTATGCCGTCTACACGGACGGAAGACTCACCGGCCTGCGGTTTGCCACGGAGGAAGAGCAGGCGGAGTGGACCAGGATCCGGAACGGCAACACGAACTCTCTGGGCGCAGCCGGTCCTCTTCAAGCGCCCCAGGAGGAGCAGCGGGAGTTCCCCCAGGCCACCCGGGCGGACTACGACTCGATTTTGTCCCTGCGGACCGCCGGCTATGAAACTTTATCTCTGGAGGAGTTCAACCAGCGGCTTCTGGATTGGAACGAGGCGCATTCCGACGCGGCGGACCGGATTATGTGCGACGTACTCTGGGACGACTACGGGGTGGAGCTGACCACGGACGAGCGGACGTTTGTCTCCCACACCTGCCTTCTCTCCAATCAGGAGAACGCCAAGTTGGTTCAGAGCCTCCACACCGGACAGGCCGAGGAAGACCCTCACATTTCCGCCAATCTGCCGGAATTTCAGCGGGTGATTGCCGGACGGAGGGTAGCCTGGTGCGAGCTTTACTATGACATTTCCTACCACATCAGCGGCAAGACCGCTGTAACGGTGGCGGAGCGGGATAACTATGTTGCCGCAATGCTGGCCTCGATCCAGGAATTCTGGTGGGAGACAGATATGGATCAGCTGCTGTCCATGACAGAGGACGAGGTGGTGGATCTGTTCAACACCTGGGCGGTACAGCTCAGCGCCACCCGCGTCAATCCCATCACCGGTGAGACCGGTGAGACGCGCGGCGTCGTCATCAACCCGGTCACAGCGGATGACATTCACTTCGAGGCCGTCATCGACCGGTAAAGCGAAGAAGCGGCATTCCCGAACCACCGGGAATGCCGCTTGCTTTTAAGGAACCGCTGATTTAATCGGCGGTTCCTTAAGATTGGGCTTCGCCCAAACCCGCTGGGGCTTTGCCCCAGACCCCACCGCCCTTTGAAAAGGGCGGCCCTAAACTTTATTCTTCAACGCTGGGTGCAGCCGGGGCCTGTTCCACCGGCCCGGGCGTTTGAAGCACAATGGTTTTCTCTTCGCCGCCCGCCAGCTTTCCGCCCAGCATGCCGGCAATCAGGGATTTCACATCAATCCCCATGCCTTGGGTAATGCCCTCCGTGACCTGGGTGGTGCCGGTGACAATATCCTCCAGCAGCTTGGCGCTGTTGCCCTCGCCGTACATGGTGATCTTATCCACCTTGGAAAGGGGCTCCGCCACGTTCTTTGCGATCTCCGGCAGGGCCTGCATGACCATTTCGATGACCGCGGCCTCGCCATACTTCTTCATGGCCTCAGCCTTCTTGTCAATGCCCTCGGCCTCTGCCAGCGCCTTAGCCCGGATGGCTTCCGCCTCCGCCTTGCCGACGGCGGCAATACCTGCCGCCTCCTGCTCCCTGGCGTACTTCTCCGCCTCGGCGATTTTCCGCTCCGCTTCGGCCTCCTGCTCCCGTTCATAGCGCTTTGCCTCGGCGTCCTTCTGCCGCTTGAAGAGGGCGGCCTCGGCCTCCTGCTCCTGACGGTAGCGCTCGGCGTCCGCCTTGGCCCGGATCTCCGCCTCCAGCTTCTGTTTTTCCACCTCAACTTCGTACTGCTTCAGCTCAGCCTGACGCTGGGTCTTGGCGATTTCCGCGTTGACTGTGGAGGTTTCGATGCTCTTGCGCTGCTCCTGGCTCTGGATTTCATAGGCGGCGTCCGCCTCGGCTTTTTTGCCGTCCGCCATGATTTTCAGCTCGGCCCGCCTGATTTCCAGCTCCGTCTGCTTCTGGGCGATTTGCGTGTCCGCCAACACCCGCGCCTCATTGGATTCCCGCTCTGCCTGCGCCTGAGCGATGGCGATGTCCCGTTCCGCCTGTGCCTTGGCAATGGCGGCGTTCTTCTTGATGAGGCTGGTGTTGTCCGCGCCCAGGTCCTTGATTAAACCGTTTTCGTCGGTGACGTTCTGGATGTTGCAGGAGAGAATCTCAATGCCCAGTTTATCCATGTCCTTGCTGGCCTTCTGCATCACCTGGTCGGAGAAAGAATCCCGGTCAGTGTTGATTTCCTTGAGGGAGAGGGTGCCGATGATTTCACGCATATTGCCCTGAAGGGAGTCCTGGAGGTCGCGGGTGATTTCCTCCGGACGCTTGTTAAGAAAGTTTTTGGCCGCCAGTTTAATCCCCTCCGCGTGGGGGGAAATCCGGACCTTCGCCACAGCGTCTACGTTGACATTGATAAAGTCGCTGGTGGGTACCGACTGCTCTGTCTTAATATCCACTGTCATCTGTCCCAGGTACAGCTTATCCATACGCTCGAAGACGGGGATTCGGACGCCGGCCCGGCCGATGAGCACCTTGCTTTCCTTCTTGAGGCCGGAGATGATGTAGGCCTGATCAGGCGGGGCCTTGACGTAGCCAACCACAGTGATGGCAACAATCACCAAAACGATCAGAATAGCTGGAATAAAGGGCAACATAAAATCAAGCATGAGGACTCCTCCTTTCAAATTTGACATAGCCGCGCTTCCTATCAAAACAAGCCGGAAGCCAGAACAAACCATATTAGCGCAGCGCGCATACAGCTGAACGGTTTACCCGACGGCTTGGAATTTTTATTTGAGGAGCCTCAATCTGGCTTCAGACTGCCCGCGATATCCCCGCGCAGGGCGGCAAGGCGTTCCAGTGCCGCAACCTCCGCTTCCAGACTTCGTTCACCCAGCGCCTGCCGGGCCTGCTGCTGGTCATGAATCACCTGGGAAAGCACGTTCACGGTACGGAGGCAGAGGGCGGCGGCGCTCCCATCCTCTCCGTTCCGCTCCGTCAGGCTCAGCTCCCGGAGGGTGCGCTCCAGCGTTGGGAGGTAATGGGACTCCAGATGTGCCTTTGTCTGACCCTCCAAGGAATCGTAGTGACGGAGAACCAGCGCTTCCAGATTTTCCAGCGCGGTCAAAACATAGGCGGTTTCAACCAGCTGCGCCGCCGCCTGTATCCGGGCCTGAAAGGCTCGTGCGCTGCCTTGTTTGCGGGCAGTCGAGTGTAAAAAGCGCTGCATAACAGCCGGAAGGGCGTCAAATTCCTTTGACACCGCAGCAAGCCGCCGCTCATAGGGCTCAAAGCCGCCGGTGTCTCCTCCGGACCATGATTTCATAGCGGGAACCAGTGCGTTTTCCAGCTCTTTAAGCTCCGCTGCGATGGACGAGAGCCCGTCCAGATATTCTTCCAGAATACCCGTGTCCTTTTCCTGCAAGGTTTCCGCGTTCCGGCTGGAGGACAAGGATCGGACGGCTCCAGCGATCCCCGCAGTCTTGTCCTTGAGCTCAACCCCGCACAACAGCCGGATCTGTTCCATGGAAAGCCCGGTAATCGAGGAGGGGATTGCAGTGTGAATGGCGGTCAAAGACCGCCGGATTTCCACACACAGAAGCTCCAGTTGTTCCTGCTTTCGTGCCAGCACCGCTTTTTCCTCCTCGCAGCCCGGTTGAAGTTCCCTGCGGCAGGATAGCCGCTGTTGGATAGGCGGACGGGACGGTTCTGCTGTGATCTCGAAGGGGATGCGCTTTTCCCTGCTGACTTTTGTAGCGAAGATGGTAAAGGCTGTGGTCATGCTCATTCCCATTTCCTTGCAAGCCTGCTCCATGCTTTTTTTAATCGTCTCATCTATGCGGAAGTTTACCATTACCTGTGCCATGGAGCTCACCCCCTCCTTCCTGCAATTTCATTATATCATCTGTAAAGCAATTTGCAACATTTTTCTTTACAGAAAATAAACTTTTTTGGCGGTTCTGGTTTTTAGTTGATAGACCGTCGAACGAGACCCAATGGATTCCCGCTCAGAGACGCGGAAGGACCGGCAGCGCTGTTTCGGCTGCCGGTCCTGAATGATTCTGTGAGCGGAGCATTTTTGTTTGAGGCCAGCGCTTGACCTTTTTAAGTGTCTCGTGTATAATAACACAGAAAAGGGGGTTCCATCCAGCCACCTTGGGAAAAGCGCTGCCGTCAGGCAGCAAGAGGAGGAGTTTACAGATGCGTATTAAGAAGTCAGTATTTGCGTTGAGCCTTGTACTCTGCCTGGCGATAGGTGCCGTTGGCGCAACCGCCGCCGGTAACCTGAAGGAGATTCGCGCGTACCTCAACTACGGCGTTACGGTCAAGTATAATGGGCAGGTCCAGACGATGCTTGATGAGTCCGGGGCCCGCGTTTATCCCATTACCTACGAAGGCACGACCTACCTTCCGGTCCGCGCTGTCGCTGGCATGCTGGGGCTTCCGGTGAACTGGGACCAGACCACCCAGACGGTTCAGCTGGGTCCCGAGGAGGTTGGTACGGACCTCATTAACACGTTTAAGCCCTATACCAACTACATCAGCGATCCGAAAAATTCGGATGCTTATTACAAAGCTCCGGTTCTTTTCGTGCAAAGCGACGGCGAAACGAGCGCGTCCGCCGGCGGTGTAACCATGGACCACTGGCTGGCTTTGCGGCAGACCAGCCGGACGAATGAACCTTCTCCCTTCTGCTCGTTCAATCTTGGGGGCAAGTACGGCGAGCTTACCTTCCAGGTCTACGCCGAGGCGGATGCCACCTTGACGGTCAAGGGTGACAACGACAGCGTTCTGGGTCAGTACAGCCTGATGGGCGGGCAGGTACCCCAGACGATCCAGGTGGATATCCACGGGACCACGCAGCTCACCCTTGAGCTGGTCGGTGCACAGGCAGGGACTGCGATGGTTGCCACAATTTTTGACGCATATCTGAACTGATTTGAAATCCAGAGAAAAAAGCGGCGGTCCTCTGAGGAGGACCGCCGCTTTTTTCTCCAAGGCCGCAAGGCGGAAGCTGTGAAAGAGGGTTACAGCCCCCGCCGTCCCCGCAGGAGGGTCTTTCCAGCCAGAGCGCCGTCAATAAGGGACAGCAGCTTTTCCCGGCCGTCAGGCAGGGTGCCCTTCAGCGGAAGGTAGTTGGAAGCGTGGTCGCTGGTAAAGTGGAGGGGCCCGGTTTCCAGCCCCTGAATCAGCAGCCGGGTTTCCGCCAGCGCCTCCTCCGGCGTCAGCACCTGGAACCGGCCGTGAAGAACATCCAGCTCCATGTCCGTGTTGTCCGCCACCATGTAGGTCATGGCGGACAAATGCCGTGGCTTCATCCGGTTGATGAGATCCGCCGTGGCCTGAGCGTGCTCGCGGGAGGCCTCTCCCGGACCGGCCAGCCCCATCAGCACAATGGCCCACAGATCGAATCCGGCTTCCCGCAGGCGTGTGCCGGCCTCCAGCATCTCCTCTCGCGAGACGCCCTTTTTCACCTTTTCCAGCAGTGCGCCGGATCCGGTTTCCACCCCCAGATAGGCCCGGACCAGGCCGGCCTGCCGCAATTCCCGGAGCTGTTCCGGCGTTTTGGACAGGGTGGAGCGGGGGCCGGCGTAGGTGTTCACCCGTTCCAGGGAGGGAAACGCGGCGTAAAGGGCTTCCAGAATGGCCAGCAGCTCCTCCTGCTTCATGACAATGGCGTCTCCGTCACAGAGAAAGATCCGCTTTACGTCGCCGTACCGGGCTTTCGCCATTTGGATGTCCTCCAGGATATCAGACAGCTTCCGGATGTGGAAGGCTTTGTCCTTGTACATCCCGCAGAAGGTGCATTTGTTGTGAGAACAGCCCACTGTGCATTGAAGGAGGTAGCTTTTCCACTCCCCTGGCGGGCGAAAGATTGCGCCCTCGTATCTCATGACGGTTCCTCCTGTTCTGTTTCAGGCCGAATTAGGCGGCGGAGGCTCTTTTCCGCCTTGGCCCGGGGAATCATCAGCTCATGGCCGCAGCCCTGGCACTTCAGCCGGAAATCCATGCCGATTCTCAAAACCAGCCATTGGCGGCTGCCGCAGGGGTGGCTCTTCTTCAATTCCAAAACATCTCCAATGCGAATGTCCATCCAATCACCTCAATCCTGATGGATATTGTATCACAGGGCATACCGGAACACAAGCAGGGAAACTGGAAATTCCTTCTTCTGCACCGATGCTTTTCTGCAAATTTGTATTTGCCTGCTTGCCTCCGGCGGGTCCGCTTTCTCTTACGTAAGAGAAAGCAGACGGAAAGAGAACGCAAAGAGGGGAACCTAGGTTCCCCTCTTTGAGCTCCCTTCCTACGCTCGTATCGGTAGAAGTTACGGGGGATGTAACGCGACCGTGGGGTAGCCTCCAGTACGCCGCTTCGCGGCGTGGGTGCAAATTTGTGGGGAATTCTGTTTCAGGAAGACGATTCCCAAGCCTTGTTATTGCGAGGAACGTAACGACGTGACAATCTGATTCCGAACCACCGCACACAGAACGGCCTGCCCTGCCCCCTACCACAGCATCAGCTGATTCGCCTGCTGCCGCAGCTCAGCCCGAAAGTCAGGGTGGGCCACCGCAATCAGGTTTTCCACCCGTTCCCGCACAGACCGCCCTTTCAAGTGTGCAATGCCGTACTCTGTCACAACATAATCCACCTCGTTCCGGCTCAGCGTCACTACCGAGCCCGCCGCCAGCTGGGCCGTGACAGAGGACACCGTACCACCCCGCTTGGTGGAGGCCACCGCGATGATATTGCGCCCGCACCTGGCGTGGGCCGCGCCCACCGCCATATCCACCTGTCCGCCGCTTCCGCTGTACTGGCGGGACCCGATGGACTCCGAGCAAACCTGCCCGGTCAAATCCACCGACAGACAGGAATTGACCGATACGAAGTTGTCATTCTGGGCCACCACGCCGGGATCGTTGACGTAGGACCCCCGAAGCATCCGCACGCTGGGATTCCCGTCCAGCATGTCGTACAGCCGCTGGGAGCCGTAGGCGAAGGTTCCGATCATCTTGCCCGGATGGAGGCTTTTCCGCTTTCCGGTGACTACGCCCGCCTCAACCAAATCCACCATGGTGTTGGTCAGCATCTCCGAGTGAATACCCAAATCGTGCTTGTCCATCAGCGCAAACGCCGCCGCGTCTGGAATTCCGCCGATGCCCAGCTGAATGGTATCCCCATCGTGAATCAGCGACGCCACATGGCCGCCAATGGCCGCATCCAGTTGGCTGGGCCTGCTCTCCGGCAGGTAGGGCAGAGGGGACGCCGCTTCCACAATGCAGTCCACATCCCGGATGTGGAACTCCGTGTCGCCATAGACCCGGGGCAGGTTGGGATTTACCTGCACCATAATCCGGTCCGCGTGCTCCAAAAATTCCCGCTCGTGAATGAGGCAGAGGGGAATCTGAAAATATCCGTGCTGGTCCATAGGGGTAGCGGCGGCGATAAACACCGTACAGCCATGGGTGGAAATCCACCGGGAAGGCCCGTTGTGCAGGTCAGCGGGATAGAAATTCAGCGCGCCCATCTCCCGGCCGTTCCGGGTAGGCCCCATCAGAAAGGCCGCGTCCATTTCAAAAGTCTCCCGAATCTCCGGGTCCTGCATGAAGGGGTGGACGTTAAAGCACATGGGCGTATACATCCGGCACCCTTTGACCTTACCCTTCAAGGTGTGCATCTGCTGAAAGAACGCGGTGGGCTCGTTGGCGCACTGGGAAGTCGCAATCACGTCGCCGTCCTGAATACGGGAAAGGGCCTCCTCCAGCGTGACCAGCTTCTGACGGTACAGTTCCTCATATTGATTCATCGTTCAATTCCTCCGTTTCTATCTGGGGCAATGTTTTAAACAGAGCCTAACAAATAAAATTCGGAAAGTCAAGAAATTTGAAGAATAGTGTGAGTGTTTTTTCCATTTGCATCGTACTATAGACGACCGGTCAAAACCAAAGAAGCCAGAGGTGAAGCAATTTGCGGGATGAAGAGATCGTCCGGGCCATTCAGGCCGGAGATGAGTCAGCCATACGCCGGGTCATGGACCGCTACTCCAAGCTGCTGTGGTCCATCGCCTCAGCGGTCCTGCACCGGACCGCTTCCGTGCAGGACATGGAAGAGTGTGTGGCGGACGCGTTTATTTACTTGTGGCAGCATCCGGAGAAGTACGACCCCCAGCGGGGCGCCCTCAAGAGCTGGCTTTCCATCGTCACCCGAAGCCACGCCCTGGACCGCTGCCGGGCTCTGGCCCGCCAGAACAGCGTTCCCTTGGATGAGGCGCTGGCCGCTGGACACAGCTGTCTCATGGACGGCCTGCTGCGGCAGGAGAACCGGGACCGCCTGCGGGCGGCCCTCCGCACGCTGCCGGAGCTGGACCAGGAGCTCCTGTTCCGGCGCTACTTCTGGGAGCAGAAGCCGAAGGAAATTGCCCTTGCCTTGGGCATGCCGGTCAAGCAGGTGGAAAACCGCCTTTACCGGAGCCGGCAGAAGCTGAAAGAGATGATGAACGACGAAAACAGGGGGTATCAGCATGAACGACTTTCACCGTGAACACAGAGAACACATTCAGGAAATTTTTGAGCGTAAAACCGGGGTAAAGCTGCGCCCGGAGCGAAGGCGGCGGCCTGTCCGGGCTGCTGCCCTGGCGGCGGCGCTGCTCCTCCTCTGCCTGACCGCCACCGCCGTGGGCGCCAGCCTCTTTTCCGGCCTGGAGGGGGACGACCTCTCCCTTGGGGCCGTGTATGAGGGCGGGGGCGTTGTCACCATTCAGGTGGAAAACCGCTCGGACAAGGTTCTGGAATTTCAGCGCCAGCTGAAGCTGATGCGTTGGAGCACCGGCGAGGAGGTGCCGTCCCTGGGGGGCGAGGTGGCCTTTGAGGGCGTCAAAATAGCGCCTCACGCCAGCGGAACCATGACCCTGGACCTGAACGGGGCCTATGACCTGGAGCTGCTCGAAGAGCCGTTGACGGAGGATTGGTACTATTTTGTGCTGACCAACCACAATTTCGCCTTCGGTCAGGATTGGATGTGCGGCATTGAATTCGCCCCGCAGGTTGCGGCGGCGGACCCGGATCCTCTGCCGGCGCCGGAGGCGGACCCCGCGGCGGTACAGGCGGCTTTGGAGGAGCTGCGGCCCTACTTCGAGCACGTCACCTTTGACCTGGAGGAGCGCCGGACCATGGACGCGGAATACATGGAGCGGGTCAACCGGCTGCTGGCAGACTTTGAGGGGGAGGTTGTCCCCTCTGTGCCGTCCCGGCTGCTGGTGGGAGATCCGGACCCGGCGGCTGTCTTTGACAGCACGGTGCCCCAGGAGGAACAGTATTTGCTCATCGGGGAACACCGCCATTTCACGGACTGGAATTTCAAGCTGCTGGCCACGGACACGGAGTCGGCCCTGGTCCTCTCCGCCATGCTGCCGCTGGAGCGGTATGAGGATGCCGGGCGGGACATGCCGGTCTTCTACCTCTTCACCTACGAGAAGGAAGCCGCCCAGGCGGACCGCTACGCCTTCCTCTACGGGCAGCTGTACTCCTTCGCGGAGCTGGAGCCCCGCAAGGTCTACGAGGATGAGCGGCATGTGTGCTACGAGGTCAGCGGCCTGATTTACTCCGACCTGCGGGAGCACACCCAGCGTTTCCTGGACCAGAATCCGGACATCCGCTTTGACAATCAGGTTTGGAACCGGGTGCAGGCCATCCGGGACTACTACCAGGCCCACATGAGCGATCTGTTTTATTACCAGTGACAGAAAAATCCCGGCTGCTGAACAGCAGCCGGGATTTTCCGCTTCGAGTTTCGTTCCATTCAGGCTTTACCCCTGGTCCAGAAGGTCCAGCAGCTTTCGCAGCAGCTCCCCTTCCATCTCCGCCTGGCCCTGGACCGGATACACTGACAGCACTGCCTGGCCCTCCTGGGCCAGGGTTCGGGCTCCCGCCCAGTCCCCCTCCGCGTACCAGGCGTAGTAGGCCCGCACCCGCAGGCCGTTGGCGTCCTTGTCCTGGTCCAGCGTCAGCTGGACCCGCTCGTGCCACTCCTTCGCCTTGGGAATGTCCTCCCGCAGGCAGGCTGAGAAGCACAGCTCGTAGTACAGCGCCGTCACCCCCACGCTGGGAAACCGGTCTATCGTTCGCTCCAGCTCTCCCAGCGCCGCCCAGGCCTGGTCCAGCTCTCCCCGGTCCAGCAGGAAATAGTACTCGAACAGCTTTCCCTGGGGCAGACAGTCCAGGGACTTGGGCAGCTTCAGCCGGCCGGGCCGCACCCCGCTGGCCAGCTGGGCCGACACCTGGGTCAGGGCAAGGTAGGCCTTGGCCTCCTCCTTCCCGGCCAGCAGGGTCCAAATCATCTTTCCGTCCGTGGGATTCCCCTGGCTGAAATAGGGAATCAGATTCACCAGACCAATGGCAAGGGAGAAAAAGGCGATCAGCGTCAGCGCGTCCCTCAGCCAGAGGGTGCCCGCCCCCAGCCGGAGCCACAGCATCAACAGTCCGGCAGTGAGCAGATTGAACAGAATTCCCCCCGCATAGTAGTACAGATGCGCCAGCCGGCCACTTCTCCGCTTTGGCGGCAGCATGGCGCACAGGCCGGAATAGCCCTTGTTCAGCCGGAAGCGGATCACCATTTTCCCGTTTTCATACTCCCAGCAGACCGGTCCCATCCGGTAGGACAGCAGGCGGTAGCCTTGGAGCAGGCCCGCCGTCAGGTGTCCCAGCTCGTGGATGTTGGTCACCAGCACGCAGCCAACCAGCATGGTCCCAATCACCGACGCCAGAAAACCGGGCAGGCTGTATTGAACAAAGGGAAAGTGCAGGTCCATCGCGCTGACCAGCAGGCCCAAACACACGCCCGCCGCCAGGCCAACGGCAATGCCGGCCAGGCGGCCCAGCATCCGTTTCCTCTTTCGCTGGCCTTGATTCAGCATCACAGGTTCCTCCTTGGTGCGCGGTTTTAGAAGAACGGGCATTTCCAGCGCCGCGCCGCGGCACGCCAGTTTAATTTTTTCCTTCCAGAAAAGCGTCTTAAAACAGCGTCAGCTGGCTGGTATCCGGCAGTCCGTCCAGCGCGCCCATGGTTTTCAGCCCCTCCAGATGGGCCTTGGACACCTTGGAGCACAGGGCGGAAAACTCTTCCACCGAAATGAAAAGGTCCCCGTTCCGGGCCGCCACCTTCTCCTCAATGTCGAAGGCCGCCGACTCGCCCAGGCCGGGCACCGATGAAAAGGGTGGAATCAAAGCGTTTTTCTCCTCCACCAGGACGAAATCCACCGCCTTAGACTGGTACAAGTCCATCTTCTCAAAGGTGAACCCTCTCAAATAAAACTCATAGCACACTTCCAGCGTGACCAGCATGTCCTCTTCTACGGCCGCCGCGTTTTCCTTGCCTTCAATCTCCTTAATCTTCGCCTTGCACACGTCCATCCCCTTGCACATACACGTCGCGTCAAAAGCCTTGGCTCGAATGGAGAAAAAGGCCGCGTAAAACGCCAGGGGCCTATGAACCTTAAACCAGGCAATCCGGAAGGCCATCATCACGTAGGCTGCCGCGTGGGCCTTGGGGAACAGGTAGCCAATCTTCCGCAGGGACTCAATGTACCAGCCCGGAACCTTGTGTTCCACCATGGCTTCCTCCCAGCCCGGATCAAAGCCCTTCTTCTTCACCTTGCCCTTCCGCACCGCCTCCATAATCTTGAAGGACATGAGCGGCTCCAGCCCCATGCTGATGAGATAGAGCATAATGTCGTCACGGCAGCCCACGGTGGAATCAACCGTGGCCGTGCCCGACACAATCAAATCCCGGGCGTTGCCCAGCCACACGTCCGTTCCATGGGAGAAGCCGGACAGCCGGATCAAGGTGTTGAACTGGGTGGGCTGGGTGTCCATCAGCATGCCACGGGTAAACCGGGTATTGAACTCCGGAATGGCCACTGCCCCTGTGGGGCCCAGAATCGGGTCATCCTCATAGCCCAGCACCTTGGAGGAGGTGAAGATGGACATGGTATCTTTGTCATCCAGGGGAATCGTCTTGGCGTCCACTCCGGTCATGTCCTCCAAATGCCGGATAATCGTGGGGTCATCGTGGCCCAGCATGTCCAGCTTGAGGAGGTTGTCCTCCATGCAGTGATATTCAAAATGGGTGGTCACAATGTCGGTGTCAGGGTCGTCCGCCGGACGCTGCACTGGGCAGAAATCGTAGATTTCCTTGTCCTGGGGGATGACCACCATGCCGCCGGGGTGCTGGCCCGTGGTCCGCTTGATGCCCACGCACCCCTTGGCCAGCCGGTTTTCCTCTGCCCGCGTCACCATCCGGCCGTGTTCCTCCAGATACTTTTTCACATAGCCGAAGGCCGTCTTCTCCGCCACTGTGCCGATGGTCCCCGCCCGGAACACATGACTTTCCCCAAAGAGCTCAAAGGTGTACCGGTGAGCCTTGGCCTGATATTCGCCGGAGAAATTCAGGTCGATATCCGGCACCTTGGTGCCGCCATAGCCCAAAAAGGTCTCAAAGGGGATGTTGAACCCGTCTTTCACATAGGGTGTCCCGCACACCGGGCACACCGCGTCCGGCATGTCCGCGCCGCAGCCGTAGTCCGCACCGGTCTCGAAGTCGCTGTGCTTGCAACTGGGGCAGCGGTAGTGGGCGGGCAGGGAGTTGACCTCGGTGATGCCGGACAGGAAGGCCACGATGGAAGAACCCACCGACCCTCGGGATCCCACCAGATAGCCGTGCTCCAGGGAGTTCTGCACCAGCTTCTGGGCGGACATGTAAATCACGTCATACTTCCGCTTGATGATGCCGGGCAGCTCCAAGTCAATCCGGTCCTGGACAATCTGGGGCAGATCCTCCCCGTACAGCTCGTGGGCCTTGTTGTAGACCAGCATTTCCAGCTCTCCGGCGGAGTTTTCCAGCTTGGGCGCGAACAGTCCCTTGGGCAGGGGCGGGATAGCGTCGCACCAGTCCGCGATGCGGTTGGGGTCCTCGATGACCACCTTGCGGCAGTCCGCCTCCCCCAGATAGCGGAACTCCTCCAGCATCTCATCGGTGGTTTTGAAGTAGATGGGCAGGGGCTCGTCCGCGTCGTCAAACTTCTTGGAGGCCAGCAAAATGTGCCGGTAGACTTCATCCTCCGGATCCAGGAAGTGCACGTCTCCAGTGGCGCACACGGGCTTGTTCATCTCCTTGCCCAGGGCCAGAATGGTCCGGTTAAACTCCCGCAGCTCCTCCTCGTCCTTGGCAATGCCCTTGCGCAGCATAAAGAAGTTGTTGCACAGGGGCTGGATCTCCAAAAAGTCATACCAGGAGGCAATACGCTTGAGCTCGTCCCACTCCTTGTGGGCCACCACCGCCTGGAACAACTCTCCCGCCTCGCAGGCCGAGCCGATGATGAGCCCCTCCCGGTTCTCGTTGATGAGGCTCTTGGGCATGATGGGCACCCGCTTGAAGTGCTCCAGATGGGACTTGGAAATCAGCTTGTAGAGGTTGCGAAGGCCGCTCTGATTCTTGGCCAGCACAATCAGATGCTTGGGCATCCGCCGGGTCTTCCCCTGGCCCCGCAGCTTCCGCATGGCTGGATTGATCTGCTGGAGGGTGGTCACTCCCTGGTCCCGAAGCATGCGGGTGAAGGGCTGGAGCATATAGCCCACAGTGGCCGCGTCGTCACTGGCCCGGTGGTGGTTGAAGGCAGGCAGGTGCAGATGCTCCGCCACAATATCCAGCTTGAACTTGTTCAGATCCGGCAGCAGGTTCTGGGCCAGAATCAAGGTGTCAATGGAGGTGTTGTCAAAGGGCCTCCCAATCCGGCGGCAGCCCTCGGCCAGAAAGCTCATGTCGAAGTCCGCGTTGTGGGCGGCCAGAGGCCGGTCCCCCACCCAGTCTAAAAAGGCGTTCAACGCCTCCTCCTGGCCTGGGGCGTCTGCCAGCATGCCGTCGGTGATACCGGTCAGCTCGACGATGTTCCGCTCCAGGGGCCGGCCCGGATTCACAAAGGCGGAGTACCGTTCCCCCAGTTCCCCGTTCTTCAGCACCACCGCGCCGATTTCCGTCAGCACATCGGTTCGGGGGGACAGGCCGGTGGTCTCAATATCAAAGCAGACAATCTCGTCCGTCAGCGCCTGCTCCCGGTCCCCGTGGACCACCACCCGGTCGTCCACGTCGTTGAGGTAATAGGCCTCCACGCCGTAGAGAATTTTGATATTTTTGGCCGTGTGCCAGGCGTCGGGGTAGGCCTGAGCCACGCCGTGGTCGGTGATGGCAATGGCCCGGTGGCCCCAGCTCTCCGCCCGCTTGACAGCCTTGGCCATGTCGGTGAGGCCGTCCATGCTGGAAAACCGGGTGTGGAGGTGGAGCTCCACCCGCTTTTCCGGCGCGGTGTCCTGCCGGACCGCCTTTTGGCCCGCCTGAATGGAAAAGGGAGTCAGCTCCATGTCGTTGGTGTACCGGTTGAAGTTCACCTTGCCCTGAATGAGCAGGTATTGACCCACCTCAATGCCGTCCAGCAGGGGCTTGGCCTCGTCCGGCTCCATGTACTTGGAGACGCTCACCGAGCCGGTGTGGTCGGTGATATCAAAATTGATGACCCAGGCGTTCCGCTTTTTCAGCTCCCGGTGCTCCACGGAAAAGACTTCCCCCTGAACCACCACCATGCCCATGTCCAGGTCCAGCGTTCCAATGGAAACCGGCTCCATCCCTTTCCGGATTGGCCGGCCGTAGATGGTCTTTGGGCCCTCCAGCCTGCCCTTGCCGGAACCGCCTCCCTTGGAGGGGCCCGTTTTGGGCTGAAGCCCCTGGGTCTTGACGGTCTCGGCCCGGATGGCTTCCGTCCGCTGAAAGACCTCCGTTTCGTCCTCCGGAAGGTCATCCACAAACCGGAAGCGCAGGTTCCGGCCCAGCTCCTCCTGAACCCGGAGAGACAGCCGGGCTGCGTAGGGTGAGAGCGCCTCGCTGCCGCCGTTTTTCAGCCCCACGGTGAGGACGCCGTCCTCCTCCCCCAGCTCCGCCCCGGCCAGCAGGCCCAAAGCGGGCGGGTAGAGCTCGCTGAGCCGCTCCTTGAGCCAGGGAAGGGCCAGTTCCGGCCCGGCCTCGCGTCCGATGTGGAAGCGGACTTCCCGGAGGGCGTAGGCGCTGGCCAGGGTCTGTGCAAGCCGGTTCAGTATGCCGGAGAGGACCGGAACGGAGAATTCCGCCTCCAGGTCAATGGTGCGCTCGTTCTGGTCCACCGCTGCGGCGGAGACGGAACAGCCCTGAGCGGCCAGAAGGAGTTCTCCATCCAGCGTGCACTGGGAAAACATATTTAAAAGTGGAAATTTTTCACTGCTCATGAAGGTTTCTCCTCATGTAACCCGAAATTTTTGTGACAAAGGAAGCCGGTACAACATCCGTTTCTTCCCGCCGTACACGCGCCTTTGAGGCTTCTCTTTTCTGTTGGTCCTAATATTATAAACGACGGAAGGAAATCTGTCAATTTCACGGCCGGCCAGAGAATTTCCTTGAATGGCTTTTTCTGCGTTCAAACGGTTCCGGGCAGGGGAAAAAGAAGTTTTCTTTTTTTCACACATCTGGTATAATTGATGAATCCCCGGAAAGAGGTGATTCTATCAAACGCGCCACAACGGAAACGCCTGGCGGCGGACGCCGCCGTCATCGAACGGCTGGCTGTCGTTTTAAGGAACCGCCCCAGCCCGCCGGAGGAAAGGAGTTGTTGTCATGAATCAGACCATCGAACAGCTTTGCGCCCGGAAATCCGTCCGGGTTTTCACTGGCCAGCCCATTGCCCCAAAGGACCGGGCGCTGATTCTTCAGGCGGCATCGCAGGCCCCAACCGCCGGGAATCAGCAGCTTTACACCATTTTGGATATCACGGACCAGCATTTGAAGGACCAACTGGCGGAGACCTGCGACCATCAGCCCTTTATTGCCAAGGCGCCCCTGGTGCTGATTTTCTGTGCCGACGTTCAAAAGTGGTACGACGCCTTTCAGGACGCAGGCTGTCAGCCCCGGGACCCTGGAGCAGGCGACCTGATGCTGGCGGTGGCGGACGCGCTGATCGCCGCTCAGAACGCGGTTACCGCGGCCTGGAGCCTGGGGATCGGCTCCTGCTACATCGGGGACGTGATGGAGCAGCGGGAGCGGCACCGGGAAATGCTGGGACTGCTGGAGTACGTGTTCCCCGCCGCCATGCTGGTGTTCGGCTATCCCACCCAGCAGCAGGCCAGCCGGCCCAAGCCGGACCGGTGCCCCATGGAGCACATCGTTCATGAGAACGGCTACCACCGGATGGGACGGGAAACGCTTCGGACCCTGCTGCGGGACAAGCCGGAACAGAAGACCTACGAGGAATGGTGCCAAGCCTTCTGTGACCGGAAGTACAACTCCGGCTTTTCCAGGGAAATGACCCGCTCCGTGGCAGAATACCTGCGCCAGTTCGGAATGTGACAGCTGTCCTAAACGCCCGATGAGGTCATCGGGTCCTGCAAAGCGGCTCGAAACCATGGGGTTTCCCAAAGCCTCTTGTAAAACCCCGCAATATGTCAGCTTAATGTTCTTTGCCAAGCTTTTTCAGGAACATGTAAAAAGGAGTGGATAAAATGGATTGGAATGAGCTTGAGGCCCAGTGCCGGAGCTGCCAGAAATGCGCCCTGGCCGACACACGAACCAATGTGGTCTTCGGCGACGGCAGCCAGAGCGCCGAGGTTATGTTCATCGGGGAGGGTCCCGGCGAGCAGGAGGACCTGCAAGGCCGTCCCTTTGTGGGCCGGGGCGGTCAGTTCCTGGACCAGATGCTGGAGATTATCGGCCTGGACCGGAGCAAGTACTATATTGCAAACATCGTCAAATGCCGTCCGCCCCAGAACCGGGACCCCCTCGCCCTGGAGCAGGATGCCTGTATCGGCTACCTGCGGGAACAGGTCCGGCTGCTTCAGCCCAAAATCATCGTCTGTCTGGGCCGGATTGCCGCCATGCGCCTCATCAAGGACGACTTCAAAATTACCCGGGAGCACGGCCAATGGTTTGAGAAGGCCGGCATCCAGATGATGGCCCTCTATCACCCCGCAGCCCTCCTCCGGGACCCCCGCCGCCGGCCCGAGACCTTCGACGACCTCAAGAGCCTGGAGCAGAAAATCAGGGAGATCTGTACTCACACCCTTTGACACCCCTATGCACAGCCCTGTCCCCGCCTTTTTGTGCGGGATGACCGAGGCATGATCTCCCTTCTTCCGCTATACTATATTCTAATCTTATTGTCGTATTCAGCGTGATAAAAAGTCAAATGACCATTTATTGAGAATTTGTTCCACCTCTATTTTCAACACCGTGTTGTGTTCCAGTAACTGGTCTGATTTTTGCTGGATACCGCAAAAATCCCCCGCCGGAGCTCCGGCGGAAGCGTCAGAAAAGGAGTTGAGAGCGTTGAGCGATTCCCCGAACAGCCTGTTCCACAAAGCGGACCGCGCCTTTATCACCGTTGTCCGGTCTATCTCCTACCTATCTGCGGTCTGTCTGGTGGGCATCATGCTGGTGGCCTTCTTCAATGTCATCGGCGAGAAACTCCGGCAGGCCGGCCTTCCAATCTCCGGTATTCCCGCCTCGACAGAGATCATCCAGTACCTCCATATTCCGGTGGCCTTTCTGGCCTCCGCTTATGTGACCATGGACCGGGGCCACACCAAGGTGGACCTTCTTTCCAACAAGCTGCCCCAGATTGTTCAGACCATCTGCTTTGTGCTGGGCGACCTGGTTGGGTCCGCCATCTGCGCGGTCATCAGCTGGCGGGCCTTTGTTCAGATGGGTAAGTTCATCGCCCGGCACCGCATGAGCTCTGTCTCCGGCGTGGGCTTTCCTCTTTGGCCCTTCGCCCTGATTGCCGCCCTGAGCTTCGCCATGCTGTCCGTTTCCCTGCTGTGGGACATCATCCGTAAGCTGTATCTGGCCAAGCATCCCGCTCCCGGCTCCAAGAATGGAGGTGCTGTGTAATGGAACCCTGGCTGATTGGCATCCTGGTTTTCTTACTTATGATGGTCATGGTCTTTGCCGGCTTCCCCATCTTCGTATCCATGCTGTCCTGCGCCTTCCTGGGCTTTGTGGTCCTTTACGGCGGAGACCCCAAAATGGCCCTGAACATCTTCACAACATACCCCTTTGAGCTGGGCGCGAACTACGACTACGCGGTGCTGCCCATGTTCATGCTGGTGGGCGCGCTAGCGGGAGAAACGGGCATTGCCGAGGGCGCTTTCTCCTCCATGCGGGCCTTCCTGGGCCGCATCAAGGGCGGTCAGCTCTACACTGTGGTGGCCGCCAACGCCATCTTCGGCGCCTGCTCCGGCTCCTCCGTGGCGGGCAACATCGTCTTCGGCAAGCTGGCCATGCCTGAGCTGGAGAAGTCCGGCTACAGCCGGAGGTACTCCCTGGGCTGTATCGCCGCCTCCGGCGCACTGTCCACCCTGATTCCCCCCTCCATGGCCATTATCATGTACTGCATGGTGGCCCCCATGACCCTGTCCGTGGGCACGGCCCTCATGGGCGGCATCATTCCCGGCATCATCACCGCTCTGGGCCTGTGCGTCACTGTCCGCATCATCGGCTTTATGCACAAGGACGCCATTCCCGCCGGCGGCGGGCCCAAGGTGTCCCTTTCCGAAAAGCTCAACTCCCTGCGGCTGCTGATTCCCATTCTGTGCCTCTTCGGCCTCATCATCGGAGGCACCTTCTTCGGCTGGTTCACCGCCACGGTGGGCGGCGCCTTCGGCGCGGTGGCCGTGTGTCTGTACGCTTTCGCCAAGCGGCTCCCCTTCAAACGTCTGTGCTTCTCCCTGTGGGACGCGGCTGTCATGGAAGCCGGCATCTTCCCCATCATTGTGGCCGGTCAGATTTTCAGCAAATTCATCTCTGACACCCATCTGGCGGACTACCTCTCCCAGGCCATTGCCAACGTCCACGCTCACCGGTTTGTCGTCTTTCTGCTGGTGATTTTGCTGTACGTGTTCTGCGGCTGTGTCATGGACATCGTATCCGTCATCATCATCACCGTTCCCGTGGTCTTCCCCATTCTGGTGGGGCTGGGCTACTCCCCCTACGCGCTGGTCATCGCCCTGTGTTTCATGTGCGAGATTGCCGGGCTGACGCCCCCCATCGGCATGAACGTCTTTGCCACGGCCAATGCCCTGCGGGTGAATCCCTCGGAAATCTTCAAGGGTGTGCTGCCCTACTTCATCTGCGAGCTGGCCATCGTTATTCTGATCGGTTTGTTCCCCCAGCTTGTCACGTTCCTGCCGGGGCTGATGAGTTAAGGGATCGCCAGTTTAACGTTCTTTTTGCTTCTTTTTCTTTCAAGAAAAAGAAGAGAAAATATAACCATAGTAACAGGAGGCAATGAAATGAAACTGAAGAAGCTTCTCGCGCTCGCCCTGGCCGGTGTGCTCTCACTGAGTATGCTTGCGGCCTGCGGCGGAGACAACAACGGCGGCCAGAGCAACAATCCCGCTCCCCCGGCCACCACGCCCGCGGACGGCAGCCAGCCCGCAGAGGACAACCAGGGCGGCGAGCCTGCCGGCGCCGAGGTGGAGCCCCTGACCATCAAGTACTCCTCCACCTTCCAGCAGACCGAGACCGGCGGCCAGATCCAGCAGTACTTCATCGACAAGGTGGGCGAGCTCTCCGGCGGAGCGATCACCGTTGACATCACCTGGGGCGGCACCCTGTTCGACTCCATGGGTGAGCTGGACGCTGTGGCGGACGGCGTGGTGGACATGATCGCCCTGGGCCACATGCCCCACCTGGACACCCTGCCCTACCTGTCCTTCCCTGGCTTCGCCCCTGGCGGAACTCAAGCCGCGCTGGACTACTTCAACACCCTGATTTTTGACGATCCCGAGACCTCCGCTCTGATTCAGAGCGAGGCTGAGGCCCTGGGCATCAAGTACCTGAATGTCATTCCCGGCGGCGCCAACGCCTTCTGCACCAACTACGCCTACACCGACCTGGACTCCATGGTGGCCGGCTCCACCTCCTTCGGCAACTTCGACGCTGCCATCTTTGAGGCGCTGGGCTTCCAGGTGTCCACCGTCACTCCTCCCGAGTGCTATGACGCGCTGAACCGGGGCATGATTAACAGCACTCAGATGGGTTTTGCCCCCATGGTCGCCATGGCCTGGTATGAGGTTGCGCCCTTCTGGTCTCTGGACGGCACCTACACCGCCGGCAACATGTTCACCGTCAATCTGGACTGGTGGAACGGCCTGACCGGCGCCCAGCGCGACTGCATCCAGAAGGCCGCTGACGAGACTGAGACCTATGCCGCTGGCATCTATGACGACGCTATTGACAACGATATCAAGACCGTTGAGGACGCCACCGGCAACAAGTTCGTTGAGCTGAGCCAGACGGATATTGACCGGATCTGGGCTGCCACCTTCGAGGCCAAGGCTGCTGACGCCATGAACCGCGCCAACACCCACGGTGTGACTGACGGCATGACCACCATCCTGGAGAAGGCTGCTGAGATTACCAACTACGATTGGCAGCACTAAACGGCACGTTTTTCATCCAACTTTCCCAAAAAGGGAGTTCCCCCGCAGGATTTCTGCGGGGGAACTCCCTTTTTCTGTTCTTTTCTTGAAAGAAAAGAACCAAAAGAACTTTAAACTTTGGGCTGGAAGGCAAAGAGGCTGAACAGGTACAGATTGCCATCCTTGCAGTCATACTCCAGGCCGCAGCGCTGTGCCAGCGCCCGCACGTGGATGCAGTAGGCAGACAGGCAGGAAAACCGCCGGTCCGGGAAGCGGCAAGGTTCCCCTGTGGGCAGCAGGCAGGGTGAACACAGGGTGCAGCAGCTGGCCCCGGCCATGAGCCCTGGCTCCTCCAGCTGGTCAATCAGCTTTCGAGTCCACTGATTATGAGCCGCCTTGGCCGGTTTGATCTGGCTCATGTCTGTCAGGTCCGGGACTTCCCATTTTGATTGCAGTACCAACGCCTTGGAATAGCCCAGCATCCGCGCCCGCATCTCCTCCGGCGTTCCGCAGTCCGGCGGGCAAGTGTAATTCACGCCGTACTGGCCGCACACGTTTTCCGCGCAGTAGGTCCGGAACTCCTCCTGAAACACAATCTCCGACGTGTCAACGACCGCCGCGCCGTGAAAGCCCAGCTCTTTGGCCAGCTGTATCGGTTCCTTCATGTACATTCCCTCCATTGGATGGTTTCTGTTCTTTTTCTTGAAAGAAAAAGAAGCAAAAAGAACTTTAAACTGGTTCTATCTCAATTTTTCCTTCAAAAAAGGCAGAGAAAAAAGAGGCTATCGGGCACAGCCCCAATAGCCTCTTTCCAGAAGAACTTACTTCAGCTCGACCTTGGCGCCGACAGCCTCCAGCTTCTCCTTGAGAGCCTCGGCGTCCTCCTTGGAAGCGCCCTCCTTGACGGCCTTGGGAGTCGCCTCGACCAGAGCCTTGGCCTCAGCCAGACCCAGACCGGTGATCTCACGGACAGCCTTGATGACCTTGATCTTCTCAGCGCCCACGTCAGCCAGAACGACGTCAAACTCGGTCTTCTCCTCCACGGGAGCAGCGGCAGCGCCGCCAGCGGCGGGAGCGGCCATCGCAGCGGCGGAAACGCCGAATTCCTCTTCCAAAGCCTTTACCAGCTCGGACAGCTCCAGAACGCTTAGAGCCTTGACTTCTTCGATCATAGCAGTAATCTTTTCGCTAGCCATGGTAATTTACCTCCTGATATTGTTATTATAAAATCAAATGAAAGGGAACATTCACCCTTATTCGGCGGCCTCGGCGGGAGCGCCGTTCTGCTCGGCAATCGCCTTCAGTACGATGGCCAGGCTGGTGATGGGAGCCAGCATGGTGCCCAGAACCTGCGCCTGCAGCGCCTGCTTGGAGGGCAACTTGGCCAGGCTGGCGATGGAGTCCGCGTCCAGGACCTTGCCGTCCATGAAGGCGGCCTTGATCTCGAACTTGTCCTTCATCTTCTCCGCGTACTGGCTGATGATGCGGATGGGAGCGATGGGATCGCCCGTGCTGGTGGCCAGGGATGTGGTGCCGTTCAGCACGCTGTCCAGCTCGTTGAGGCCAACCTTGTCCAGGGCAAACCGGGTCAGGGTGTTCTTGACGACAGAGTACTCCACTTCGTTGTTCCGGAGCTCGGTACGGAGCGCCGTGTCCTCAGCGACGGTGATCCCCTTGTAGTCCACGAACACACCGGCGGTCGCGTTCTGGAGCCGTTCGGTCAGCGCGGCCACGACGGCCTGCTTCTCGCTCAGAACCTTTGCGTTAGGCATGTTGGAATTCACCTCCTACAGAATTTCGCGTTCACTAAATAGAAAAAGCCTTCCCGGCTCAAGACAGGAAGGCAGTACAGTCAAGTGTTTTCTTGAAAGCACTCTCGGCAGGAAGGCAGACGCCCGTTATCACAAAATGTGTCCTGCTGTCTTTGAACGCGGCTATTATTATACCAGCAATTCCCCTTTCTTGTCAAGGGCTTTTGCAGATATAATCAAATTTTCACCGGGAAACCCGCCAAAATGCGGGTTTCCCGGCAGATGCTCAGATCAGCTTGGCAGCGTTGACCTTGACGCCGGGGCCCATGGTGGAAGCCACGACGCAGCTTCTCACATACTGGCCCTTGGCGGCGGCAGGCTTGGCCTTGATGACCGCGCCCATCAGAGCCGTAAAGTTCTCGGTCAGCTTCTCAGGGCCAAAGGAGACCTTGCCGATGGGGCAGTGGATGATGTTGGTCTTGTCCAGACGGTACTCCACCTTACCGGCCTTGATCTCGTTGACGGCCTTGGTCACATCCATGGTGACGGTGCCAGCCTTGGGGGAGGGCATCAGGCCCTTGGGGCCCAGAACCTTACCCAGACGGCCCACCACGCCCATCATATCGGGCGTAGCAACGACCACGTCGAACTCAAACCAGTTCTCCTTCTGGATCTTCTCCACCAGGTCCATATCGCCCACGTAGTCGGCGCCGGCCTCACGGGCCTCGTCAGCCTTGGCGGCCTTGGCAAAGACCAGCACACGCTGGGTCTTGCCGGTGCCGTGGGGCAGAACAATGGCGCCGCGGACCTGCTGGTCAGCGTGGCGGGAGTCCACACCCAGCTTCACATGAAGCTCGACGGTCTCGTCAAATTTGGCGGGGGCGGTCTTCACGACCAAACCCATGGCGTCGCTGGGGTCATAGAGCATCGCCTTGTCTACCTGCTTGGCGCTCTCTTTATATTTCTTTCCTCTAAACATGGTTTGACCTCCCCTTATTCGCCGACGACAACGCCCATGGAGCGGGCAGTACCGGCGATCATGCTCATGGCGGACTCGACGCTGGACGCGTTCAGGTCGGGCATCTTGGTTTCCGCGATCTTGCGGACATCTTCCTTGCTGATGGTGGCCACCTTGGTCTTGTTGGGCACGCCGGAGCCGGACTCGATGTTGCAGGCCTTCTTGATGAGGACCGCCGCGGGGGGAGTTTTGGTAATAAAGGTAAAGGAGCGGTCGGCATAGACGGTGATGACCACGGGGATAATCATGCCCATGTCGTTCTTGGTCCGCTCGTTGAATTCCTTGGTGAAGGCGGCAATGTTAATGCCGTGCTGGCCCAGGGCAGGGCCCACCGGGGGGGCGGGAGTCGCCTTACCCGCGGGGATTTGCAGCTTCACATAACCAGTTACTTTTTGTGCCACGAAGAGCACCTCCTATGAATAAATGTGGTTGACGGCGCGCAAAGGCGCGCCTCTCTGGCGGAGCGTTCCGCTCCTCCCACTTCCGCCGCTTTCCTGAAAGAAAGCTTGGCAAAGAACTTCAAGCTGTTTCTACCGGCAGATTGGCGGGAGAACATCGTTCAAAGTTCTTTTTGGTTCTTTTTCTTTCAAGAAAAAGAACCGAAAACCTCGTTAGAGAATCTCACGCCTGAACCAGTTCGACCTGGTCCAGCTCCAGCTCGACGGGGGTTTCCCGTCCGAACATGGAAACGACCACGCGGACCTTGTTCTTGTCCACGTCGATTTCCTCCACCGTGCCGATGAAGGACTCCAAAGCGCCGTCGGTGATTTTGACGCTGTCGCCCTCGCTGTAGGAGACGACCACTTCCCGCTTCTCCACGCCCAGGGCGGCGATCTCATCCTCGGTCAGCGGAATCGCCTTGTTCCCGGAGCCGACGAAGCCCGTGACGCCCCGCACATTGCGGACCACGTGCCAGCTCTCGTCGGTGAGCACCATCTTGACCAGCACATAGCCGGGGAACACCTTGCGTTCCACCGTCTTCGGGCCGCCGTCCGTGTACTCGGTAACGGTCTCCAGGGGAATGGAGACCTCCTGAATCAGTTCGTGAAGTCCGCGGTTGTCCACGTGCTTCTGAATGGTGGTGGCGACAGTGTTTTCATAACCGGAATAGGTATGGACCACATACCACTTTGCACTTTCCGACATGTCGTTCCCCTTTTACAAGCTTTGCGACAGGTGGATCAGCGCCCGGACAACCGCGCCGGCCAGCGCGTCGAACACCCAGATGCAGACGCCGACCACGATGACGCAGGCAATGACAATCAGCGTGTTGTTGACCGTCTGCTTGCGGGTCGGCCACTGGACCTTCTTCAGCTCGCTCTTCATCTCGCGGAACCAGCGCTTCACACGATCGAAGAAGCCGGGCTTCTTGTCCGGCTTTTTCTCGGTCTTCTTTTCGGCCTTTTTCTCGACCTTTTCGACCTTGTTTTCGTTTTCTGCCATTAAAACCTCCATGCGCCGCCGCACACAAACAAGCCCCTGAGTTCCTCCGTCCGCCGGAGGACTCCGGCAGGTGCTGCGGTTGCCGCTTTGCGGCGAGCGGCACGCCGTTGTTCAACTCCGGCGCTGCCGCGCCGGACGCCCCTCACGGATTACTTGGTCTCGTTGTGCACTGTATGCTTTCTGCAAAAGGGGCAGTACTTGTTCATCTCGAGACGGTCGGGGTTGTTCTTCTTGTTCTTCGTGGTGTTGTAATTGCGCTGCTTGCACTCAGAGCATCTCAGAGTGATCTTGATACGCGCGCCAGCCTTGGCCATGTTGCGGCACCTCCTTTTTTGATTCGGGAACCGCTGATTGAATCGGCGTGTGCGGATTGGCGAGCAAAATTTTTGTCTGGCGAGTGACAAAAAGTACAGGAATCCTAACGGATTTCAAACTTTTTTCACGAAGTCCAGACGGAAATTTTGCCGTCAAGACGTGTGCGTGGATTCAATCATCAGTTCCTTCGGTAAGCCTGGGACAAAAAATGCCGGATTCCGGCAGCTTGTCCCCAGGGACCCGTTTTGCCGAAATCCAGCCCTTCCAAGCGCGGACCGCTCCCAAAGGACCAGGCCGCGCGTCAGCTTCGATTGGTTCCGGCAGGTTTCTGCCTCCCTACTCCCGCGGAACATTCCAGCGGCAAGGGGTGTAAAAGTGCATAAAAAATAAACCCCTTTTATAGGTAGCGTTATTCTACCACAGCGTTCCCCCGCTGTCAAGTTCTTTTCGGAACCTTTTTTCAAAATCTGGTTGACAAGGCAGGGCAGAGCGGCTATAATACTCCATTATTGATAGCTTTGACGAGGAAGAGTAGCATCCTCCCCCGCTGCAAAGAGAGCCCCCGGCCGGTGAGAGGGGGAGAGCGGCGGATGTGAATACCCCTCCGAGCCGCCGCCTGAACCGTTTCGCAGTAGGGCTGTGCCGGGTGCGCCCGTTACCGCGCTGCCGTGTGCCAACACGGCCTGAGGTCTCCTTCCGCGAGGAAGGGACAAGCCAGAGGTGGTACCGCGAACGCTCGCCCTCTGTCCCCCACGGGACAGGGGGCATTTTTGCGGTTCTCATCCAGTTTTCCGCAAAACACCGTTTGAAATTCTTTTTGCCGCTTTTCTTACAAGAAAAAGAAAGGGACAACAACGACAAAGGAGAAGAACCATGACGCTTTACGAGGAACTGACCGCCCGGGGGCTCATCGCCCAGGTCACCAATGAGGACGAAATCCGGGATATGATTAACAACGGCAAGGCCACCTTCTACATTGGCTTTGACTGCACGGCGGACAGCCTGACCGCCGGCCACTTCATGGCGCTGACCCTGATGAAGCGGCTGCAAATGGCCGGAAACCGGCCCATCGCTCTCATCGGCGGCGGCACCACCATGATCGGCGACCCCTCCGGCCGGACCGACATGCGGAAAATGCTGACCAAGGAGGACATCGACCACAACGCCGCTTGCTTCAAGCGGCAGATGGAGCGGTTCATCGACTTCGGCGAGGGCAAGGCAGTCATGCTCAACAACGCTGATTGGCTGCTCAGTCTGAATTACGTGGACCTCCTGCGGGAGGTGGGCGCCTGCTTTTCCGTGAACAATATGCTGCGGGCGGAGTGCTACAAGCAGCGGATGGAAAAGGGCCTGTCCTTCCTGGAATTCAACTATATGATTATGCAGTCCTACGACTTTTACCACATGTTCCAGCACTACGGCTGCAACATGCAGTTCGGCGGAAACGATCAGTGGTCCAACATGCTGGGCGGCACCGAACTCATCCGGCGCAAGCTGGGCAAGGATGCCCACTGCATGACCATCACCCTGCTCACCGACTCCCAGGGCAACAAGATGGGCAAGACCGCCGGGAACGCCGTCTGGC
Source organism: Oscillospiraceae bacterium (assembly GCA_022793095.1). Taxonomy (GTDB): domain Bacteria; phylum Bacillota; class Clostridia; order Oscillospirales; family Oscillospiraceae; genus JAAWCD01. Next base: position 15,261 of record JAAWCD010000063.1, on the reverse strand, counting down.
TGGACCCCAACAAGACCGCTCCCTATGACTTCTACCAGTACTGGCGGAATGTGGACGACGCGGACGTGCTGAAGTGCATCCGCCTGCTCACCTTCCTGCCTCTGGAGCAGATTGACGAAATGGAGCGCTGGGAGGGCAGCCAGCTCAATACCGCCAAGGAAATCCTAGCCTACGAGCTGACAAAGATGGTCCACGGCGAGGAGGAGGCCGGCAAGGCCAGGGAGACTGCCAAGGGCCTCTTCGCCCAGGGCGGCGATTTGTCCAACATGCCCTCCACGGAACTGACCGGGGCGGACCTGACCGAGGGCGCTATCGGGATTCTGGACCTCATGCTCAAGTGTGGCCTGGTCCCCTCCAAGGGCGAGGCCCGGCGGCTGGTCCAGCAGAACGGCGTGGAGGTCAACGGCGCCAAGGTGCCCTCCATCGACGCTCAATATACGGCGGAGGACCTGTCCGGAGATGGTCTGACCATCAAAAAGGGCAAAAAGGTGTTCCATCGGGCCAGCCTCAAAGCCTGATTTCATCCGCAAACGGGGCGGGAGCAGCCTCCCGCCCCGTATAATTTATCTTTTCTTAAAGTAAAAAACATGAATTTATGGTAAAATGTCAGTGTAAGTACCTGTTCTAATCTGACATTGAGGTGCTCCCAATGGTTTTCAGCAGTCTGATATTCCTCTTTGCCTTTCTTACGTCCCTTTTCCTGCTCTATTACGCCCTGCCTGCTCGTTTTCGAGAGGGCCGCAATCTGATTCTGCTGGCGTTCAGCCTCTTTTTCTACTACTTCGGCGGGCAGAAGCTCATCTGGCTCATGCTGGCCTCCATCGCCATCAATTATTTCTGCGGCCTGCTGGCCGGACTCCCCAGCCGGAGGTGGCTCAGGCGGACCGGCCTCTGGCTGGCGGTGGGATTGGGCCTGGGCCTGCTGGGCTGGTTCAAATACGCCATGTTCATCGCCGGCAGCCTGAACGCCCTGGGGTGCCGGCTTCCTGTGCCGGAAATCACCCTTCCGATTGGCATTTCCTTCTTTACCTTCCAGGGACTGAGCTACGTCATCGACGTGTACCGGGGAGACGCCCCGGTGCAGAAAAATCCCCTCCGGGTGGCCCTCTACATCGCCCTCTTTCCCCAGCTGGTGGCCGGGCCTATCGTCCGCTATACCACGGTGGCGGAGGAAATCGTCTCCCGGAGGGAGACTCTGGAGGACTTTTCTCAGGGCGGCATCCGCTTTCTCTTCGGACTGGCGAAAAAGATGCTGCTGGCCAACGCCCTGGGGGAAATCGCCGGCGGGGTGTTCGCCCAGAGTCCCGAGACTATGGCGGTCTCCCTGGCCTGGCTGGGGGCCCTGGCCTACACCGGGCAGATCTATTTCGACTTTTCCGCCTATTCCGACATGGCAATCGGCTTGGGCCGCATGTTCGGCTTTCACTTTTTGGAGAATTTCAACTACCCCTATATCTCCAAATCCATCACCGAATTCTGGCGGCGGTGGCACATCTCCCTGTCCAGCTGGTTCCGGGATTATCTCTACATCCCCCTGGGCGGCAACCGGAAGGGCAAGAAAATGCAGCTCCGCAATCTTCTGATCGTCTGGCTGCTGACCGGCCTGTGGCACGGGGCCAACTGGACCTTCGTGGCTTGGGGGCTGTGGTTCGGGCTGCTGCTGATGGGGGAAAAATTCCTGTGGGGAGAGTTGTGGGAGAAGCTTCCCGCGGCGCTCCGGCACCTGCTCACCCTGCTGCTGGTAACCATGAGCTGGGTGCTGTTCCGGTCGGATACCATGGCCTACGCCCTGCGGTTCCTGGGCACCATGTTCGGCGGAGGCGCTTCCCTCTGGGACGGGCAGACGGTCTACTATCTGCTCCAGTACACCCCTGAGCTCTGCTGCGCCATTCTGGCGGCGCTGCCCATCAAGGTCTGGCTCCAGACCCAAATGGAGAGCCGGAAGAGCATGCTCAGTGATGTGCTGCTCACCTGGGGTCCGCCCCTGTTGGCGCTGGTCCTGTTCGGGTTGAGCTACCTCAAGCTGGTGACCGGCTCCTTCAATCCCTTCATCTATTTTCAGTTTTAGGCAGGTGAGCGCGGATATGAAATCGAAATTTCTGGCACAAATCTTCTTTGTCCTGGCCTTTTTGGGCATTCTCTACGGCGGACTGGCTGTTTTCATTCTGAAACCCAAGGAGGAGGTTTCCTATTACGAGAACCGGAAGCTGGCCCAGAAGCCGGCCTTTTCCCTGGAGGCCCTCAACGACGGCAGTTACTTTGACGGCTGGACGGACCATTTCTCTGACTACGCGCCGGGGCGGAACATTCTCCTGCGGCTGGACGCCAAATGGAATCTGGATGTGTTCCGCCGTCCGGTGGTCAACGAGGTGGTGCCGGTGGGCGGGAAGCTGCTGGCCTTCAACCCCGTTGAACCGGTGGACCGGGAGGCCATTGCCGACGCCTGTGCTCAGATGGCCTATCAGGTGGCCCTGTTTAACGAGCAGGTGAAGGCTTCCGGCGGAACCTTCCTCTATGTGATGGTGCCGGGACAGACCGCCTATCTGGCGGACCACTACCCCTGGTATCTCTCCAACCGGCAGGAGCGGACCCAGCTGGAACGGGAGATTTTCCGGGCGGAACTGGAGAAGCAGGCGGTACCCTATCTGGACGCGGGGGACATCTACGAGGCCCTGGGTCATCCGGAGGAATATTACTCCGAGGCAGACTACCATTACACCTTCGAGGGGGCGTTCGCAGTCTATCCCCACATTTTGAATCGGGTCAACGAGCTGTCCGGCTGGAACGTCAAAGTCTATCAGGAAGATGAAATAAACTTCCGGGTGCTGGAAAACCCATTTCTGGGCTCCTACCTGCGGAAGGTCTACAACCAGTGGGACAGCGCGGAGCACGCCATGATCGGCCGTCCCCGGGAGCCGGTGCCCTTCCGGCGGTATGAGTCCGGGGAGGAGATTGAAGCCGTCTGTTTTGCCCTGCCGAACAACGGTTGGCAGGAGCTGAGCTACAACCTCTATATGGGCGGGGACTGCGCGGAGACGGTCATCCAGACAGACCGGCCCGAGCTGCCTTCGCTGCTGGTGTTCGGGGACAGCTTTACCAACCCCATGGAAACCCTGCTGTACCCCAGCTTTGACGAGATGCACTCTTTGGACCTGCGGCATTACGCGGAAAAGAGCCTCAGCAGCTACGCGGCGGAGTATCAGCCCGAAGTGGTCGTCTGTATCCGGGACTATGAGGCGCTGACGGAGTTTTACGGAAACGGCACGCTGTTTTGAGCTGCGGCGGAGGGCTTCACGCTCTCCGCCGCCCGCGTCTGTCAAAGCCGCGAACTGCTCTTGACAGATTTTCAGGTCTATGATATGGTTAGGAACAGCCATACAACTGACGGATAAAGTGGAATGGACCACGGGGAGTATGGCGGCAGAAAGCCGGCCGTCTGGGCTGTAGAATGGGCCCAGGGGTACGGCTTCTTTTTCTTGAACGAAAAAGAAGCAAACAGAACTTCAAACCGTATCTGCCAGACTTCCGTTGTCCCTTCCCAACAGTCCTCCAGGAAAACCTCCGAAGCGCCTGAGGGCAGACGCCAGCCTGACGCCCACCGCAGTACGCCAGCACAAAGTTCTTTGCCAAGCTTTCGTTCAAGAAAGCGGAAAGGAGTGTCATTTGCATGAAAACGGATATTGAAATCGCACAGGCCTGTGAAATGCTTCCCATTGACCAGGTGGCCGCTCAGGCGGGCATCGACAAAAACCTCTTGGAACACTACGGAACATATAAGGCCAAAATCGACATTACCCCCCTCCGCTCCGCACCCCGGAAGGGCAAACTGATCCTCGTCACCGCCATCAACCCCACCCCGGCAGGCGAGGGCAAAACCACTACCTCCGTGGGCCTCTCCGACGCGCTGAAGCTGTTAGGTAAAAACGTCATCCTCGCCCTGCGGGAGCCCTCCCTGGGCCCTGTGTTCGGCGTCAAGGGCGGCGCGGCCGGCGGCGGCTTCGCCCAAGTGGTGCCCATGGAGGATATCAACCTCCACTTCACCGGTGACTTCCACGCCATCGGCGCGGCCAACAACCTGCTGGCCGCCATGCTGGACAACCATATTCAGCAGGGCAACGAGCTGGGCATTGACGTGAAGAAAATCACCTGGAAGCGCTGCGTGGACATGAACGACCGGCAGCTCCGGAACGTGGTGGACGGCCTGGGCGGCCGGATGCAGGGCGTGCCCCGGGAGGACGGTTTCGACATCACCGTAGCCTCGGAGATTATGGCCGTGCTCTGCCTGTCCAACGATCTGATGGACCTCAAGGCCCGGCTGGCCCGGATGGTGGTGGGCTACACCTATGACGATAAGCCTGTCACCGCCCACGATTTGAAGGCAGAGGGCGCCATGGCCGCGCTCCTCAAGGACGCTATCAAGCCCAACCTGGTTCAAACCCTGGAGCACACGCCCGCTCTGGTCCACGGCGGGCCCTTCGCCAATATCGCCCACGGCTGCAATTCTGTTTCCGCCACGGATACGGCGCTGAAGCTGGGGGACTATGTGGTCACAGAAGCCGGCTTCGGCGCGGACCTGGGCGCGGAAAAGTTCCTGGATATCAAGTGCCGGGCGGCCAAGCTCCACCCGGACGCGGTGGTCATCGTGGCCACGGTGAAGGCGCTGAAATACAACGGCGGCGTGCCCAAGGCGGACCTGGGCGCGGAGAATCTGGAGGCTCTGGAACGGGGCCTTCCCAACCTCCTGAAGCATGTGGAGAATATCACAAAGGTGTTCGGCCTGCCCGCGGTGGTGGCTGTCAACCGGTTTGTCAACGATACGGACGCAGAGCTGGACCTGATACGGCAGAAATGCGCGGACTATGGCGTCAACGTGGCCCTCAGCGAGGTCTGGGGCAAGGGCGGAGCCGGCGGCGTGGAGCTGGCCAACGAGGTCCTGCGGCTGTGCGGGAGGGAAAATCAGTTCCGGTTCTGCTATGAGCTGGACCAGCCCCTCCGGGCAAAAATTGAGGCCATTGCCAAACAGGTGTACGGCGCGGCTGGGGTGGCCTTCGCGGGACCGGCGGCTAAGGAGCTGGAGCGTCTGGAGGCCATGGGCTTTGGCGGACTGCCGGTGTGCATGGCCAAGACCCAGTACTCCCTGAGCGACGACGCGGCCAAGCTGGGCCGGCCCGAGGGCTTTACCGTGACCGTGCGGAATGTAAAGGTGTCGGCGGGCGCCGGGTTCGTAGTGGCCCTGACCGGGGACATTATGACCATGCCCGGACTGCCCAAGGTCCCGGCGGCGGAGAAGATCGACGTGGACGAGAACGGCGTCATTACGGGTCTGTTTTAACTACTTTTTCTTGAAAGAAAAAGTAGCAAAAAGAACTTTAAGCTCGCTCTGTCATGCTGTGTGGGGTTTGGCTTTCCGCACGGTGACGAAACCGGCTGCTTCATTGAGCATAAAACCAGGTGGATACTGTCCGCCTGGTTTTTTCTCTGGAACCATCCAAACCGTCCAAACGTAAACTGACCATAGGAGCAGAGACGGAACGTTCCTGACCTATGGAGGTTTTTATGGTATGGTATATTATCTGATTGTCTGCCGTTCGCTGACCTACGCCCAGCGGACAGCTTCCGTGTTGGAGCGGGCCGGAATCACCGCTCATATCCTGCGCTCTCCCAAGAGCATTAGCAAGGAGGGGTGCAGCCACTCGGTCAAGGTGTCCCAGCGCCGTCTGGCGGACGCCCTGGTGGTCCTCAACCGGATGGGACTGACCCCGCAGCGCATCTATATCACCGAGTCGGACGGCAGTTACCGGGAGGTGCGGCTATGATCTATCTGGACAGCGCCGCCACCACCCTGCAAAAACCGCCCCAGGTGTCCCGGGCCATGGCCTGGGCGGCAGGCCGTCTGGCCAGTCCCGGCCGGGGCGGCCACCCGGCGGCCATGGCGGCGGCGGAAACCGCCTTTGCCTGCCGGAGCGCGGCGGCGGCGCTCTTCCAGGCCCCGGACCCGGAACGGGTGGTGTTCACCTCGAACGCCACCCACGCTCTGAACATCGCCATCCGCACCTTGGTCCGGCCCGGCAGCACGGTGCTCATCTCCGGCTTTGAGCACAACGCTGTCACCCGCACCCTGGCGTCCATTCCCGGCGTGCGGGTCCGGGTGGCACGGGGGAGCCTCTTTCAGCCGGACACCTTTTTGCAGGAGTGGCGGGACCACCTCAGCGGGGTGGACGCGGCCATCTGCAACCATGTTTCCAATGTGTTCGGCTACATCCTTCCCGTGGCGGAAGCGGCCGGTATGTGCCGGCAGCAGGGGGTCCCCTTCATCCTGGACGCCTCCCAGTCGGCGGGCTGTCTGCCCGTGTCCATGGAGGCACTGGGCGCGGCCTTTATCGCCATGCCCGGCCACAAGGGCCTGTACGGCCCGCAGGGAACCGGCCTGCTGCTGTGCGGCATGGATGGGGAACCGATTATCACTGGCGGAACCGGCAGTCTGTCCGCTCAGGCGGAGATGCCGGATTTCCTGCCGGACCGGCTGGAAGCCGGAACCCACAACATGCCCGGCATCGCCGGATTGCTGGAGGGCATCCGCTTTGTCCAACGGATGGGGACCGAGCGGATTCTGAGTCACGAGGTCCAACTGGCCCGCCGTCTGGCGGAGGGGTTGGACCGGATTCCGGGGGTGGAGGTCTTCGCCCGGCCGGGACTGCCCCACCAGGCGGGGGTGGTGTCCTTCCGCACGGGGGGCCTGGATGTGGAGGAGCTGGGGGACCGGCTGGGCCGGGCCGGGTTTGCGGTGCGGGCCGGGCTCCACTGCGCCCCGGTGGCCCATGAGACGGTGGGAACCCTGGAGAGCGGCACGGTCCGGGTCAGCTTTTCGGCCTTCAACCAGCCCAGGGAGGCGGAGCAGTTTGTTATGGCGGTCCGGCGGATGGTCCAGCGGCCTGCCGGGTCAAAATCGCAGTGATTCAGAGGATTATCTGTAGGGCGGGGGCTTGCCCCCGCCGCGCTGAAGGTTCCAGCGTGGCTTGGCGGCGGAGGAAGGCGCGTCTTTTGGGCTCCGCCCAAATCCGCTGGGGCTTTGCCCCAGACCCCACCGCCCTTTGAAAAGGGCGGCCCTAAACTTTCATCACCGCACAGCCTCCGCCACCCGGTCGATGGTGGACGCGTGGGTCTGGTCCACCAGATGGGTGTAAATACGTCCGGTGGTCGCGGGGGTGCTGTGCCCCAGGGCCCGGCCGATGTCAAAGAGGGGCACGCCCTGGGCGGAAGCCACGGTGGCAAAGCTGTGCCGCAGTCCGTGGAGGGTCAGCTTGGGCAGGCTATTCTGCTTGATGAAGCGGGAGAAGGCCAGGGAAATGGCATTGGGCGCGTAGGGATTGCCCCGGTCGTCCACGGCCACAAAGCCGCTTTCCAGGTAGCGCTTCCCGAACCGCTTGCGGTTGAAGGCCTGCCGCTCCTGCTCCCGGCAAAGCAGGTCCTGAAGCTCGCCGCTCATATAGAGGGTGCGGGTGGAAGATCGGTTTTTGGTCTCTTTTTCCACAATGGCCCCGCCGGCGGAGGTCCGGGCCTCCTTGATATAGATGGTCCGCTGTTCAAAGTTCACGCTGGACCAGCGCAGGCCGCAGATTTCCTCCCGCCGCAGGCCCAGGTATCCCGCCAGCTTCACAATGAGCTCCAGCCAGTGCCCTTCTACGGTGGCGAACAGCTCCCGCAGGTGCTCAGGGGTGTAGTAGTGGGCCTCGGTGTTGACGGTCTTGGGCGGCTCCACCCGCTCCACGGGAGAGAGAAACAGCACCTCCTGCTTGACAGCCATGTGGAGGGCGGAGGAGAGCAGGTCGTGATGCCGCCGGATGGTGTTGGGGGACAGCTCCTTGTCCCGCTGGAGCATGGAGTAGTACTGCTGGATGTGGACAGGCCGGATTTTCTGGATGGGCATGTCCCCCAGGGCGGGAGAGACGTGGTTGTCGATGATTTTCTGATAGGTGTAGACGGTGGTTTCGGCCCGGCTGGGGACCACAATCTCCCGCATCCAGTAGTCCAGCCACTGGTCCAGGGTGGTGGATCTGGGCATGACCAGCTGGCAGGTCTCCTTATCCGCCTCAAAGTTATAGAGGGCCTTGCGGGCGGCGGGAAGGGTGGAGAAGGTGGCGTACTGCTTGACATTGGAGCGCCCTGTATCGCTGCCGTAATTCATGCAGACATAGTAGAGCTTTCTCGTGGTGTCATAGGAGATATTCCGTTCCACTTTTTTGCGTGCCATAGTTTGTTACCTCATCTTTCTCTGTATTGCGGCTTGATTCGACAAAAGCCGGCAAGGGGTGAGATAAATTGTAGGTCATACATGGAAGCATGGGCAACGATTAGCATGTCAAAAAAGCATGGAATCATACAAAAAAGCGTCCATCTGAGGGATGGACGCCTAAAAAACTCGTTCAAGGACGCGGAATGGTCAGAAAAAACGGCCGGAAAGGACAGGGTCCTTTCCGGCCGTTCGGTTCCGCTCAGCCCGGCGGCCAGGTCATATCCCGGCCGGCCAGCACGTGGAAATGCAGATGGGGCACGCTCTGCCCCGCCTGCTCGCCGCAGTTGGACACCACCCGAAAGCTGGTGATGCCCAGGTCCCTGGCCACCTGGGCGACGACCTCGAAGCACCGGGCGGTGACGGCGGAATTCTCCGGGGTAATGGCCCCGCAGGAGGGGATGTGAGCTTTGGGAATCACCAGGAAATGCGTGGGTGCCTGGGGGTCAATGTCATAAAAGGCATAGACCTGCTCGTCCTCATAGACCTTGTTGGACGGGATTTCGCCCGCCGTGATTTTGCAGAACAGACAGTCGGACATGAAAGGACCTCCTTTTCCATCAGATATCAGCAACAGTATAGCACATTCGGCAAGGTTTGTCAGGTCCGGTTTTCAAACGCCGCGGAAAAGGGCATCCGGACGGGAAATTGCCCCGGACGGGAGTTCTGTCCGGGGCAATCTTCTGTCATTTCAGGGCAGGGTGTCGCTGTCCACTGTGATATTGTCTGTGCCGTGAAGGTCGAACTCGTCCAGGTAAGCGTCAATGCGGGTGGTCAGCTCCTCGTAGTTGCTCTCGTCGATAGGAACGTCATTCATATCCCGGCGGGCCAGCTCCTCGGCCAGAATGTCGAAAAACACGTTATTCTCATACTCCACAATGGCTTCATGGATGCCGCCCTCAGAAAAGGCCCGGGAGGGAATCACTTCCCCCTGCCAGGTCTCCGCCAGGGTGTCCATCCCCGCCTCCTTGGCCTTGGAGAAGAGCAGGGATTCCACCTCGTCGTAATCTTGAAAGCGGTCGTCTCCGCGGGTGGAATTCAAAATCCAGTTTCCAATATAAATCATGTCAAGAAGCCGGCGGTACTGCTTTGGCGTCAAATCAAGCTGCATGGTTCATGCCTCCTCACAGGGAACAAGCTGCCTTCCGATCCGGCGGCGCCCTGGTAGTTCTTCTATTATAGTATAGTTTGCGGGAAAGTCAAATGTTAATGAAGAACCAGGCTCGGTCTCCGCCGGCTCAGCGTTCTTTTTTCAGCTCCTGATCCAGCAGGGCGGGAAGCCAGGCGTGCAGGCTGGAAAAGACAAAGCCCAGGTCGTTGGCCCGGCTGGTGTTGAGGCTGTAAGCCTCCGCGCCGTTATAGGGCGCGGGATCGCCCTCCGGCGAAAGCACTGGCGTCCGGCCCGTTTTCTCTGAGGCGGCGTTCAGAATGGCCCGCATGGATACCGTGTCCCGGCTGCACCCGTTGATGGGGCCCTGGCAGCCGCTGTCCGCCAGGAAGGCCAGGAAGCGCCCGGCCTCCTCGGAGCTGATGAAGCTCATGGGCGCGTCCAGATTGTCAATGTACATGGGCAGGCCGTCCCGGACGTGCTCCAGGTAGAACCGAAGCCGCCCGGTGTAATCGTCCGGCCCGATGACAAAGGGGAACCGGACCGCCACAGTGGACACGTTTTTCCAGCGGAGCAAGGCACATTCCGCCCGGCGCTTGCCCTCGTCGTAATCGCAGTCGTCCCAATTACACCAGACAAGCCCTTCCTCTGAGGGGAGCCATTCCGCTTCTCTGGTATCGGGGTGGAGCTGGTAGATGGAGGCCGAAGAGGTCAGGATGTAACGCTTGCAGGCGATGGCCTCCAGAGCGGCGCGCACATCGTTGGAGCAATAGGCGATGTTGTCATAAACCACATCGTAGGCGCGGCCCTGAAAGGCGGCGGCCATAGCGGCTCCGTCGGTGCGGTCCACCTGTACGCGGCTGACCTGAGCGCCGAAGGGGTCCGGCGCGTTGCCGCGGGTGGCGATGGTGACGGTGCGGCCCTGGCTCAGCAGGCGCCGGACCAGGTGGACGCCGAAAAACCGTGTCCCGCCCAGCACAAGAACATTCATAAGCAAATCCTTTCTCTTCTTTTCTTGAAAGAAAAGAAGCAAAAGAACTTTAAACTGGTTCTATTTCAGACTGGCATAAGGGCGCAGTTTAAAGTTCTTTTTGGTTCTTTTTCTTTCAAGAAAAAGAACGGAGCGTTATTTCATCAGCGAGCAGACCAGGTCGGTGTAGCCTGCCGGGTCCTCCAAAGGCAGGTCCGCAATGAGCAGGGCCTGACAGTACAGCAGCTGGACATACTTTTCCGCCAGCGCCCGGTCATTCTCCATGGCGTTTTTCAGGGCCGTGAACACCGGCGCGTCCGCGTTCAGCTCCAGCACCCGCTCGGCAGTGAGCCCGCCCATATCGCCGCCATTGCGCCGCAGATGCTTTTCCATCTCCAGAGACATGGGGCCATCGGCAGTCATGCACACGGCGTGGGATTTCAGCAGCTTGGAAATCCGGGCCTCCTTGATCTTATCGCCCAGGGTCTCCTTCACGAAGTCCAGCACCGGCTTGCTCTCCTCCGCCTTCTCCTCGGCGGCCTTCTTCTCCTCCTCGGTCTCCGGCAGGGCGTCATTGTCGTTGATAGACTTCAGCTTCTTCCCCTCATACTCTCCAATGACCTGCATGCAGAACTCGTCCACATCCTCGGTCAGATAGAAGATCTCATACCCCTTGTCCTGAATCCGTTCCGCCTGGGGCAGCTTGGACAGCTTCTCCACCGACTCGCCGGAAGCGTAGTAGATGAAGGGCTGATCCTCGGCCATCCGCTCCTTGTACTCGGCCAGGGTGGCGTATTTGCTCTCCTTGGAGGAGACGAACATCAGCAGCTCTGCCAAAAAGTCCTTGTGGGTGCCGTACTCGGAGACCACGCCGTATTTAATCTGAGTGCCAAAGGCCCTCCAGAAGGTCTCATACTTTTCCCGCTCGTCCTTCTCCAGCCGGACCAGCTCCGCCTTGACCTTCTTCTCCAGGTTGGAGGAGATGACCTTCAGCTGCCGGGTCTGCTGGAGCATCTCGCGGGAGATGTTCAGGGACACGTCGGGGGTGTCCACCACGCCCTTGATAAACCGGAAGTACTCCGGCACCAGGTCGGGGCATTTGTCCATGATGAGCACGCCGGAGGAGTAGAGCTGAAGTCCCTTTTCGTACTCCCGTGTGTAAAAGTCGTAGGGCGTGCGGCCGGGCAGGAACAGCAGCGCCTGGTAGGACACGGTGCCCTCGGCGTTGACTTTGACGGTGGCCAGGGGCTTTTCGTAGTCGTTGAACTTGTCCTGGTAGAAGGCGTCATACTCCTCCTGCTCCACCTCGCCCTTGGAGCGCTGCCACAGGGGCACCATGGAGTTCAGCGTCTCCCATTCGGTATAGTCCTCCCACTCGGGCTTGTAGTCCTCAGGTGCGTCCTCCGGCTTGTCCTTCATCCGGGAATGGGTCATCTCCATGACGATGGGATAGTGGACGTAATCGGAATATTTCTTCACCAGACGGCTCAGCCGGTTCTGGTCCAGGTACTGGCTGAACTGCTCTTCCTCCCCGTCCTCCTTGATGTGCATGATGACGTCGGTGCCCGCCGCGTCCTTTTCACACTCAGTGACCGTGTAGCCGTCCGCGCCCGAGGACTCCCAGCGGTAAGCCTTCTCCTGGCCATAGGCTTTCGTGACTACGGTGATCTGGTCCGCCACCATGAAGGCGGAATAGAAGCCCACACCGAACTGGCCGATGATATCCACGTCCGCCTTGTGCTCTGCCTCAGCCATGTCCTGCTTGAACTGGAGGGAGCCGCTGCGGGCGATGGTGCCCAGATTGCTCTCCAGCTCCTCCAGGGTCATGCCGATGCCGTTGTCGGAGACGGTCAGCAGCCGGGCGTCCTTGTCCACGGTCAGGGTGATTTTGAAGTCGCTCCGGTTCAGCCCCACCTTGTCGTCTGTAAGAGCCTTGTACGCCAGCTTGTCCACCGCGTCCGACCCGTTGGAGATGATTTCCCGCAGGAAGATTTCCTTGTGGGTGTAGATTGAGTTAATCATCAGGTCCAGCAGCCGCTTGGATTCCGCCTGAAATTCTTTCTTTTCCATGATGTGCCTCCATTTTTGTTGTTCCTTCTTTTTCTTTGCAAGAAAAAGAAGCAAAAAGAACTTTAACCGGGTTTTCCACCAGAATGTAAAAGCAGCGTTAGCACTCAAGTCTCAAGAGTGCTAACGCTATTGTAACCGAATCTTCCGTAAATTGCAAGACGGTTCATAAAAAAGTTACAATTGCCGCCGCCCGGCCCGCCGTAAGGCAGGCCGGGCAGGTAGGGCGGCGCCTGATTTCTCAGCTCTTTCCGCCTTTGAGGGCCTTCATACGGTCGCTGTGGTTGAGAATGCGCTTGCGGAGCCGCAGACTCTCCGGCGTGACCTCCAGCAACTCGTCGTCTGCCAGGAACTCCATGCACTGCTCCAGGCTCATGTTCCGGGGCGTCACCAGCCGCAGCGCCTCGTCCGAGCCGGAAGCCCGCATGTTGGTCAGCTGCTTTTTCTTGCAGATATTTACAGAAATATCCTCCATCTTCGGGCAGGAGCCCACAACCATGCCTTCGTACACCGGCGTACCGGCCCCAATGAACAGGGTGCCCCGCTCCTGAGCGTTAAACAGTCCGTAGGTCACTGCCTCGCCCGTCTCAAAGGCCACCAGGGAACCGGTGTTCCGCCGGGACACCTCACCCTTGAAGGGGGCATAGGAGTCGAAAACCGAGGCCATGATACCCTCGCCCTTGGTATCGGTCAAAAACTCGTTGCGGTAGCCGAACAGGCCGCGGGACGGCACCAGGAATTCCACCTTCATTCGCTCGCCCACGGGGTTCATTTCCAGCATTTCGCCCTTGCGGGAGCCCATCTTCTCAATGACCGCGCCCACGCAGTCCGCCGGTACGTCAACGACCAGGCGCTCCATGGGCTCGCACTTCACCCCGTCAATCTCCTCGTAGAGCACGCGGGGCGGGGAGACCTGGAATTCGTAGCCTTCCCGGCGCATGGTCTCGATCAGAATGGACAGGGACATTTCGCCCCGGCCCGCCACGTTGAAGGAATCCGTGTTGTCCGTCTCTGTCACGCGGAGGGACACATCCTTCTGAGTCTCCCGGAACAGCCGGTCTCGGATCTGGCGGGAGGTGACGAATTTGCCCTCCCGGCCCGCGAAGGGCGAGTCGTTCACGGAGAAGGTCATTTCGATGGTGGGGGCGGAAATCTTGACAAACTCAATGGGCTCCGGCGTCTGGGGCGCACAGATGGTATCTCCGATGGTGATGTCCCCGATGCCGCTCATGGCGATGATGTTGCCGGAGGAAGCGTCAGTCACCGGGGTCCGGGCCAGCCCGTCGAACTGATAGAGGGCCGTTGCCTTGGCCTTTCTCACCGGCGCGTCCGGGTCGTGGTAGTTGCAGACCGCAATTTCCTGATTCTGCTTGATGGTGCCCCGCTCAATGCGGCCAATGGCAATCCGGCCCACGAACTCGTTGTAGTCGATAGAAGAAACCAACATCTGGAAGGGCGCTTCGTCGTCCACATGGGGGGCGGGGATATAGTTGATGATGGTCTCAAAGAGGGGGGTCAGGTCAGCGCCGGGCACGTCGGGAGAATAGCTGGCGGTGCCCTGCCGTCCGGAGCAGAACAGGGTCGGGGAGTCAAACTGCTCCTCAGTGGCGTTCAGGTCCATCAGGAGTTCCAACACCTCATCCATGACCTCGTGGATGCGCTGGTCGGGCCGGTCGATCTTGTTGACGACCACAATCACCCGGTGGCCCAGCTCCAGGGCCTTGGACAGAACGAACCGGGTCTGAGGCATGGGGCCTTCTGCGGCATCCACCAGCAGGATGACACCGTTCACCATTTTCAGGATACGCTCCACCTCGCCGCCGAAGTCAGCGTGACCAGGGGTGTCCACAATATTGATTTTGATATCGCCGTAACGCACGGCGGTATTTTTGGCCAGAATGGTGATGCCACGCTCCCGCTCCAGGTCGTTGGAGTCCATCACGCGGTCAACCACCTCCTGATTTTCCCGGTAGACGCCGCCCTGCTTGAGCATTTCATCCACCAGCGTGGTTTTGCCGTGGTCAACGTGAGCGATGATGGCCACGTTTCTCAAATTGCAATCCAAAGGGAATGCCTCCTTCTGTTACCGGCTCGAGCCGGAAAAATACATGATTTCGATGCAATCATGTATTATACTGCAAATAGTAAGTGGTTGCAACCACTTTTCCCCGCCTTTCTTTTTGAAATTGACAAGTCCTCTGATTTGAGTTAAAATAGAAAGGACAGCGACGGGAAATTGTGCAATTTTCCGGCTGTGAACAGAATCATGCCCCCGTACCTCACCTGGATAGAGGGGCCCGCCTCCTAAGTGTGCGTAGTTCGTCCGCCAGCGGCACCAAAAATTCCATATGCGTCCGTAGCTCAGCAGGATAGAGCGTCCGCCTCCTGAGTAGAGGATGGAGCGCTTCCCCAAAACCGTATATTTAACGCATACAAGTGAATATGCCCCGATAGCTCAGATGGATAGAGCGGTCGCCTCCTAAGCGACAGGCCGCTGGTTCGAATCCAGTTCGGGGTGCCAAAACGCCGGATATCGCGAAATATCCGGCGTTTTATAACTTTTTTCAGGTAATCTTGCCTACACTTGCCTACATTTAACCAATTTCACCCCTTCACTTTTACTCCCCGCTGGCCTCTTTCAGTAATTCAGTCAACAGCTCCGGGTGCTGTCGTACCAACTTCTTTAGGAGGTCTACGGTGGCACTGTCGGCCTCTGCTGGCTTCTGGTCGGCTCCTACCTTGGAGAAGAATCCGCTGTCCATCTCCTGGGCGATCAGCTTGCGGTCAGCGTCAAAACCGTGAGCGTAGCAGTCCTTGCGTTCCCAG
>JAAWCD010000062.1 GCA_022793095.1 Oscillospiraceae bacterium | reverse complement strand
CGCGCACAGCTAGCTTGCATATTTTCCGCTGTGCCGCGTCGATTGGACTTGAAATCCGTCAGGATTCCTACGTCCAATCGCCTTGCCCAGCAGAAAATCTGCTGCGCTATCTGCACACGCCTTATTTCGGGATAGGCTCTTAGTGGAGTCCACACCCTTTCGGGTGAAAAGAAGAAAAAAGAACGTTAAACTGGCCCACAAATAACAAAAACGCCTTTGCCTCCTTAAGAGACAAAGGCGCGAAACCTCTGCGGTACCACTCTTGCTGCCGCACCACGCGGCCACTCGCTTCCGCAACTGCCATTGCGGCGACGGAAGGTAACGGCCGTCTGCCGTCCTGACTTACTTGGCCAGCCGCCGTTCAGCCGGACGCTCCAAGGTGATTTTCCCTCTGCTCTGCTCTCCGCCTCCCACCAAACGGCGGCTCTCTGTGCAGCGCGGCAGACGTACTCTTCCTTTTCTGCGCGTGTCAGCAATATCTCTGTCTCGTGGACAGTTCTCAGCTATCTTACCCGTTTTCAGCCCTTCTGTCAAGAGGGAAAAAGCGAAACATTACCGCTCATCGAACCAAAGCTCCTCTTCCGGCGTCCTCCCATTGATTTTTCTATGCCCCTTGCCAGGGGCTTGCCCCGCTCCTTTTTGCCTATGACGGTAAATCACCATGACAATTCCATAGACCGCCCAAACAGCGGCAACCGGAACCAGCCACCAGGGCGGCCAAATAAAAAAGGCCGCGCAAAGAAAAAGAAGAAGCCCAATGATAAACAAAGGGTCATCCCAGTGAGCGGCCTGAATGTCATTGGAAAGTTCGGGAAAGGCAGAAAACAGAAACCCAAGATAGCACAGCGATATCAGCACACTTAGAACGGCGGGAATCCAAACCGGAGCCGCCTTTCCCGGCGTGAGGAGCCGTTTCCAGGACAGGAAACGGCCGGGCTTTCTACCTCTCATCAAACCAAAGCTCCTCCTCCGGCGTCCGGCCGCTGACCCGCCGCTTTCTTGGGTGCGTCTTCCGGCGCCGGCGGACAGCCATTACCAGCCAGTACACGCCCCAGATGAGGCCGAGTGCCAGCAGGAACAAGGGCAGGGTGTACACGGCCCCCATCAAAAGGAGAACGAAACCAATCACATACCAGATATCGCCGCCCCAGCCATGAAGCTCAATGGGAAAGCCAACCAGGAGGAAGAAAGCGGCCACCAGCGAGGCCACATACAGCGCAACTGCCAGCCCGCTGAGCGCCAGAGGGACGTAGATGGGCTGAAACCGCTTCCTCACAGCCTCACTCCATGCGGTAATTTTTCCCGAACTGGAGGTTTACCCGGTCACTCCGGGCGTCCTCCCCGTCCTCCCGTTCCACCGCTTCCTGGATCTTGTGCAGTACGTCCCCAATGTCCTTGGTGTCTGCCCGGGCCACCTCGTCCAGCGCCTCTTCCTCCTGTAGCGCGGCTTGAATCGACTGCTCAATCTCCTGAGCGCGCTGCTTCACATCCTCCGCAGGCGCGGGGGCCGGATCCGGTGCTTCCGCCTGGGGCGGCGCGCCCTCTGACTCCATCTGCGGCAGGCCGCTCAGGAACTGAATCTCGCGGGCAATCAGCTCCTTCATCTGAGTGGTAAAGCTGACCGTGGACCGCTTGGCCTCTGCCAGGCGGTTTTCCTCGTCGGCAATCTGACGCCGCAGCTCCGAGGCGCGGGAAGCCGCGCTGTGCTCCGCGTCCCGCAGCAGCTGGCGCTTTTTCTCCTCTGCCTCGGCCACCATGGAGTTGGCCATCTTCTGGGCGGTGAGCAGAGCGGAGCGCATGGCGTCCTCAGTGGCCCGGTACTCCTCGATTTTGTCCACCAGCACCTTCATTTTGCTCTTCAGCACCGCGTTCTCTTTGTACAGCGCGGTATAATCTTCTGTCAGCGTATCCAGGAACTCGTCCACCTGGCTCATGTTATAGCCGTTGAAGGTGGCCTTGGAAAAGGCGTGGCTGGCAACTTCCTGCGGTGTCAGCATAGTATGTACCTCTTTTCATTCGGGCTGCGGAATCGCTCCGGCAGACACTGCCGTTATAGATACAGGCCGTTGTTTTCCAGCTCGTCGATCAGATCCCCCAGAATGTCCACATTGTAAGGCGTGATAATATAAGTGGAAAGGGCCACCTTTTTGATCTTGCCCTCGTTGGCGTAGGCCACGCCGGACAGGAAGTCCAGCAGCCGCCGGGCAATCTCCTTGTTGGTGGACTCCAGATTCAGCACCACCGTGCGCTTTTCCCGCAGGTGGTCCGCGATTTCCGCCGCGTTCTCAAACCGGTCCGGCTTGACCAGCACTACCTGGAGCTGGGTCGTGGTGTGGATGTTCACCACCTTGTTGTTCCGGCGGTCGTCACTGGCGGGGAAATAGGACCCGCTCTCACGGGGACGGCGTTCCGCGGCCTTGGGCGCGGGAGCGGCCGCCTCCTCAAACTCCTCGTAATCGTCTTCCTCATCCTCATAGGGCCGGGCCAGGCGCTTAATTTCGTCCATAATACCCATGGTAAATCCTCCTTTACTTCGCCCCCACGGACAGCGGCGGCCTGGGTCCGAACAGCGCCGTGCCGACGCGCACCAACGTCGCGCCCTCCGCCACAGCCTCTTCAAAGTCCTGGCTCATACCCATGGAAAGACAGTCAATATCATTTTCATTATCGTACTTTTTCCCTCTTATGTCAACATAAAGCTTCCACATTTGAGAAAAAAACCGGCGGTTGCCCCCTGGAACGGTCTGGATCGGGGGAATACACATCAGCCCCCGCAGCCGCACCCCAGGCAATTCCGCCGCCAAAGCGGCCATTTCCTCTGTCTGTTCCGGCAGAAAGCCGCTTTTGCTGTCCTCTCTGCCGATGTTGACCTCCAGCAGCACGTCCTGCACCAGCTCCAGGGCCGCCGCCCGCTGGCTGATGGTTCGCAAAAGCTCCTCCGAGGCCGCTGAGTGGATGAGGTCCACCCGTCCCGCCACCAGTTTGACCTTGTTCCGCTGAAGGTGGCCGATGAAGTCCACCCTGGCCCCCTCGTAAGCGTGATCCTCCCAGTGGGCGGTCAGCTCCTGGACCCGGTTTTCCCCGCAGATGGAGATGCCCGCCCGAATGGCGGCCCGGATGGTCTCCGAGGTCTGGACCTTGGTGGCCGCGCAGAGGCTGACCTCCTCCGGCCTCCGGCCCGCCCGGACCGCGGCTTCGGAAATCCGCTCCCGCACCCGGAGCACGTTGCCGCGCAGCTGTTGTTCTGTCATGAAAGGTCCCTCCTGTTCACTAAAAAACCGCGCCCACCGTTTTGCCGTCGTACAGGTTCTGACCCCGGACAATGACGGAATCTCCGGCCCGGAGGGCTCTGGCCTCGTCCTTTGTCTCTTTGACCTCAGGAAGCAGAGGCTCCACCAGATAGAAGTCCTCCCCCTCCCAGAGGATGGTGATTGGCTTCCACTCGACCTCCATGCCCACCACGCAGTAAACGCCGGTCTGCTGGACGGTGGAGGCTGCGCCGGTCTCCGGGTCAGTGACGGCCTGCTCCTCCAGCCGGACAGCCCGCTTGGGAATCCGGATGCCCTCGGCGCTCTCGTAAATGAGGTCGGCGGTCTGCCGCCGGAGAAGGGTGGTGTTGGCCAGATAGCGGTTTGTGGACAGCACCACGGTTACCATGCCGTTTTCCACGGCGGACACCCGCTCCACGGTCATGGAGAGGGGATTGGTGTAGCCGGTGGTAAACCGGAGCTTGGCCCGGCTGCCCAGAAGCTTGGCGTCCTCCTCTGACAGGTTGCAGACGAAATACCAGCGGGATTCGGTAATGATTTTGCCCAGCCAGGACCCGTCAACCGAGACGGGAAGGGACAGGGTGTCCATGTCGGAGGGCATCAGGTTTTCCAAAATGGCCGGGGAGAAAAGGGACTCATAGCCGTCCACCTGGCTGGAAAAGGTGCCGGAAGCGGGAGACCGGACGATGGTGGTGGTCTGAGCGGTCTGCTGCCGCAGCACGTCGTAGGCCGCCCGCTTTTCCGCCAGGAGCTGGTCCAGGCTGGTTTCGCCGTTGTAAGTGTAATCCCGGCGGAAGACCAGATTTTTCAGTTCGGAGGCGTCCTTTTCCAGGCCGCTCAGATCGCCCCTGGCCACCGAAGCCTTCAGGCTGGTGATGGCTTTTACAATGCCGGTGTTCAGCTCCGCCGTGCCGGCGGACAGGTCGCCCCGGCCGGTGACGTATTGGAGCTGCTCAATTTCGTGGGCCAGCGCGTCCAGCTCCGCCTCCCGCTCCAGGGCGTAGGCGTCGGCGTACACCTTGGCCACCACGCCCCCCTTGGCCACGGTGCTCCCCTCAGAGAGCACAATGTCCACCATACCGGTCTGAGCCGGGATGGTTTGCTCCGAGCGGATGATGAAGCCGGAAGCCTCCAGCCAGCGTTCCGCGGTGTAGGTGTAGGCGGCGGCAGTCTCTACGGAGTGTTCCATCCCCTGAAGGAGAAAGGATCCGAAATAGGCGGCGATTGCCAGGAAGAGGAGGAACATCATGATACGGGTCATTAGAATGCCAGGTTTCATACCGTTTTCCCACTTTCTCTTCTTTTTCTTGAAAGAAAAAGAAGCAAAAAGAACGTTAAAGCGATTCGTTCAAGGCCACAGGCCGTTCCGGCACCATGGTGGAAATGGCGTGCTTGTAGATGACCTGCTGTTTTCCTTCTGTCATCAGCACCACGGTGAAGGCGTCGAACCCGGCCACGGTGCCCCGCATCTGAAAGCCGTTCATCAGAAACAGGGTCAGGCCCAGCTTGTCCCGCTGGGCGCGGGCCAGGAACAGGTCTTGCAAGTGATTGGATTTCTGTGTCATAAGTAGCACTCCTTTTTTTCTTTGGACCATTGGGGCTTGTCCCCGGTCCGAGTGCTCTTATAGTAATCCAGATTCTGCCATATATTCTGCCGCTTTCTGTCGGGCCCAAGCCAAGTCAGGCGATTTTTCCCAAACAATCCACCGAATGGCCGGATTGCGGCGGAACCAGGTGAGCTGCCGCTTGGCGTACTGCCGGGAGCGAAGCTTGACCTCCTCCGCCGCGCGGGCAAAGGATGCCTCTCCCCGGACGGCGGCGGAAAACTCCTTGTAGCCAATGGCCTGAAGGGCGGTCGCCTGCGGAGGCACGCCGGAGGCCAGCAGCGCCCGGACCTCCTGTTCCAGCCCGGCGGACAGCATTTCGTCCACCCGTTGGTCAATGCGTTGCCAGAGATCGGTCCGGCTGGCGAAGTTCAGCCCCAGAATCAAAGCGTCGTATCGAGGCGGCAGGGCTTGGGTGGCTTTGTTGTGGGCGGTGATGGTCTCACCGGTCTCGTGCCAGACCTCCAGCGCCCGGATGATTCGTTTTTCGTCGTTGAGGTGGAGCCGGGCTGCGGCCTCCGGGTCCACAGCCCGCAGCTCCTCCAGCAGGGGGGCTGTGCCTTCTGCCCTGGCCCGGTTTTGCAGGCGTTCCCGCCAGCCGGTGGAGGGAGCGGCGAAGGTGCGGCCGGAGAGGAGGGAGTCGATATACAGGCCGGTGCCCCCCACCACAATGGGAAGCTTCCCACGGGCCAGGATGCCGTCCACACAGGCGGAAGCCTCCTGTACATAGCGGGCCACGGAGTAATCCTCCTCCGGGTCCGCTATGTCAATCATGTGGTGGGGCACCCCCTGCGTCTCCCCAGGGGTGGGCTTGGCGGTGCCGATATCCATGCGGCGGTAAATCTGCATGGAGTCGGCGGAGACCACTTCCCCGTTGTGGCAGAGGGCCAGATCCACCCCCAGCCCGGTCTTTCCGGAGGCGGTGGGGCCGGCCACGACAAGAATTTTCGGCAGCATGGCGCGCCTCCTTTCGATTTGCGGAGGGTCTATTCCTCCTTCTTCCGCTTGTGGGGCTTGGGGTCGTCGGTGAGGCCAAGGAGGTAATCGGCGGAAACGTTGTAGTGGCGGCAGATGATGGAGAGCTTTTCCACCGTCGTGGTCTTATTTCCATGCTCTATCTCGCTGATTTGGGTATCTCCTACTCCCAATAATTCCGCGAGCTCCTTTTGCTTTTCGTTGTTCTTTTTTCGCACCTCGAAAAGACGTGCTCCAAACTTTTGCTTAAAAGACATAAAAAACTCCTTGACATCTCACCAACGGTGAAGTATAATTCTAGCATAAACCTCACCAAAAGTGAAGGATGAATTTCGGGGCGAAACGGCACGGCATCACGCTGCCCGTCTCACGCCCGCTTGAACTGCTTCTCCAGCTGATTCCTTGTCAGTTCAATGGCTACGGGCCGGCCGTGGGGGCAGTATTTGACCTCCCCCTTCATGACCGCCTCTGCCACACGAAGGAGCTCCGCCGGACTGTTCTTCTGTCCGCCCTTAATGGCGGCCTTACAGGCCACGGTGTGAAGCACCTCATCCCGCGCCGCCGAAGGGTCTGCCCGCCCGGTGGACAGCAGCCTGCCCGCAATCTCCGTCAGAGCGGCTTCCGTCTCCTCCGCGTCAATGTCGTGGGGCACCTGCCGGACCACAAGGGCCCCGTTTCCGAAGTCCTCGGCCTCAAAGCCGAACTCCGCCAGCAAGGGCAGGTGCTCCAGCAATACCGCGCCCTCTTCCGCCGCCGGGGTGAACACCACTGGCGACAGCAGAATCTGGGACATAGGCCGGTAATTCTGGGCCTTCAGCCGGTCAAAGTTCATCCGCTCATGGGCGGCGTGCTTGTCAATGAGCAGCACCGTGTCGCCCTGCTCAACGATGATATAGGTGTTGAGCACTTCCCCCGCCATCCGCCAGGGCTCCTGCTCAGGGGGACCCTCCGGTTCCGGTGCGGGAGGGACCGGTTCCGCTGGCAGCGGCTCCGGAGTGGAAACCGGCTCCAAACCTCCGCCCAACAGGGCACCCAGCGCTCCGCCGGTTTCAAAGACGGACTTCCCGCCCATGACAATGCGGGGGTTGTCCTTGGCGGTCCGGGCAAGAATACTGCTCATGAGCCCGGAAATGGCTTCATCCCGGCTCTTTTTGGCCGGTTCGGACCCTTTTGGCTTTGCCTCCTCCTTCATCTCCGCCACCAGGCTGGAGAGCGCGGGAGGCAGCTGACTGACGGGCATCTTGTCTTTGTGAGGCGCGGCGGGCCGGACAGGGGCCTCTGGCTCGTCCTCCTCCACCCAGATGTTGATGGGCCGGGCCTCGCCGGGCCGGATGGGCCGCACACCAGGCTTGAATTTTGGCATGCTGGTGTCGTGAAGCTCGATTTTGCCCCCAATTTGAATTCCAGGCTTGTACAGATTGGGATTGACCGCTGGTTTCCGGCGGACCGGCTGAGGCGGCGTCTCTGGCTGGGCAGGGGCCAGAATACTGGTTTGCTGGGCCTCGGGCTGCGCGGGCGCTTTGGGCACGCTGAGCTGGGCGGCGGGCCGTCCGGCGTCCTTGCCCAGGGCGGAGAGCACCCCGTAGTAAACCGCGTCAAAGAGGTCCTTTTCCCGTTGGAATTTGACCTCGGTTTTGGTGGGGTGGACGTTCACATCCACCGCGCCCAGCTTGGCGGTGACGTGGAGGACGCAGCCAGGGAATTTGCCCACCATCTTCTGATTTTTGTACGCCTCTTCCAGGGCGGCGGCCATGGTTCGGGACTTGACGTACCGGCCGTTGACGAAAAAGTGCTGATAGCCCCGGGTGCCCCGGCAGCAGGTGGGCAGCGAGGTGAAGCCCTCCACAGACAGGTCCTCGCCGGAGCCCTTCACGGGCGTGAAGCCCAGGGCCAGATCCCGGCCCAGCACGGCGTAGAGGGTGGAGCGGAGCTGTCCGTCGCCTGGGGTCATCAAATCTTCTTTGCCGTCCCGGAGGAAGCGGATGGAGACCTCAGGATGGGCCAGGGCCTCGTTCTGGACCACGGAGAGGACGGCGGCACCCTCAGCGGTGTCCCGCTTCATGAATTTGAGCCGGGCGGGGGTGTTGAAGAAGAGGTCCCGAACGATCATGGTGGTGCCCTCGGGCCCGCCGGCCTCCTCCCGCTTGTCGGGGACGCCGCCCACCAGGGTCAGAGCCGCGCCCAGCTGTGCCCCCCGGGTGCGGGTGATGAGCTCCACCTTGGAGACGGCGGCGATAGCGGCCAGAGCCTCGCCCCGAAAGCCCAGGGTGCCGATGGCCTCCAGGTCCCGCTCATTCCGGAGCTTGCTGGTGGCGTGGCGGAGGAAGGCGGTCTCCATCTCCTCCGGCGCGATGCCGCAGCCGTTGTCAGTGACTCGGATGCAGCTCATGCCGCCCCGCTGGATTTCCACGGTGACGGCGGAAGCGCCGGCGTCGATGGCATTTTCCAGCAGCTCCTTCACCACGGAGGCGGGACGCTCCACCACTTCACCGGCGGCAATCAGGTCAGCCACATGGGGGTCAAGTTGTTGAATGTGCGGCATGCTTTTCCTCCTTCTTGTTCTTTTCTTGAAAGAAAAGAACCAAAAGAACTTTAAACTGGCGTACTGCGGCGGAGGTCATGGGGCCCCATGTCATTGCGGCACTCATTCCGAGGCGCCGCATTGTAGGGCGGGGGCTTGCCCCCGCTGTGCCTCCAGGTTTCTGCCGCGCCTATTGGGGTTCCTCCTCTTTTTTCCGCTTGTGGGGTTTGGGGTCATCGGTCAGGCCAAGGAGATAATCGGCGGAGATGTTGTAATGGCGGCAAATGAGCACGATTCTTTCCACTGTGGTTGTTCGATTCCCATTCTCTATCTCGCAGATTTGACTATCTCTGACGCCGAGAATTTCTGCCAGCTCCTTCTGCTTTTCGTTATGCTTTTTGCGAACTTCGCAGAGGCGCTCTCCAAACTGCTTTTTCTGAAACATAGAAACTCCTTGACATTTCATTTTTGATGAATTATAATTCTATCACAGACTTCATTGAAAATGAATTATAATTTGAAGGTGATTTTATGCGTTCTCTCTTTAAAACGCTGTATTGCGGGGATTACAGTCCCGGTGAAGCGCCGCTGTCGGCCGAAACGAAGAAAAAACTGGAAGCCTGCGATCCTTATTATGACAAGGTGATCGAGCAGCTGGGAAAAGACTTTTTCCATGAAATGTGGGATGCACAGATGGATGCGGACATGGATGCAATTCTGTCCGCCTACGCCGCTGGTGTCCGGTTCGGGGGCCGGTTTATGCTGGAATTGCTGTCGGATTCAGAGGCTGACACGTAGGGCGGGGGCTTGCCCCCGCCGTTCCGAAGGTCATCTGCGCGTCCCCGGCGGCGGGGGCAAGCCCCCGCCCTACAGCGCTCGGTTCTTCCGGAACATTTCCCATAACGTCCCCTCACAGCTTCTGCTTCAGCTCAAAGATCAGATTCATGGCCTCAATGGGGGTCAGGGTGTTGATATCCACCTTCCGGAGCCGGTCCGCCGCCTCCTGGGCCCCCAGATCCCCGAAGGAAACCTGTTCCTCCTCCGGCGCTGCCGCTGCTTGGAGCGGCGCGGACTCGCCCCGCTCCAGCTCCTCCAGAATGGACTTGGCCCGGCGGATGACCTTGGACGGCACTCCGGCCAGCTGGGCCACCTCCACGCCGTAGCTCTGGTCAGCCCCGCCCCGGACGATTTTTCGCAAAAATGTAATGTCGCCATCCCGCTTTTTGGCGGCGATGTTGTAGTTCTTCACACCGGGCAGCTGGCCCTCCAGAACGGTCAGCTCGTGGTAGTGGGTGGCGAACAGGGTCTTGGCGCCCAGCTTTTTGGGGTCGGCGCAGTATTCCAGCACTGCCCGGGCAATGGACATGCCGTCGTATGTAGACGTACCCCGCCCAATCTCGTCCAGGATAATCAAAGACTGCCGGGTGGCATCCCTGAGGATGCCCGCCACCTCGCTCATTTCCACCATAAAGGTGGACTGGCCCGCCGCCAGGTCGTCGGAAGCGCCGATGCGGGTGAACACCCGGTCCACCACGCCCAGCCGGGCGGACCGGGCCGGGACAAAGGAGCCGATTTGAGCCATGAGGCAGATCAGCGCCACCTGCCGCATGTAGGTGGACTTTCCCGCCATGTTGGGGCCGGTGATGATAGCCAGCTTGTTGTCCCCGCTGTCCAGCCGGGTGTCGTTGGGCACAAAGAGGCTGTCCTTGAGCACCTGCTCCACCACTGGATGCCGCCCGTCCGAGATTTCGATGACGCCGGACTCGTCCACCGTTGGCATGCAGTAGTGGTGCTTGGCCGCCACGGCGGCAAAGGAAACCAGAACGTCCACCTGAGCCACAGCGGCGGCGGTCCGCTGAATACCGCCCACCTGCCCGGCGATGATCTCCCGCAGCTGGGTGAACAGCTCGTATTCCAGCCCCGTCACCTTGTCCCGCGCGGACAAGATGGTGTGCTCCATCTCCTTCAGCTCCTGGCTGATGTACCGTTCGGAATTGACCGTGGTCTGCTTCCGGACCCAGGAGTCCGGCACAAGGCTGGTCTGGGATTTTGTGACCTCGATATAGTAGCCAAACACCTTGTTATAGCTGATTTTCATATTTTTGATGCCGGTTTTCTCTTTTTCCTGGGCCTCCATGGCGATTACCATGTCCTTGCCGTTGTGCATTACGTCTTGGAGGTAGTCCACATCCTCATTGTAGCCCTTCCGGATAAAGCCGCCCTCCCGGACGGAGAAGGGGGGATCGTCCACAATGGCCCGGCCAATCAGTTCCCGCAGGCCGTCCAGGCTGTCCAGCCGGTCCCGCAGCTCAGCCAGCAGGGGGGACTTGACGCCCTCCAGCAGCTGCCGCAGCCGGGGCACCTGCCCCAGTCCTCCGGCCAGCCCCACCAGATCCCGGCCGTTGGCGGTGCCGTAGGCCACCCGGCCGATGAGCCGCTCCAAATCGGTGATTTCCTTGAGGGTGACGGCCAGCTCCTCCCTGGTCACCAGGTCGTCCATCAGGGCCTTGACCGCCTCCAGCCGCCGGTTGATGAGGGCGGGGCTGAGCAGGGGCCGTTCCAGCCAGGCCCGGATGAGCCGCCCGCCCATGGAGGTCCTGGTCTGGTCCAGCACCCAGAGGAGGCTTCCCCGCTTTTCCTTGGCCCGCATGGTCTCGGTGAGCTCCAGGTTCCGGCGGGTGGTCAGGTCCAGCTCCATGAACTGACCGCCCGCGTACCAGGTGAGCGTGCTCAGGTGGGAGAGGTCGGTTTTCTGGGTTTCGTAGAGATAGGCCAGCAGTCCCCCCGCCGCCTGAAGGGCGGCGGTTTCCCGTTCCGGCAGCTCACAGGAGGCGAACTGCCCGTTCACGGCCTGCCGGGCGGATTCCAGCCGGAAGCTGGCCTCGCCGCCGTTCTCACAGGCGCAGTTAAGCCGGTTCTTGAGGGCGCTGAGCAGCTCCGGCTGGGCAAAGGCCCCGTCGGAGAGCACCGCTTCTGTGGGGAAGAACCGGCCCAGCTCGTTGATGAGGTGGCTCACCACGTCGGCCCCGTGGAAGGCGGTGGCAAAGACCTCGCCGGTGGAGAGGTCGCAGAAGCACAGGCCGCCGCCCTGGCTGTCCAGGTAGACGCCGGCGATGAAGTTGTTTTTCCCCTCTTCAAGCATGGCGGATTCCACCACGGTGCCGGGTGTGACGATGCGGATGACCTCCCGGTCCACCAGACCCTTGGCCTGAGCGGGGTCCTCGGTCTGCTCGCAGATGGCCACCTTGTAGCCCTTGGCGATGAGCCGGGCCAGATAACCCTGGTAGGAGTGATAGGGCACGCCGCACATGGGAGTCTGGTCCTCTTTGGCCTTGCCCCGGTCCCGCGTGGTGAGGGTGAGGTCCAGTTCACGGGAAACTGTGATGGCGTCCTCATCGAACATCTCATAGAAGTCGCCCAGCCGGAAAAAGAGAATACAGTCCGGATGCCGCTCCTTCATTTTCAGATATTGTCTTCTCATGGGGGTCAGCTCGGCCATGGTGGATGCTCCTTATCTCTATAAAATAGGCAATAGAACGCCGTTTAAAGTTTTTTGGTTCCTTGAGGTTATACCAATTCCCCGAACAGCGCCCAGGTGGACGCGCCGGTGATCTTCACGTTCTGCCAGCTGCCCGCCAGCTCCGGCCCGCCCTCCAGGTGAACCAGCCGGCCGCCGGCCGTCCGGGCGCTCAGCGTTCCATCGCTCCCGGCGCCGTCCACCAGCACCCGGCAGACGGTTCCCACATAGGCCTGGTGCTTTTTCGCGGAGATTTCATTCTGGGCGTCTACAAGCCGCTGGAAGTTCCGGCCCTTCTCCGCCCGGCTCATGGGGTCGGGCAGCTCCGCCGCAGGCGTCCCCTTTCTGGGGGAGAAAATGAAGGTAAACAGGGCGTCGAACTCCACCTCCTGGAGGAGGGAAAGGGTGTCCTCGAACTCCTCCATCGTCTCTCCGGGAAAGCCCACAATCACATCAGAGGTGATCACAATGTCCGGCATCAGCTCCCGCAGCCGCCGGATTTTGTCCAGATAACCGGCCCGGTCATACTTCCGGTTCATCGCCTTCAGCACCCGGTCGTTTCCCGACTGGAAGGGAAGGTGGATATGAGGCGCGATTTTTTCACATCGGGCCATGGTCTCGAAAAGCTTCTGCGAGGCGTCCTTCGGGTGGCTGGTCATGAACCGGACCAGGAAATCCCCGGGAATTGCGTTGACCTGCTCCAGCAGGCCGGCAAAATCCATGTTCAGCCCCAGATCCTTCCCGTAGGAGTTCACATTCTGCCCCAGCAGGGTGATGTCCTTGTATCCGGCCTGGGCCAGCTCCCGGACCTCCTCCAAAATGAGCTCCGGGTCCCGCGACCGCTCCCGGCCCCGGACGTGGGGCACGATGCAGTAAGAGCAAAAGTTGTTGCACCCGTACATGATGGACACCCAGGCTTTGACAGTCCCCTCCCGGCGGACGGGCAGGCCCTCGGCGATGACGCCGTCCATGTCGGGCGTCTCGAAGACCCGGCCCTTTTCCGTCAGCAGCCGCTCCAGAAGCTCCGGAAACCGCCACAGCACATGGGGGCCGAACACCAGATCTACATGCCGGAAGGACTTCCGGATTTTCTCCGCCATGTGGGGCTCCTGCATGGCGCAGCCGCACAGGCAGATGATCTGCCCCGGCTTCTTCCGCTTGGTGTGAGTCAGGGCCCCCACGTTGCCCAGCACCCGCATTTCCGCATGCTCCCGAACAGCGCAGGTGTTGATAACCACCACATCGGCCTGTTCCTCGTCCTGGGTAAAGCCGTACCCCATTTCCTCTAAGTAGCCCCGGATGCGCTCAGAGTCGGCCTCGTTCTGCTGACAGCCGTAAGTGTCCACAAAGGCAAGGGGAGACGCGGAGTCCGCCCCCAGCCCGAGCCGGGCCCCCAACCCGAGCCGGGCTCCCAGCCGCTCCCGCACCCGGCGGCAGATCTCCCGCTGGCGGTCAATGTCCGCTTGGGGCACCAATATCTGTTGTCGGTCCATGGATTCCTCCCCTTCTTGCGAGGACTGCCGCTGCCAGAACTGGCAGCGGCAGTCTGTCCTGCTCCCACTTTCTGTTCTTTTTCTTGAAAGAAAAAGAACCAAAAAGAACTTTAAATGACGGCTGTCTGCCGGAGACGCAATCACGTCAGGCCAGACGGCCTCATCGAGCCGCCAGCGCAACGTTCTTTGCCCGGCTTTCGTTCAAGAAAGCTGGTGTTACCCGTTCATCTGCTTGCGGCGGGACAGATTCAGCGTGCCGTCCACCAGCTCGTCCAACGAATCCAGGCTCTTGCCGGTGCCGTAGGCCACGCAGGAGATGGCGTCCTCCGCCACGTTGGTGGTGATGCCGGTGTGGGACTCGATCAGCTTGTCAAAGCCCCAGACCAGCGAGCCGCCGCCGGTCATCACGATGCCGTTGGTGGAAATGTCCGCCACCAGCTCCGGCGGCGTGCGCTCCAGCACCCCGTGGATGGCCTCCAGAATCCGCTGGGCGGGCTCCTCGAAGGCCTCGATCATCTCCGACGAGGTGACGGTGAACGTCCGGGGCAGGCCGGTCATCAGACAGCGGCCCTTGATTTCCATCGACTCCTCCTCCGGACGGGGGAACACACAGCCGATGGACATTTTCAGCTCTTCCGCCGTCCGCTCGCCAATCAGCACGCTGTGCTTGCGGCGGATATACTTGACCACCGCCTCGTCAAACTGGTCGCCGGCAATCTTGATGGAGTCGGATTCCACCACGCCGGACAGGGAGATGACGGCAATGTCCGACGTGCCGCCGCCAATATCCACGATCATATGGCCGTCCGGCTTGGAAATGTCAATGCCCGCGCCAATGGCCGCGGCTACCGGCTCTTCAATCAGATACACCCGGCGGGCTCCGGCCTGAATACCGGCGTCAATGACCGCGCGCTCCTCGACCTCGGTGATGCCGGAGGGCACACAGATGATGACGCGGGGCTTGAAAATGCGGAAGGTGGTCACCTTCCGGATGAATTCCTTCAGCATCCGCTCGGTCATGTCGTAGTCGGAGATGACGCCCTCCCGCAGGGGCCGCATCGCCACGATGTTGCCCGGCGTCCGGCCCAGCATTTTCTGAGCGTCCATGCCCACCTTGAGCAGCTTGCTGCTGTTCTTGTCAATGGCGACAACAGACGGTTCCCGCAGGACGACGCCTTTGCCCTTCACATATACCAAAATGGAAGCGGTTCCTAAGTCGATTCCGATATCACGGCTGAAATTGAACATATCGCACCTCTATCTGCTTTCCTCTATTGTTTCCTCCCGGTGGAGGATATCATTCATCACATATCCCCCATTATAGCCGTGACTTTCCGATTTTGCAACCGTTTACCGCGAATTTCACACATTATTTAGATTCGATTGCTTTCTTGGAAGAAAGCCTGGAAAAGAACCTCCATGGGCCGGGGCCGCCATACCTCGGAACCGTTTCCCGCCGCGTTCCCCTATTCTCTGACGCCCCGCGCCAGGGTCAGGCAGATTACCCGCTCCGCGCCTCCGTCCTTCAGCACGCGGGCGCACTCCGACAGGGTGGAACCGGTGGTGACGATATCATCCACCAGGAGCACCCGCTTTCCCTGAACGTCCGCGCCCGCCCGCAGGCCGTAAACCCCCAGCACATTGGCCCGGCGCTTGTCTGCGCCCTCCAGGCCGGACTGGGCAGGGGTGTCCACCGCCTTTTCCAGCAGGGGCGTTTCCTCCAGCCCCAGCGAGGCCGCGGCCTCGTGGGCCAGCAGCCGGGCCTGGTCATAGCCTCGCTTCCTCAGCCGGTTCCGGCTCAGAGGTGCCCAAGTCACCAGGTCCAAGGGCTCGTTGAGGTAGTCCCGGAGACAGTCGGACATCCACCTGCCATAGGCCGGGGCGTACCAGCGGAAGCCGTCGAATTTGTACCGGTGGAAGGACTCCCGCACCAGACCGTCATAGTAGAAGGGCGAGAGGCAGCGGTCGAAGAATTCGCCGGTCTGCTCGCAGAGCTTCCCCTCCGCCACAGGCAGCACCGCCCGGCAGCGGCCGCAGGCATCCTTTTCGCCCTCCCGGAGCAGGGAGCGGCAGAAGACGCACCGGGGCGGGTAGAGCAAATCCAGAAACTTTGTCCAAAGATCGCTCATTTCTTTTTCCTGGGATAGGGGCGGCGTTCGTCAGTCAGACCAAGAAGATAATCAACGCTGGTTTTATGAAATTCAGCCAGGGCACAGAGAACGTGGGGCGGAATGGTACGATTTCCGTTTTCGTAATGAGAATAGGTTCTTTGGGTGATGTTGATTTCCTTGCCAAGCTTTGCCTGACTCAAATCACAGTCTTCCCGTAAGTCTCGAATACGCGGGTAATTCATGCTATTCATATCAATCACCAAAACAATCTTAAAGTTAGATTATTTTGTTCTATGATATGTAGCCCAAATTGCTCTAATACAGATTGAAGAATTACCTCAATCTTTCATTTAGACACGCTTACAAGATAGCAAAAGCCGCCTCTTCTGAGGCGGCAGGAATTGACAAAATATGATGTAAGATGATATCATAAGTATGCCCGCCAAGCTGGCGGACCAGAAGGAGCGCTGTTACATAAAGGCGGTTGGCCCACCGTTAAAACCCCGAGCAAATTTCAAAGGGGGGAGGTGGTGTGGATGTGGGAAAAGCGGATACGTTCCGTATTGCGCTTTTTGGCATGTCTGGCAGTATTGCTGGTCATGCTTTCCATAAAAGCGTGTTGACCGCCCGGAAGGCACCCGAGCGGTCAACTGATATGAATTGATCTTTTGGGCTAACCGTCGTAACAGTGCCCTTCTGCTTTTATTATAACGATTTGCCTCTTTGTTGTCAAGACAGTAAAAGCTGCCTCATCCGAGGCGGCAGGAATTGACAAAATATGATGTAAGATGATATCATAAGTATGCCCGCCAAACTGGCGGACCAGAAGGAGCGCTGTTACATAAAGGCGGTTGGCCACTCCCTTTCAGAAAGGGGGTGAAGCTAATGTGGAAAAAACGGGTGCTTATTGTACTGCGTTTTGGAGCATGTGCGGCATTTGTGCTG
>JAAWCD010000061.1 GCA_022793095.1 Oscillospiraceae bacterium | reverse complement strand
GGGACTCGAACCCCCGGCCCACTGCTTAGAAGGCAGTTGCTCTATCCACCTGAGCTACAGGCGCATATGGAGCGGGTGATGGGAATCGAACCCACGCGACCAGCTTGGAAGGCTGGGATTCTACCATTGAACTACACCCGCGGGTCAATTGCCAGCTTAGAGATAATACCACATCTTCTCCACTCTGTCAACACTTTCTTCTATATTTTTTCCGCTTGCTTTCTGTTTGCTGAAGCAGTAGATTAAATGGGGCACAGAAGCATTCCCTATACCAACGTTTTCGCTCTCTGCAACCGCTGGTTGCGCCGCAATCGGACGGTTCAACTGCTGGTTGGTGGAAGGGCGGTTGTTTTTGAATTATGCTTATGTCAAAAGGTGTATGGTCAAGTACCGAAGGGTGTCTAACCTGCCCCTCATGAGCACAGCCTTTCGGATGGAAACGAAAATCAAAGGTGGAAGCGAGGTTGCATGATGAATTTATCAAAAAATCTGAATGTGTACCGCCGGCGTGCGGGCTTCACACAGGAAGCTCTGGCGGAGCGGCTGGGCGTTTCCCGGCAAGCGGTGTCCAAGTGGGAGTCGGACCGTTCCCGGCCAGAGCTGGAGTCGCTGATGTCCATGGCAGAGCTGTACGGCTGTACTGTGGATGACCTGCTCCAGGGGCCGCCTCCGGAGGAGCCGCCCCCTGAGGAGGAAGAGGAAGGGCCGGACTGGGCGCTGTTCGAGGCCTACGACCAGGAACAGCGCGCCTTCGCACTGCAAATCGCGGGTGCTGTGGGGCTGGTGCTTCTGGGAATTGCCCTGAGCAGTCTGTTCAGCGGTCTATATCCCAGCCTCTCAGCGCTGGCCTTTTTCCTGCCTCTGGCAGCGGCGGTCTATCTCTTCATCAGCAGCGGCCTGCGGCACGAAGCCTTTCAACGGGCTCACTCGGATGTTCCGAACTGCTACACAGCAGAGGAAAAGCAGCAGTTTCAGAGGCTCTTTGTCACGGGTCTGCCCGTTGCCATCGCGCTGGTGCTGGTGGATGTTGCGCTGACTGGCTTTTTAGGGGAGTTTGGGGTAATCGGAAGCAGCATGAAGGGCTTTCTCTTTTTCCTCATGCTGTCAGCCTCTGTGACGATTTTGGTAGCCCTAGGTATATTGCGAGAGCGTTTTAATGTGGACGCTTACAACAAAGCGGCCCGGAAAATTGGATGTGGAGACTTCGAGGACTTTGAAGACTTCGATTTATGACCATTTCAAATTTAGAAGCTGTATTCATAACCATTGAACGGCATCTGAACCCGTCTTTTGCCGTCATGCCGCACCAATTTTTCTTGGAATCCACCAAGGATTCCGGCGAAAAATTGGCTTGCCTGACAACAAAATCCTTCGTCCATCTGCCATTCCCTGGTTATGAACACAGCTTCTTACAATCGAACCGGCGCCGGCCTGCCAGCCCCGCATAGTTTTCCAACATTTGCACACGCTATCTTCCGGGAGGCGAAATACATGCTGAAAAAATCGGAAGACGTGCTGCACCGTCTGGTGTGGCTTTTTACGCTGAGCTCGCTGGCGGGTTTCTGGCTGGAGAGTCTCCAATCCTGGATAGACCTGGGATACGTGGAGAACCGTCAGGGGCTGCTCTACGGCCCGTTCACGCCGATCTACGGCCTGGGGGCGGTGCTGTTCGCGCTGGCCTTCCCAGTCCTGCGAACCCGGCAGGCGGGGCTGATTTTTCTGATTACCGGCGCCGCGGGAGCGCTGTTTGAATATGGCTGTTCTCTCTTTCAGGAGACGGCCTTCGGCACCATCTCCTGGGAGTACTCCAATATCGGCCTGGACTGGCATGGGCGCACCAATCTGATTCTGGCCCTGTGCTGGGGCGGGCTGGGCGTTTTTTTCACCCTGGCCTTTTACCCTGCCTTCGCCCGCCATATGGACTGCCAGCCTCGGCGGGGCCGGCGGCTGCTGACTCTGGTTCTCCTCTGCTTTTTCCTCAGTAACGGCCTGCTTTCTGCCGCGGCCCTGGTCCGGCAGAATCAGCGCCGGGCGGACGTGCCTGCCTTCAGCGCTGTTTCCGCCTTTCTCGATCTCCACTTCCCCGACGGGCGCATGGAGGCCACCTTCCCCAACATGTCGGTTGTTCATTCGTTTTCTTGAACGAAACAGAAGCAAAAAGAACTTCAATCTGCTACGCTGTCAGTCCCGCCTTTCCGGGACACGTATCAGATTGAAGTTCTTTTCGCGTTTCAGCTGTCAACCAGCCCCAATAGAACCAGTTTAACTGTTTGCCTCCTTTTTCGTTCAAGAAAAAGGAAGGCGCTACTCCTCGTCCGGGGGCGGGGGAGGCGGAACCACGTCAATGTTGCCGGGAAGGTCCGGCACACTGGGGATTGGGTTGGTGCTTGGGCTGGGACTTGGATTCATGTCGATGATGGGCGGCATGGTGTTCGGGTCAGAGCTGACCGGCGGACTCACCGTCACCGGCGGCGAAGGACTCACCGGCGGCAGGCTGGTGCTGGGCTGCGTGCTTCCATCCGGCGGCACCTCCGGCACCCCAGGACTTTCCGGAACGAAAGGTTCCGGCGGCTCCGGCGTGTCTGTGGGCTGAATCATCTCCTCCGTGTGGAAGAGGCAGGTGCCCTGCGCCACCAGCCAGCTCTTGTAGAATCTGGCGTCCGACGAAGTGAAGCCCGTTGTATCCTCATCCGACTTATCCGCCAACGGAGAAATCATGATCTTGCACTCCTCCGGGCAGAACTCGCCCGCTATCCGGAACATCCCCGTGGGTGTCCCATCCGCATCCAGAATCGGGTCCTCCGCGCAGATCGCCACCGGCACGTCATGACACTGACAATACTCCGCCGGCGCGTCTCCCGACACGTAGGTCCCTGTCGCCACCCGGCTGCCCCGAATATCCTGAGAGCAGTACGGTATGGCCTTCAGACCGCAGTCCACACAGTATTCCGCTGTCGTCAGCTCCACCGACTGGGGGAATGGCTTGTTTTCCAGCCCCTCGTGGAGCGGCTGCATGACCTTCTTCCAGAGGGAGGCCGC
The DNA here is from genome assembly GCA_022793095.1 of Oscillospiraceae bacterium. GTDB lineage: Bacteria > Bacillota > Clostridia > Oscillospirales > Oscillospiraceae > JAAWCD01. The sequence continues at coordinate 15,525 of JAAWCD010000061.1, read as the reverse complement.
GGGGTTGCCCGGCACATCCACCCGTTCCGGCTTGTCATAGCCCACCCAGACCGCCGCCGTGTAGTAGGGCGAGTAGCCTACAAACCAACGGTCCTTCTTACTGGTGGTGGTACCGGTCTTGCCCGCGATGGTCATACCGGAGAAATAGCCCTCCGTGCCTGTGCCGCCGCTGGCCGTCAGCACTTCCTTCAGCATGGAATTGATATAGAAGGCTGTGGATTTCTTGATGACCGCCTTCCGGGCGGAAGTGTTTTCCAGCACCACCGCGCCGTCGCTGCTCACGACCTTCGTGTACAGATAGGGCTCGATATACTCGCCGTCCCGAGGGAATGTGGCGAACGCCGCCGCCATTTCCTTGGTCGTTGCGCCGTTGGTCAGACCGCCCAGCGCCAGCTGAGCCAGTCCAATGTCCGTCTGAATCTTACCATTGGCGGCGGTCTGAGCCGCAATGATGCTTTCATCGCTGAAGCCCAGTTGGTTCACCAGAAATTCATAAGAGTACTCCGGCGTCAGCTTATCCAGTACCTTGACGGCCACAGTGTTGGAAGAGATAATCACTGCGTTACGAACGGTCATCCGTCCGCGGTAGCCGGAATAAGCGTTGGATGGCCAGATAGATCCGTTGATCACGTCAAAGGGAGAGTCCTCAATGATGGTGTTGGGGGTGATGATCCCCACGTCCAGGGCAGGCGCGTAGACGGAAATGGGCTTGATGGAGGATCCGGGCTGCCGGTGGGCCTGGGTGGCCCGGACAAAGCTCCGGCTTCCGGACTTCTCCCCGATGCCGCCGGACAGGGCCACCACCGCGCCTGTTTCATTGTCAATGACCGTAATGGCGGACTGAAGCTGCTGGCCGGTGGTCTTGCTGGCGTAGTCAAGATTCTCCCGGTTCTCATAAATCTCGTCCACAACAGCCTGAATCTGAGGATTGAAGGTGGTGAAAATCTGATAACCGCCCCGGTAGAGCAGCTGCTTGGCCGTGTCCTCGCTGCACCCCATCTGGTCCATGAAATCGTCGATCAGGTCGTTGATGAGGGCGTCCACAAACCAACTGTAGGTGTTATCGGGCTTCTCCTCGCTTCCGGAGTCAGCCCGCCGGAACACCAGCTCCTGGGCCACCGCCTCGTTATACTGAGCCTGCGTGATATACCCTTGCTCCAGCATCAGGCGCAGGATCAGTTCCTGGCGGTATTTGTTCCATTGTTTTGTAGTCCACAGGCCGTCGCCCTCCCGGGGACCTGGAATCATGGTGGACAGATAGGGATCGTATTTGGAGGGATTGTTGGTGATGCCGATGAGAGAGGCGCACTCGGCCAAGGTGAGATCGGATACATCCTTGCCGAAGTAGACCTCGGCAGCGGTGCCCACACCGTAACACTTCTCCCCTAAGAAGATGGTGTTGAGATACCAGTAGATAATGGTATCCTTAGCGCTGCTGCCCAGCCGCTTTTCAAACTCCAGGGCCCGGAAGATTTCGAGAATCTTCCGCTTGACCGTAACCTCGTCCTGCTGGGTGATGTTTTTGATGAGCTGCTGCGTCAGGGTGGATCCGCCCTGAATATCCCGGCCGGTGAACATGCTGAGGACGCCGTAAGCGGTCCGCTTCCAGTCCACGCCGGGATGCTCCCAAAACCGCTTGTCCTCAACAGCCACGGTGGCGTTGATGAGGTTTTGGGGGATGTCCTCATACTCCACCCAGACCCGGTTTTCCTCCTGATAGAGGGTCTGGAGCTCCACGGTCTGGCCAGTGGCGGGATCCGTGTAGTAGATAATGCTGGTCTGATCCAGGCTCATGGCCGTGTAATCAATGCCGGTCTGAGGCATGATTACTTCTTCAATGTAGTTGATTGCGTACCGTGCCAGCAGCGCGGAGGTACACACACCGATCAGGATGACCGCCAGAAGGATCAGCACGATCCATTTCAGGGCCACCAGGACCGGATTTCTTCGTTTTCTTTCTTTTTTTGCTGTTGCCAAAAGCAGAACACCTCTCATTCGTTGTTCACCGGACCGGGTGGGGTCTGCCGTGTCCCGGACCGGCTACGGAAAGGGCGCGCTGTGCGGCGCTGAGCCGCCGCGCCTGTTTTGGATATTCCCTGCTGTTGCTATTATACCACCGTTGTCAAATCGGCCCTTTTGCCGTCCGGCATCGTTTCCAGGCCCATGTTTTCATAGTGGAACGGTCTTTTTTTCTTATTTTGGTTATATGATTCCCACTTTTGGGGCAGACTGAACCATTCTGTTTTGGTTTTAGGAGGGATTTTCTGATGAAGTACCGGCTTTGGATTGCCGGCACGGCCGCCGTACTGGCGCTGTGCAGCGTCACGGCGGCTGTGGCCGCCGCCCGCATGCCGGCCCCGGCCCCGGCGCCCGCTGTCAGCGCGGCCCATACCGCCCAGCCGCCGGAAGAGACGGCGGCGCCGGAGGAGGAAACCTATCTTGTGCGGGATTACAGCGGAGAGCTCTGCGTGTTTCAGGGCGGCGAGCTGATTGAGCGGACGGGTATTCCGGTAGCCACGCTGCCCCAGTCAGACCGGACCATGGCGGAGGTTGGCATCACGGTAACCGGCAAGGCCGCTCTGGCCGAGCTGCTGGCCGACTTGGGGTCGTAGTTCTTTTTCTTGGAAGAAAAAGAACCAAAAAGAACTTTAAACTGGCGTACCGCGGTGGTTTCCAAGATGTGCGCCGGCCTTGGGCAGGGGGGACGGATTGCCATGCCGGCTTCCTTTTACATGGTCCTCACCTGCCGCGTTAGGACTCCTCCGCACAATTTCATACCCGCTGTGCAGGGCTGGCGGCTTCCGCCGGGCCTGCGTTTTTTGTCCTGTTTCCACAAAAATTCCACACTCCGTCAAAAGCTCCATAAATTTTGGTATCACTCCCTCTTGCATTTTTGCCGCGAAGCGGTTAGAATAAGAACAGCTAATACAGCGTTCCGTTTTCTGGACGTTCGCTGTTCAACCAGGAAAGGACGGTCGGCTGCAATGAGCGAAGATTATGGAGCGAATTTCATTTCCCTCACCGACGAAGACGGCAATGTGTTCGAGTTGGAGCATTTGGATACCCTAGAGTACAACGGCGAGACATATATGGCGTTTTTTCCCACGGTGGAGGGTGACGGGGACAGCGATGTCACGGACATTGACTTGGATGACGGCGATGAAGAGGCGGGCCTCATCATTCTGAAGGTGGTCAAGGTGGACGGCGAGGAACAGCTTTCCACCCTGGACAGCGAGAGCGAGGCCGAAGCGGTTTACCAGCAGTTCATGGAATCCCTGTTCGACGGCGAGGATGAAGACGAGTAATTGAATGACGGCTCTTCGGAGCGAGAGGAAACCCCTGCGCGGTGCGTGATGGCTTTCTATTTAAACCCACATTTTTTCTACGGGATGCTGACTCAGACGGCGGATCGCAGGCCTCCCGGCCCCCTGCGGGCTGGAAGTTGGAAGCGGCGAAACCGGATGGAGGCGACCCACCTGCCCATTCGTGCAGGTTTTTAAATGGGGTCACACGGCCGAGGCGGGGGTCTTCGCTGCCACAAAGCCCTTTTGGGTGCCTCCCACTTTGTAGGGGCATCCTAATGATAGCAGCACAATCCTAAAAAGCAATGAAGAAGAAGTGACGATTTTATAAAGATATCACGCGCACCTGTGCAGGAGCCAGAAAGAACTCAGTTTAAAGTTCTTTTTGGTTCTTTTTCGTTCAGGAAAAAGCACATAATTTCGTGAAGTTTTTGTAAAACTATCCATTGTTGCGGTTTTGGACTTGCAAGAGGAGGCGGTTTGCGTTATAATAGTTTGGATTTCTGCCCGGTCCTCAGTTCAAGGCATTTCAAATGGCGGGCCGGATTTGATCCCAATGTCACGAGAGGAATGAAATGAATGAGCGCATCAAGAGAAAAAAAGCAGCGCCAGAGCATGGACGGCATGCTCACGGAAAAAGAGCGCAAAGAGGCCGCTGAGGCCCAGAAGACCAAAAACAAGCACATTGCCTATGCCGTCATTGGCGTGGTCGCGGTCGTGCTGGTGGCCGCCCTGCTGATTTGGGACTCCGGTATCATCCAGCGGGGCCAGGCGGCCAAGACCGTGGCTCTCACGGTGGGCGATCAGACCTTCACCGCCGCCGACTTGGATTTCTACTACTTCCAGAACTATCAGACCATGGCTCAGTACGGCATCGTCAACGCCTCCACCAACCTGAAGGAAGAGGCCTCCATGTTCGGCGAGGGCACTTGGCATGAATCCTTCCTGGAATCCGCCAAGACCTCCCTGACCCAGGTGGGCGTTCTGTGCTCCGAAGCCCAGAAGGCTGGTTACACCATCAGCGAGGATGGCAAGGCCACGGTCCAGGCCAATGTGGACAGCATGAAGAGCGCCGCCAAGCAGAACAACTTCTCCTACAGCAAGTTCCTTCAGCTTAACTATGGCACGTATATGACGCCCGAAGCCTTTGAGCGCTGCCTGGAAATGGCCGTTCTGGCCGACGAGTACCAGGCGGAGAAGACCGGCCAGTTCCCCGTGGAGGAGAGCGAAATGACCGCCTACTACGAGGAGCACAAGGACGAGCTGGACCTGATCACCTACACCGTTTACACAATTGACGGCGCGGCGGAGAGCACCACTGACGCTGACGGCAACACGGTTGACCCCACGGAGGAAGAGAAGACCGCCGCCATGGAGGCCGCCAAGGACAATGCGGACGCCATTGCGGAGATGCTGAAGGACAAGCGCACGCCCAGCGAGTCTGACCTGACCAGCTACAAGGCCACCGCTACCGCCACGGAGAGCGAGGCCAGCGGCAGCAGCTTGAGCAGCAATTACAGCGAGTGGCTTCTGGGCAGCCGCAAGGACGGCGACGTGACGGTGATTGAGGGTACCGATTGCTACTACGCGGTTCAGTTCCTGGGCCGGGAGAGCTATCTGGACGCCAATGACTACGATCCCCGGAACGTCCGCTATATGCTGATTCGCGCCGAGGTGGACGAGGGAGCCAGCGAGCCCACCGAGGAGCAGATGAACGCCGCCAAGGCCACAGCGGACGATCTGCTGGCTCAGTTCCAGGCTGGTGAGCAGACCGGCGAAGCCTTTGCCGCTCTGGCTGAGGCCAATTCCGACAAGATTTATCAGAGCAATCTGATGGAGAATGTGCCCGAGGGCAGCACCACAGAGGACTTCAACGCTTGGCTGTACGACTCCGCCCGCAAGGCCGGTGACTCCGGCGTTGTGGTGGATAACTACTATGGCGGCCATCATGTGGTTTACTTCGAGGGTGTGTCCGAGGACGGCACTGTCTGGCGTCAGAACCTCACCGCAACCCTCCAGAACACCGCGTTCTCTGATTGGCTGACCGAAACCAGCGGAACCTATACCGTCACCGACGGCGATATGACCTACGTCGGTTAATCGTTCATCCGTGCAGTATGGCGCGGGCCTCGTCTATCGACGGGGCCCGCGTTTTTTAGAAGCTGTACCAATAGCCTCAGTGCGCGTCCTTGCGGCCAAAATGGCCGTTGACATCGTTAAAAAAGCTTGAAATACATCCAGTATTCCTGCGCTTTTTTGCCCTGCCAACAACGATTTTGGCTCGCAAAGCCGCACACCTCGCCTAATGGTACAGCTTCTTAGTCTGCGGTAAAGCCAGTTTAAAGTTCTTTTGGTTCTTTTCTTTCAAGAAAAGAACAGAAAACGAGGAGGTAATCGCAATGTCCGAGGCATTTCTTCGCACTCAGATGCTGCTGGGACCGGAGGCCATGGAGCGGCTCGCCCATTCGCATGTGGCGGTCTTCGGCCTTGGCGGCGTGGGCGGCTTTGTCGTGGAGGGGCTGGCCCGCTCCGGCGTGGGTGAATTGACCCTCATTGACCGCGACACCGTCGGGGAAACCAATCTGAACCGTCAGGTGGGTGCGCTGCGCTCCACGCTGAACCTGCCCAAGACCGAGGCCCTGGCCCGCCGGGTCCGGGACATCAACCCAGACTGCACCCTCCACCTGATCGCGGCCCGCTACGACGGAGACCACCGGGAAACTTTCTTCTCCTGCCGCTACGACTATATTGTGGATGCCATTGACCTGGTGTCTTGCAAGCTGGACCTGATTCAGACCGCCCTGGAGCGGGGCATCCCCATTCTATCCGCCCTGGGCACCGGCAACAAGCTGGACCCCACCCAGTTCCGAATTACCGACATCTCGAAAACCGAGGGCTGTCCCCTGGCCCGCGTGGTCCGGAAGGAGCTCCGGGCCAGGGGCATCCTGCATCACAAGGTGCTCTTCTCACCGGAACCCGCCCACCAGACAGACCAATGTGAAACGCCGCCCCCTGGACGCCGTTCCGTGCCCGCCAGCGTGGTCTGGGTGCCGGGCTGCGCCGGGTTGATGATTGCCGGCACCGTGGTCCAGGATCTGGTCTCAAAATAAAAACAGCCCGGGAGGCAGCTGTTCTGCCTTCTGGGCTGTTTTTTCATTTGTGGTATTGCGACCCCTCGTTGATTTTAAAAGCCCTGTATACCTGCTCCAGCAGCATGACCCGGGCCAGATGGTGGGGAAATGTCATGGGAGACATGGAGAGCCTGTCCCAAGCCTCCGCCTTAATGGAAGGGTGCAGGCCGTAAGAGCCGCCTATCACAAACACCAGATGCTTGGCGCTGTTGTAATTCCACGTGTTCATCAGCCGGGCCAGCTCTTCGCTGGACCGCATCCTTCCCTCGACACACAGCGCTACCACACTGGAATTGGGTGGAATCTTTCCCCGGATGGCCTCCGCCTCCTTCGCCAAGGCGCCGTCAATCTGGGCTTGGGATGGGGACTGAGGCAGACGCTCCTCAGACAGTTCCGTCAAGGCCAGCCGGCAATAGCCGGCCAGCCGCTTGCTGTACTCCGCTACGGCGTCGCGGTAAAAAGACTCCTTCAGCTTGCCCACGCAAATCAGATGAATCCTCGGCATCGTTTCCCCCTACAAACGGTACACCGGCCCCAGCCGGTCCCTGGGCGCTACCTCCACCCGCACGTCCTTCTGAGGCTGGACGCCGCCATGAATCAGGCTGGCGCACACGGTCTCCAGCGCACGGGCCGGGGTGTTGTTCTCTTTGCTCAGGTGGGCCAGCACCAGCTGCCGCACGCCCAGCTGAGACAGGGCAAGGGCCAGCTGGCCCCCGTCCTCATTGGACAGGTGTCCATTGCGTCCCATAATCCGCGCCTTCAAATACTCCGGGTAGGGGCCTGATTGCAGCCACTCCGGGTCATAATTGGTTTCCAGCAGAGCCAGCTGCGCGCCGGACACCGCGCTCAGCACCTCCTGGGTCACATGTCCCAAATCCGTGGCGAAGGCCAGCTTTCCGCGCTCCTCTGTCACCGTGTACCCCACGCTGTCTGCCGCGTCGTGGGGGGTAGAGAAAGCCCGCACCTCCAGACCGCCTGCCGCGAACCCAACGCCGGGCTGAACGGTTTGCAGGTTGTCCGCCACCCAAGCGATGCGGTAGGCCAGCTGGCGGCCGGTGGCCGCTGTGGCATACACCGGAATCCTGTGATGCTTCAGCAGGGTGGTCAGGCCGGAAATATGGTCGCTGTGCTCGTGGGTAATCAGGATGCCGCTCAGGTCCTCCGGCGTCAGGCCGAGCGCCTTCAGGCCCTGGCTGATGCGCCGCGCGGAAATACCGGCATCCATCAGGATATGTACTCCGCCGCCGGAAACCAGCGCGCAGTTCCCGCTGGAGCCGCTGGCTAATGTACACAGTTCCAGAGCGTTTCCCCCTCTCCACACAGAAATCAGGGACGGATTCCCGCCCCTGAGCATGCTCGCCGCTTTCTTGAAAGAAAGCTTGGCAAAGAACTTTAAACTGGCTCTATCGAAAGCCTGCCGTATTCGTAGGGCCAGACGGCCTCACCAAGCCCTACAGCTTCTTAAACCGCGTGGCTATTGTGAACGTCTTCTTCCTCTGGCGTGATGACCACCCGGATATCCGCGCCAACGGCGGAAAGCTTCCGTACAATGTCCTCATAGCCACGCTCAATGTGATATACGCAGTCAATCTCCGTGATGCCCTGAGCGGCCAGACCAGCCACCACCATGGCGGCTCCGGCGCGCAGGTCGCAGGCCCGGATGGGTGCGCCGGTCAGATGGTCCACGCCTTCGATAACCGCCACCTTGCCGTCTACCTGGATGCGTGCGCCCATCCGCTTAAACTCGTCCACATAGCGGAACCGGTTGTCCCAGACACCCTCTGTAATCAAACTGGTCCCCTCCGCCAGGGCCAGCACAGCAGCAATCTGAGGCTGCATGTCTGTGGGAAAGCCAGGATAGGGCATAGTCTTCACATTCGTTCGGGACAGCCTCCCCATCCGCCGGATGAGCAGAGCGTCCCCCATCTCCTGCACCTCTGCGCCCATCTCCACCAGCTTGGCGGTGATGCAGTCCAGATGCTTGGGAATCACATTCTTAATCAGCACCTCGCCGCCGGCCGCGGCCGCGGCCGTCATATAGGTGCCCGCCTCAATTTGGTCCGGAATGATGGAATAAGTTCCGCCTGAAAGGCGCTCTACGCCCCGGATTTTGATAACATCCGTGCCAGCGCCCCGAATATCCGCGCCCATGGAGTTGAGGAAGTTGGCCAAATCCACGATATGGGGCTCCTTGGCCGCGTTCTCAATAATTGTCATTCCATCAGCCCGAGCCGCCGCCAGCATCACGTTGATGGTGGCCCCTACCGAAACCACATCCATATAGATCTGCGCTCCGGACAACCTTCCGTTTTGGGTGGTGGCATGAATAAAGCCGCCCTGAACGTCCACCTCCGCGCCCATGGCTACAAAACCCTTGATATGCTGGTCAATGGGGCGGACGCCGAAATCACATCCGCCAGGCATGGCCACATCCGCCGCGCCAAACCGGCCCAGCAATGCGCCAATCAGATAATAGGAAGCACGAATTCGCCGCACCATTTCGTAGGGCGCCCGGTTGTTGTGAATACCGGTGCAGTCCACCTCCATGGTGCTCTTGTTCACAGTCCGAACGTCGGCGCCTAAATCCTGCAAAATCTTCAAAATTAATGTGACATCACTGATCTGAGGGACATTTTCAATGCGGCATACGCCGTCCACCAGCAGGGCCGCCGGAATAATGGCTACCGCCGCGTTTTTCGCGCCGCTGATTTCAATCTCACCATAAAGCGGCTTCCCGCCATGAATTACATACTTTGTCAAATTACGCACCCTCTCCAAGTATCTTCTGTGTTGAACAGCCCAGGGTCATACCAAGAATACACCGGCGGGGAAAACGATTCCAGTTCTCAACCCGCACGGGAAAAATCTATCTTTAAAATGCTGTCAAAAAAACGACAGTCTGAGACGCTGATTTTGCATCCAATATAGTATAGCACCGTCAAAGCATAAAATCAAAAGAAAATTTAGAAAAAAATGCTGAATTTCATCTTTCTTCCTCGGGTGGTCATTTGTCTTTTCCATAAAATACAGTTCAGGTGATTTTTTTAAAGCTCCCTGTCATGGCATCCAGCTCGAAGAGGCCGGTATTGGCGGTAATGTACCAGACCGGCTTAAGCACGGCGGCGTCGTGAAGGGTGGCAGTCATAGTGTAGCCGGTTTCCACTCCGGTAATTTCGTTGCAAACCTGGCCGCTGCTGACCAGCTCTCCCATAAAGCCCATCAGCAGAGACGCGGCAGTCAGGCTTTGCTGGCCTCCGCTGTCCGGCGTTCCAAAGAGGCGCTTCCCGCTGACCTGGCGCAGCTGGCCGCTCCGATACTCCAGCACGCTGACGCAGTCGAAGAGGGGCCCGCTGTCCCATACCTGCCGGGCAGAGACCTCCACGATGCTCCCCTCCGTGTTCCGCACCTCAATGATCTCCGCGGCCAGTCCCAGCTTTTCCAGCACCTGCCCGGCGTGCACGGCTTCCGCGCCCTGCTCCGCAAGTCCAAAGGGAGAATCTCCCTCATATTGCAGGACAAATTCTCCGTTGGTGCGGAAACGGACGCTTCCCACAGCGTTGGCGTAGGTGTATGGGCTGGTGTCCGCCAGCTGGCAAACGCCCAGCATCTGCTCCGCCAGCGCCGCCTCTTCCTCCAGACTGCGGCGGACCGTGTGGGTGGCCCGGCGGTCCTCCCAGGGGATGGTGTCCTCGTCCACACTGATGCCCTTGTCCGCCAGAACGGCCACCGTACTGGCCCGGAGCTCCGTCTCGTACCGGCGGGCCTCCTGCTGGCGGTAGAGCACGATGCAGAGCAGGATAATATTCAAAGCGGCCAGGATGAGAAGGACGATATTTTTGATTTTCGACCACTCCACGGGCGCGGGCCTCCTTTCAGCGGGCAGTACCGGCTGATGCCTGGAAATCTGGAATTTTTATTTTAAGGTGGTTATCGTATTCATAACTGTTCCCAAATTCCGAGTTTCTAGTTTGATTTTAGCGTGGTCAATATTGACCTTTAAGGCGGAATTAGAAAAAATGCCATCATCCCATGCCAACGGCACTCGATAAAAGAATTTTCCGCCGCATCCTTCGCAAGCCCCAAAAGCACTGCCATGCTTCCTGAGGGCAGTCTCTCCCTTGAGAGGCATGGCAGTACGCCAGCATAAATTCTTTGCTAAGCGTTCTTTCAAGAAAGCGCCGTGACGGACCAGGAGGCGGAGATGGGGCCGTCGGCGCCGGTGTCCGGGTAGCAGAGCAACAGCTCTCCCCCCTCCGGCTTGACCGCCAGCATGCTGGCAATCGCCTGCTGCAAGGGCAGCACCAGGGACGTGGTCTCCATGGCCGTGTAGCTCCGAAAGTGCAGCGTAAAGGCGCTGACCTGCCGCCCGGTGACGGTGAAGCTGGCAAACATGCCGCTGCCCCCAAGCCGCACTTCAGCCCCGTCCAGGGCGCAGCCAAAGCGAACCTCCAGCCGGTCCCCCTGAGACTCACAGGAGATGAGGTAGTACCGGGCCTCGCTCTGGACCTGCCCTAAGGTCTGCTCCAGCAGCTCACGGGTTCCCTCCACCGCCTCCGCGGGGGTAGCCGTCTCTCCGGCCGCCGCCACCGAAAGCCGGGCCGCCGCGCCGGCGGCTTCCGTGTAGGTCACCCGGCCGTCCGGCCGGATCCGCAGGGTCGCGCCCACATCCTTCACCACCAGGTCCCCATTCACCGTGTACAGCGAGTGAGGGTTGAAGCCCGCGGCCTGCACCACCCGGTTCAGCAGTTCCCCGCCGAGGGGATTCGCCGCCTGATAGACCTGAGGCGCGAACTCCTGCGCTGTAATCAGCTGCCAGTCTGAAAGAGCGTTGTACTCTTCCCGCTCGTAGGCAAACAGACTGCCGCCGCCCTCGGTAGCGTACTGGGCCAGAAACTCCTCCAGCTGCTCCCGGAGGGTGCCGGTCAGGTTGCAGAAATAGGGTGCGCTATCCGCCTCGTTCCAGTACCACAGCCGGGCCACACCCTGCCCAACCGTCAATACCACCCGCCGGGCGGAGGGCTGCTCCAGCCCTCCGGCCTCCTGATCGGACAGGGCGGACAAGGGCACCTCACCTAAAAAATCAAAGTAAATGCCCGGCGACTCCAGCGCATTCCGCCAGCCCAACTCACCGCCTTTCTGGGCAGGCCCGCAGGCCGCCATACTCTCGGTGAGAAGGGGGTTGACCGCCTCGAACAGCTCGTCCAGCTTTTCGTTGTCATATTGGACGCCATACCGGCCCAGCTCTGTGGTCACCGCCATGCGGACCGGCCGCACCGTCTCCGTCAGCAGCACCGCGCCGGACTGCCCGCCGCCGCCCACCGGCAGCAGGCTCTGAAGCCGGTTCAGCCACCCCGCGCTTCTGGCGCTGTCCTGGCCTGTGTTCAGCAGCAGCACCAGCGCGGAGCAGGACAACGCCACAATGAGCAGGCTTTTGCCCCGCTCCAGCCACTTTCTCGCGTCCTTACTCATGGGCCGGTCCCTCAATCCACAAGGTCATCCGGACCGTCAGGCCCGGTTCCTCTGTGTCCACGATGCCAATGGTTCCCTTGTGCTGGAGAATGATCTCCCTGGCGATGGAGAGCCCCAGCCCTGTGCCGCCGGACTCCCTGGAACGGGCCTTGTCCACCCGGTAAAACCGCTCAAAGATCCGGTTCCGGTCTTTCTTGGGAATACCGATGCCATTGTCCGCCACCTCCAGCCAGACCTTCCGCCCGTTCGCCGTGACGCCCGCGCTCATCTGAATCCGGCCGCCGTCCGGCGTGTACTTGATGGAGTTGGAGATGATGTTCATCAGCACCTGGGTAACCCGCTCCCGGTCCGCCGTCAGCTCCGGCAGGCCGGGTTCCAGGTCCAGAGTCAGAGCGTGGCCGTGCCGGCCCGCCTCTAACAACACCGCGTGATACACGTCCTTCACCATCTTCTCAAAGGAGAAGCAGGTCAGCTTCAGCTCGTTCTTTCCTGAGTCAAACCGGGACAGGGTAAGCAGGTCCTGCACAATATGGGTCATCCGGTCCGACTCGTTCAAAATCACATCGAAGAAATTCTTTCGCATCTCCGGCGGCAGGTCCCCTCCGTCGCCGGCCAGGGTCTCCGCATAGCTGCGAATGTTGGTCAGGGGGGTTCTCAGCTCGTGGGAGACATTGGCCACGAATTCCTTCCGCTCCTCCTCCGTCTTCCGCTGCTCGGTCACGTCGTGGATGACCACCATGACGCCGCCCTGATTCTCTCCGGAAAAGGGGGCCAGCAGCAGCTCCAAGCTCCGGTCATCCACCTGCATTTCCTCTTCCAGGTAGCCAGGCTGGCGGAGGGCCAGCAACCGGCTCAAGGGCGCGATTTCCCCAAACAGGGCGCCGTAGCTGTCCGCGCCGCCCACCCTGCGGCCCAGCATCCCCTGCGCCGCAGGATTGACGTGGATCACCGCTCCGCTTGGGTCGAAGGCCACCACGCCGTCCGTCATGTGCAGAAAGAGGGTGTCCAGCTTGTTGCGCTCGTTCTCCACCTCCTGCAAGGTGGTTTGCAGCTGGCTGGCCATGTTGTTGAAGGTGTTGGTCAGCACGCCGATCTCGTCCCGGGAGGCCACGTCTATCTTGTGGGAGAAGTCCCCGGCAGCTACACGCTCCGCGCCCACCGTCAACATTTCGATGGGGGCGATCATAGTCTTGGACAGAAGGAAGGACAGCAGGATGGAGATAATCAGTCCGAACACCAGCGATTCCAAAATGATGAAAAACAACTGGTCATTTAGGGCGGTCACTGTCTCCCGGCTGTCCAAAATGTAAATGATATACCGGTTCCCGCCCCGCTCAATGGGCACAGCAAAGTCCATGAAGTCCACTGCCACATTGCTCTGACTTCCAACCTCGCCCTGGAGGGCACGGTAGAGGTTGGGGGTGGGCTCCAGGCTGGCCCCCAGCTCGTCGTTGGAGCCAGCCAGATAGGCCCCGGTGACGCCATTGAGGATGTAATAGTTCCGGGCATGGCTGTCCACGCCCAGGGAGCCCACATTGGCTTCCAGCACATCCTGGATGGCCTGGGCCCCGCTGGTTTCCTCCTCCCCCGCGATGCGGAGGGCGTCCACAAAGTCCTGGTCATCCATGAATTTTGACCCCATCTGCTCATAGAACTCGTCGAGGTAGAAGGTTACCACGGAGTTAATCAGGAAGGAGCCCACCACGGTCATCAGGGAGACAATGAGCAGCACCATGATGAGCATGAGCTTCATATGAAGGCTTCGGAACACGGTCTTTCCCCCCCAATGATGTTACTGTCCGGAAAACAGATAGCCGACTCCCCGGCGGGTGACGATATAGCGGGGCTCGGCAGGCACGTCCTCAATCTTCTCCCGCAGACGGCGGACGGTCACGTCCACCGTCCGCACGTCACCCACATAGTCGTAGTTCCACACCTGTTCCATCAGCGCCTCCCGTGAAAACACCTTGCCAGGCTGAGAGGCCAGGAACTTGAGCAGCTCGTATTCCCGCTGGGTCACATCTACCGGCGCTCCGCCCTTGGTGACAGAGCAGCCCTCTGTGTCGATGCTCAGCGTGCCGAAGGTGAGCACGCCGGAGGCGGCCTTGGCCTCCTCCGCGGCCTCCAGCATCTCGGTGCGCCGGAGGTTGGTCCGGACTCTGGCCAGCAGCTCCCGCATGGAGAAGGGCTTGGTCACATAGTCGTCCGCGCCGGCCTCCAGCCCCAGGACCTTGTCCGCCTCTTCCTCTCTGGCAGTGAGCATGAGCACCGGCATAGCAAGCCCCGCCGCCCGGATGGCCTGACAGACGTCAAAGCCGTTCATGCCGGGGAGCATCAGGTCCAGCAGGATCAGATCCGGCGCTTCCTTCAGCGCCAGCTCCAGGCCGCTGTTCCCGTCGTAGGCCTCCATGGTGGTGTAGCCCTCCCGGCACAGGTTATAGTTCAAAATATCGACGATATTTTTTTCATCCTCAATAATCAGGATCTTCTTACCCAAAAAAAGTCACACCTCGCTTTTCGGTTGACACCCGCCGCTTCCGTCAGCGGCGGGCAAGGTACTCCTTGGCTCTGAGCACAGCGGCGATCGTCTTGCCGTCCCGAACCTCGTTTTTCATAATCCGGTCCACCAGCCCGTCAAAAGGCACCCGCTCCACCTCCAGGAATTCGTCCGGGTCAGGATGGCAGGGCCCCTCGGTCAGATCCAGGGCCAGGTACATGTGAAGCTCCTCGTCGCAGAAACCGGGAGAGGCGTACATGGAGCCCAGATAAATAAGCTCTCCGGCAGTGGCGCCCACCTCCTCGGACAGTTCCCGGACAGCTGCGTCCCGATGGTCCTCGCCGGGGTCCAGCTTACCTGCGGGGAGCTCCGTCACCACGGTATAAAAGGGATAACGGAACTGACGCACCGTGATTACCCGTCCCTGCGCGTCCAGCGGCAGGATAGCCACACCGCCGGGATGGCGCACCACTTCCCGCCGGGTGAGCGTTCCGTTGGGCAGCTCCGCCTGGTCCAGCTCAACTCGAATGATCGCTCCATCATAAATGGTGGAGGATTCCACCTTTTTTTCCCACAGTTCCATTGGTTAGGTCCCCTTTCGATGATGTGGCAGCCCGACGGTGCTTCCACCTGGCGGGCAGGGCAGCGAATCGCCGCGCTGCGGTTATTATACCACATCGGATAGGCGCCTGCCACTTTTTTCGATGTAAAAGTTTCCTGACGGGAAAACGTTCAGATGATTTTAAGGAAAAGCGATGGAGTACGGATTCTACGGGGAAATTTTCTTTCGTCAAAATACATTTTTTCTACCTGTTTTCTACCAGAGGAATCCCCGGAATCCGTTGCGGTACAATGGATTCCGGGTTCGTCATTTTCCACAGATTTTAAGTTTTTTCTACCAACTTTCTACCAAACGCAACTTTTAAGGGACCAAACCGCAGGTTTGGTCCCTTTTTTCGCTCGGTTTGATCGTTTTTCGGAGACTATAAGGAGTGTTATACCGGCCTGAGAACCTTTTTTGGCCGGTTTTCCGCTCTTTTGCCGAAAAATATCGAAGGAGGAAACAAATCCATGAGAAACCTCAAAAAGGTGCTCTCTCTGGTTCTGGCCCTTGCGATGGTCCTCT
>JAAWCD010000060.1 GCA_022793095.1 Oscillospiraceae bacterium | reverse complement strand
TAAAATCTCCGGGTGCGCTGGATGGGCCGGAATTTTTTCGTCCAGCAAGGAAAAAAGCGCAGGAATACTGGATGTATTCCGAGCATTTTTGACGCCGCAGGACGGAAAAAGGCCGGTTCAGACGGTGTGCCAGGAGATTTTAAACAGGCTCTGAGTTCGTGCGCTCCGATGGCGAGGGCAACCCTTGGCGATTCCGCCTTCAGCACCGCCGCCGCGTCCAGCGCGGCGGCCAGTTCCTCCGCAGATACGCTGACCGAATACCGGGGGTTGAACCGCTCCATCAAAAGGGCGGTATCGGGATACCTCCCCTCCCTCAGCCGGGCGGTGAACAGCAGGGTTCCATCCCAGAACACCACGCTCTTTCCGGCAAGGCCCATCTCATACACATCGCTGTCATGAGAGATGGACGCCAGAACGCTCAGCGAACGGGCCGGGATCAGAAGCTCCGCCTGTCCTTTGCAGCTGTCGTCCCCTCTGGCCTCCGCAACGCAGAAGCCGTTGGTGCTGACAGCCTTCAGCCCTTCCGGGCCCAGGGTGAGCTTGACGCAGGACATCAGAGCGGCATTATCCTCCGCCGCTGCGAACAGGAGCTTCCGAGCCAGACTGCGGAGTCCCTTGACAGAAATCGTGTCCTCGGGAAAGGGCAGCTCCGGCATGGGATATTTGGCGCCGGGCAGCGCCTGAATTTCGTAGCGGGCCCGGCCGGAGCGGAGGGTGCATCGCCCCGCTTCGTCCAGCTCCAGCCCGACGGTGTCCCCGTCGAAGCGGGAAAGGGCGTCCGCCAGGAATCTGGCCGGAAGAATTACGCTGCCGGACTGCTCCGCCGCCGCGCACAGAGAGGCGCGGATGGCGATCTCCAGATTGGTGGCTGTCAGGGTCAGAAGGGAGCGGTTCGCGTCCGCCTCCATGTGAATGCCTTCCAGCGCCTTGACGGTGGTTTTTCTGGGAATGGCCTGCATCACCTGTTTGACCAGGGCAAGGGCCTCTTCCCGTTTGACATGAATGAGCATGCTCGATCCCTCCTACGCGATTTGGAACAGCATCGTCTGGTCCATACTGAGCTCCGGCGGGCCGTGCTTTTTGACCGGATGGGTTCGGTTCCACAGAAGCGGGCTGACGGCAGCGGTGACGGACGCTTCCGGCTTTTGCGCCGGCGCTTCCTCCCGAGGCTGAGACGCCTCCAGAGCGGCGGAAGGTTCCGCGGCCTTCGGCTTCAGAAGCGCCATGCGCTTGAAGGTTTCCGCCACATCCTCCACGCTGTCCCGGATGCCCAGCATCAGCTCCTTGGCCATCATGGTGGTCATGTCCTCACATTCGCTCATGGCAGCCAGACCTTCCTCGGAGAAGGAGCCCTCAATGATGCCGGCCACGGCCAGCTTGGAGGCCATGAGCTTGATCGCCTTGTGCTGCATGGTGCTCTGGTAGTAGAGCAGGTACACCTCCACCCGGGGCGCGGTCTGGTTGATGCGCCAGGAACGGCGGCTGGCCTGCCGCAGGGTGAACAGCTTGTACCCGATATCGTAGAAAATGAGCGTGGTAAAGGCGTTCAGGTCCAATCCCGTTTCCACCAGGGACGGGTTTGCGATCAGCACCTGCAAGCCGCTGTTCAGCCGGTCCGACACCCAGGCTTCCCGGCTGTCCGGCTTCACCTTGGCGGGCAGGATCTCCGTCCGCCAGCCCCGCGCCGAGCACAGGTCCAGCAGCTTGTGCTGGGTGTCCAGCCGGGTCCAGTTGGTGTAAATGAGGACCCTTTCTCCAGCGGCGATTTTCCGCTCCGCGATCTCCAGCAGCGCTTCATCCTTGGGCAGCAGCTCGTTGGGAACGGCGGTGTCCTTCGGCTCTACGATGGGATTGCCGCTGATGGGATGATACAGGGGGCCGTGGCCGTAGGGCTGGTCCGGGTAGGCAGTCAAAAGATTGAGATAGGCGGACAGGATTTTCCGCGCCGCCTTCCTGTCATTCTTTAAGACCCGTTTGAGCGCCTGTTCGATCCGGTCATACTCCTTCTTAGTGTCCTCCGGCATGGAAATGGGGATTGGAATCTCCTCATACTCCGGCAATTCCTTCCCCAAATCGGTCAGGGAAAGAAAGACGGCCTGCTCCATCAGGAAGCGGGAATACACCAGCGGAGAGACGCCGGGCAGCAGCCGCGCGGCCTTTTTCGTCCGGACCGTCCGCCGGTTCGTGTTGTACTCCGGTTCTTTTTCCTCATAGGTGTTCTGGATGACGCCGTACTCGGAATCGAACCGGGAGGGCGCTTCATGGCTCTGGCCATCCTGCTCCATTCGGGCGGGAGCCAGCCGGTACAGCAGATGGAAGATGCCGGAGCTGTAGCCGTTGATAAGGGTGGCGGTCATGCCGACCACTTTTTTCGCCGTGCCGTACAGCTCCGCCATGGCGTCGCCCTGACCGGACTTGTTGTTGTACTGATGGAGCTCATCCACAATCAGGCCGTAGATTTTGCCCTTGTACTTCTTTTTAATGTAGGTGCTCAGGGCGCAGGCCCGATTGGCTCCCTTGGCCGGAAAGCTGTCGCCCGGGTGCTCAGAAAGCTCCAGAAGCTTTTGCCGGAAGGCTTCGCCCTTTTCCCGGCGCAGATGCTCAGGAAGCAGTGGGCGGTAGACAAAGCCGTAGCCGCCGATCTTGCCCCACAGTGTCTGCCGCCGCCAGGCGTCCGGGTTGAGGGCGGTCCAGAGGGATTCTCCGCAGGCTTCGCACTTGTGGTTTTGACCGTGCTCCCGGCGGAAGTAGAGGGAATTGGCGGGGACGCGGTAAACTGTGCCGTCCCTGCTGATATCCATCATGACAACCGCGCCGCAGGATGGGCAGCAGAAAACCGGAGTCCGGGGACTCTCATTTTCAGCGGAACCGTCCGGAAGGGGCGGAATGCGCGCAATGGGCAGGCCCTCCCGATTCCAGCGCCGGTAGACGACCGCCGGGGCCCGCATGTAGCCGTCCCTGGCCTTCTCCTTGGAGAGGACCGCGAAACAGCTTTTGGTTCCCCGGTCAAACAGTTGGTAGAGATGGTCAAATTCCTGGATGCTGTGGACCACGGCGGCAAAGGCGTCCGGCACGGTTTCCTCGATCTCCCGCACCCACTTTTTGGTCGCATGGGAGGGACACAGGACGACGTGAAAGGCTTTGCCATGGCCCGCCTTCCGCTGCTGCGCGTGAACGCCCGCAGCGACCGCCGCGATGGATACCGTGCCCAGCTTGGTCTTTCCGGACCCGCATTCGGCCACGATGAGGCCCACCTTGCCCCGCTGGAGCTGCCGTTTGATCGCCTCCGACACCGCGAGTTGAGCGTCGTAAAGGGAATATCCGGCATGCTCCTGAATGTAGCGGTTGATCTCCAGCACCTCCGGCGACAGGGGCTCCCTGGCCGGGTCGAAGAGGGGGACGAACAGATTCTTGATGCGCTCGGCGACGGTGACGCCGAAGGTGTTGAGGTAGTCCGTCACCGAGTCCAGGCCGTCCAGAGGGGACGGCCCGGGAGCTCCGCCGGGAATAGTGATGGCGCCGGTTTTCAGGCCCTCTTCCAGGACGGCCGCGATGTTTTTGTCCTGAGCCTCGCAGCGGAGCGTCCACGCCTCCATTTTTCGGGAGCGGGAACAGACCCGCAAGGGCCGGAGGATGTTCCGCTGGATGAGCTGGTCCAAGAAGTAGTCCTGAAATTCTGGAATCAGCGGCACGGCGGTCTTCTGATCGACCTGCCGGAACAGCGCTTCCCGGTCGCCGGGCGGGCAGAACAGGTAGACGCGCGGGGGCAGGTCCTGTTTGGCCTGCCCGTCCTCTTCCAAGGAAGGGGGCGCGTTCTGGCTGTCGTCCTGGGCGATCAGGGTGGCCTCCGCGTACAGGCCGTCATGGTTGAGTTCCCGGCGGTATTGCTTGGGGAGGGTCTTGAGGTGGAGGGTGCTACCTCCATTCTCGATTTCGATGGTAACTCCGCCATAAATGGCGTCTGCCAGGCCGCGCACCTCCTCCGGGTAGCCGCCGAAGCGAAGGGCGATCAGGGTTTGGCCCGTTTCGTCCCAGACTGCCGTGTCTGAGTAGCCGGTGAGCCGCACACTGTTTTTGGGGTCGTAATAGGTGACCCGCATGAGCTTTTGCCTGTTCATTCATGGGTGTGCTCCTTTCGTTTTTGTTCGAGGACGCAAAAAACCGCAGTTATCCTCTGTGAAAGAGGTAACTGCGGTTTTTGTACGTACTCGTGGTCGGTATTTAGGATGT
>JAAWCD010000059.1 GCA_022793095.1 Oscillospiraceae bacterium | reverse complement strand
TGCTTCTGGATGCGGCCCAGCAGAGCCGATACTTTTTTTCGGAATACACGGATCGGAAACGGCTTCGTCACATAATCGTCTGCTCCCAACTCAAAGCCTTTTAGCATATCGCTTTCCAGATCGTTTGCGGTCAGGAAAATTACGGCGGTATCTGGACGGCGCTCTTTGATTTCCGTACAGAAGTCAAACCCGCTTCCATCAGGCAAATTGACATCCAGCACGATCAAATCATAGTCCTGCGCTTCGCAGAAATTGACCGCCGCTGATTTTGACATGGCAGCGTCCACGGTGTAGCCCGCCGTGCAAAGATTGTAGCAAAGGGTATTGTTCAAAAGGCGGTCGTCCTCAACGACTAAAAGCCTCATGTCTTCACTTCCTTTCCCTTACAGGATAACATGAAAATGTCACAGAAACCTCACAACAGTTTTCGTGCTGCAATACACAGGTCTCATTTTACGAAGATACGGTGAATAAATCAACACCCAGGATGCAAACAGTAAAGATTAAAACTTGTTCTGTATACTTTAGTTTCAAGCCAAAAAGTAAAATATACAATATAGATAGGTGATATAGTATGGCTAGCATTCAGAGCGGAACGCCGCCCAGAAGAAGCAGACTATGGAGCGGAAGAAGGCCGGGAAGCGCAAGGCTGAGGTTGGCGGGCTGTTTGCGAAGCTCTATGGGGACTGGGCGGCTGGACGCGTTATGGAGTACAATTTCAATATGCTCACCCCCAAGTACCAGACCGTTCAGGGCAAGTTGGCGGAGAAGATTGACACTTTGACGGTGGAACTTAGAGCCTATCCCAGAATCCGGCGTGTGCAGATTGCGCCGTCAGCTTTTTCGTCAAGGGAAGCCAAACCCGCAGGCAATCCTTTGTGGATTGCTGGGGATTTTGGTGTAGCATGGCGCAAAATTTGCAGGCAAGATGCGTGCGAATCAATTTGAGATAGGCTCTTAATACGGTGAAGCAGACGGAGAGCGACGCCCGGAAATGGATTGATCTTATCCAGCAGTACGCCAATCCCACCGAATTGACCGCCCCTCTGCTGAATGCCCTGATTGAAAAAATTCCAGAGTACCACGGGCGAGGACGGTGAGCAGGATCAGGAAATTGAGCTTTTCTGCCGGTTTACCGCCCTTAACGATGGCGTGGATACCATCCACAAGCATTAAGGAGATGCTGGCTATTCCAAAAAATGCAGCAAACAACCTGTACGCCCGGGACACCGTAACAAGATCAGAGCCGTCAAGCAGTCCAGCTCCAAGGCCGGGAAATACATTGGCTGTTACGCTCCTACCGGCTGCCTGAAAAACCCGGAGGACGCGCACATTTTTATCATCAATCCTGTGACTGCTCCAGTGGTCACACGCATATTTGATCTGCGCTGCCAAGGGTACCGCTGCCACAAAATCGCCACTGCGCTGAACGCTTCTTTGCGGATTTTTTGTGCGGACAGTTTCTTTGGGAAAACCGTGAGAAAGGGGTTGACTTTGGAATGATTCCAAGGTGTACGATAATCCTATCAAGGATAAACCACATAAATCAAAGGAGGAGTTTCTCATGGCCTACATGCCCCTTTCCGACTGCAAAATGTACCTCGACGACAGCAAGATGCCCAAGATTTATGATCTTTCCATGCCCTGGGGCGTGGATACCCCCCTGTGGCCCTTCCCCGGCCCGCGTCAGGATCTGGTGTTTCCCCGCGGCCAGTACCTGGGCCGCTTCCACAAGCGTACCATGACCTACACCGGCACCCTCCACGCCGGCACCCACATGGACGCCCCCAACCACGTCCTCCACGAGGAGGAGTGCGACCGGGAGCGCAACGGCTACACCCTGGCCGAGATCCCTCTGGCCCGCTGCATCGGCTCCGGTGTCATCGTGGATATGCGCTACCTGAAGGATGAGTTTGAGGCCAAGTGGAACGCCGCTGGAGGCGACCCGGCCAAGATGGGCGATATCTGGCATGAGATCAAGCCCGCCGAGGTGGAGGCCGCCTGCAAGAAGGATGGCCTGGAAATCCGGGAAAATGACTGGGTGGTCATCAACACCGGCTTCCATCACTTCTGGAGAAAGAACAACGACAAGTATTACAACTACTACCCCGGCGAGGGCCCGGAGCTGGCGAAGTGGCTCATCAATGAGAAGCACATCAAGGGCATTTCCGGCACCTGGGGCGCCACTGACGCTCCCCTGTGGCATCATCCTCTGAAGGAGCAGATGCCCTGGCTGGACACTGCTTACCGGACCGCGACCGGCAAGGACCCCACGGTGGAATATCCCGATTACGAGCCCTGCCACCGGCTGTACATGCAGCATGGCGTCTGCACGGTGGAGAATGCCGGCGGCGACATCGACGAGGTCACCGGCAAGCGGATGATTATCGCGGCCTTCCCCTTCCGCTGTGAGATGGCGGACGGCGGCTTCGTCAGACTCGTGGCATGGGAGCCCGGCAACTTCTAATAATTCACTGTTTTGAGCTACAGTTTGAAACCCCATTTAACGGACACGGATAAATGGGGTTTCGCTGTATATCTGTGACAAGGAGCGCGATCGTTATGAAAGAAATCAAAAAAGTAACCGTGATGGGCGCGGGGATTATGGGACCCGGCATCGCGGAAATTTTGACCATCGCCGGCTGCGAGGTCTGTCTCTACGATATCGTCCCCGCCGCTCTGGAAAAGGCCAAGACTTCCCTGCACAAGAATCTGGAGGTCTTTGTCGAGGAAAAGCTGCTCAAGGAAGAGCAGGTGGAGCCCCTGTTCCACAAGGTCACGTACTCCTCTGACCTCCAGGAGGCCATGGACGGTGTGGACATGATTATGGAAGCCATTGTGGAGAAAAAGGACATCAAAACCGCGGTTTACCAGCAGCTGGATGAAATCCTGCCCATGGGTGTCATCATCGCCTCCAACACCTCTGCCCTGAACATTTTTGAGATTATGCCCGAGCGCCGCCTGCCCGACACCGTGATCGCCCACTGGTACGCCCCTGCCAATGTCATTCCCCTGGTGGAGGTCGTGGGCAACGAGCAGACCCGGCCGGAAATCATTGAGGCAGTGATGGAGCTGCTGAAAAAGGGCGGCAAAACACCGGTCCACATGAAGAAATTCATCCGGGGCTACATTGTCAACCGGCTTCAGCAGTGCCTGAATCAGGAGGTCTTCTATCTGCTGGATCAGGGCTACTGCACCGCGGAAGACATTGACATGGCAGTAAAGAATTCCTTCATCCCCCGCGCCATGGTGCTGGGCCTGTGCAAGCGGATGGACTTCGGCGGCGTGGATATGACCTACAACAACTTCCGCAACCACAGCTACGAGCTTCCCCAGCTGCCGGAGGACGACCCGATTCCCCACGTTCTGGAGGAAATGGTCGCCCACAACGAGCTGGGCATCAAGACCGGCAAGGGTTTTTACGATTACACAGGTATGGATATGGAGGAGGAGCTGGCCAAGCGGGACAGGCAGCTCTTTGAAGCTTTCCGGGTGGAAAAAAAGTTCCTGGACGACCCTGTTTGAGCTCGTTTCTTCCAAGAAAGAAACCGCGCTTTCTTGACTGATTCTAACGGAGCGCTTGGGTAAGCGCGTCATTTCGAGAATTCCTCCTAAGAAAGGAAGATAAACATGGCAAAAAATAAAGTGGCCTCCCTGGAAGAGGCCCTGGCCAAATGCCACGACGGCATGACCGTCATGCTTTCTGGCTTCACCAATGTGGGTTCCCCCAACAAGTTCTGCCGGGCCATGGCGGACGCGGGGCTCAAGGACCTTCACATCATCGCCAACGACGCTGGCAACGACAAGGCCGACGGCATCGGCACTCTGATTGTGGAGCGCCGCGCCCGCAGTATCGTCGCCTCTCATGTGGGACTCAACCCCAAAGTGGCGGAGCAGATGAACGAGGGAACGCTGGAAGTCACCCTGGTGCCCCAGGGCACCCTGGCTGAGCGCATCCGCTGCGGCGGCACCGGGCTTGGCGGCGTGCTGACCCCCACCGGCGTGGGCACCTCCGTGGCAGAGGGCAAGCAGGAGATTACCGCCAATGGCAGAACCTACCTGCTGGAGCTGCCCCTTCGGGCGGAAGTGGCTGTGGTCAAGGCCTGGAAGGCGGACACCTCCGGCAACCTGGTCTACCGCCGGGTAGCGAAAAACTTCAACCCCATGATGGCCATGGCTGCCGACTTCGTTATCGCCGAGGTGGAGGAGATCGTCCCGGTGGGCGAGCTGGACCCGGATGCGGTCTGCACTCCCGGCGTCTGCGTCGACATGGTCGTTCAGCTGTAAAGGAGGAGAGCGCAATGGAAGGCAGAGAATTGATTGTCAACCGCGCCGCCCGCTTTCTTCGGGACGGCGATCTGGTCAATCTGGGCATCGGCATGCCAACCCAGGTGGCAAACCACATTCCGGAGGGAATTGAAATTCAGCTCCAGTCGGAAAACGGCTTCATTGGCATCGGCCCCACCCCCTCGGCTGAGGAATGGGACCACGACGTGGTAAACGCTGGCGGACAGCCGGCCTCCATCCTCCCCAGCGGCTGCACCTTTGACAGCTGCATGAGCTTCGGCCTCATCCGGGGCGGACATGTGGACGCCACAGTGCTGGGCGCACTGGAGGTGGACCAGGAAGGCAATCTGGCCAACTGGATCATTCCCGGCAAAAAGGTACCCGGTATGGGCGGCGGCATGGACCTGGTGGCGGGAGCCAACATGGTCATTGTCACCATGGAGCACTGTGACAAGAAGGGGAATCCCAAGATTTTGAAGAAGTGCACCCTGCCGCTGACTGCGGCCCATGAGGTGGATTATATCATCACTGAGTTGTGCGTGCTGCATGTCACGCCGGAGGGTCTGGTTCTGGAAGAGCTGGCGCCTGGCGTCACGGCGGAGGAGGTTCAGGCCAAGACCGGCGCGGACCTCATCATTCCTGAGCACGTGGGCTGCATGGTATAACTTCATGCTGTCAAATTTTCCGGCAGCATAGAATTGCTGTTTTTGACAAGCTGATTTCTTTTTCTTGAAAGAAAAGGAAGCAAAAAGAACTTTAAGCTGCGCTCTGACGCACCCTGTCGGATAGAACCAGTTTAAAGTTCTTTTGCTTCTTTCCGTTCGAGAAAAGAAGAGAAAGGTGGACTGTTATGGACATTTGGATGATGATAGGCCTGGTGGCGACCATTGGCGTTATCGCCGGACTGAGCATCTATTCCGGAACGAAAGTGAAGGGCGGCGAAGCTGCCAAAAACGGAGCGCCCATCATCGCGGGCGTCATCATCGGCACGCTGGTGGGCGGCTCCTCCACCGTGGGTACCGCTCAGCTGGCCTACAATTACGGCATGTCCGCCTGGTGGTTCACCTTGGGCGGGGGCATCGCCTGCCTCATTCTGGCGCTGGTGTATGTAAAGCCCCTGCGGGCCCAGAACTGTCCTACCCTGGTGGGCATGATCCGCAAGGAGTACGGGGACGGCGCGGGTATGGCGGCCTCTGTGCTCAATTCGGTGGGCACCTTCATCAATATCATCTCTCAGCTCATCTCCGCCACCGCCGTTCTGGCGGTCATTTTCCCCACCATGGGCGTGGTGCCGGAGCTCATCATCTCCGCCCTGTTCATGGTGCTGTATGTGGTTTTCGGCGGCACGAAGGGGGCCGGTATGGTTGGCGTGCTCAAGACCATCCTGCTGTATGTGGCCATGATGGGCTGCGCCGGCGTGGTGCTGGCCCTGGTGGGCGGTGTGGGGCCCTTTGTGGACCTGGTTCACAGCATTGACAACCCAGAGGGCGTCAACTTCTTCAGTCTCTTTGCCCGAGGCGCGGGCGAGGACATCGGCGCGGGTCTGAGCCTGATTCTGGGCGTACTCACAACCCAGACCTATGCCCAGGCCGTGCTGTCCGGCAAGTCGGACGATGCTGGACGGAAGGGTGCGCTGCTCAGCGCGGTGCTCATTCCCCCGATTGGCGTGGGTGGTATCCTGGTGGGCCTCTACATGCGGGCCACCCATCCAGGAATTGTGGCCAAAACCGCCCTCACGGCCTTTACGCTGGAATACATGCCGCCAGTGCTGGCGGGCGTGATTCTGGGCACCCTGTTCGTGGCGGTGGTCGGCACCGGCGCAGGGCTGGCCTTGGGCATCTCCACCATTGTCAACAACGATATTGTCAAAAAGCTCACCCATAGGTTTGACAGCCCAGTGAAGAGCGGACTGCTGTCCAAGCTCTGCATCGTGATTGTGCTGGCAGTGGCCTGCTGCCTGTCTACCGGCTCTCTGGGCGACACGATTTTGCAGTTCGCGTTCATGTCCATGGGCCTGCGGGGCGCGGTCGTCTTCGTGCCGCTGTGTGCGGCTCTGTGGCTGCCGGGCCGGATTGACCGGAAATTCGCTCTGGCCTCCATCGTCGCCGGGCCGGTGATTGTGCTGCTGTTCGGCACGGCGCTCAGCGGCGTGCTGCCCTTCGATTCCCTGTTTGCCGGTATCTTTGCCGCATTGGTTATCATGGGCGTGGGTCTGGCTGTCTCGCCAAAGCGGGCGCGATTGGGCTGAAGCCTTTCACCAATAAAAAACCGGAACCGCAGAAATTTCAGCGGTTCCGGTTTTCTGGTTTCTACAGAAAGCGCAGTCACAAAGGCCTGTCAGGTGTCAATTCGCTCCAACGCATGAATATTTTTATTCCGATAGATCAAATCATCTCTCACCTGGAAGCCTCTGTTTTCCCAAAAGGCGTTTCCAATTTCGTTCCGTGCAAAGACAACCAACGCAGCCTTGTTGATCCCCTCTTTTTCCAATGCACACATGGCGCAATCGAGAAGCCTTCCGGCGATTCCCTGATTTCGGTATTTCGGCAGCACAGCCGTATGATGGATGTAGCCCCTGCGTCCATCATGTCCAGCCATGATGACGCCCACGATTTGTCCATCCGCCTCCGCGACAAAGCTTGAGGTTGGATTGCGCCTTAAGTATCGGGAAATCCCCTCTCTGCTGTCGTCGGTCGTGTTGAGGCCCATGCCCGGTGTGTTCAGCCACAAATTATACACCCCATTATAGTCCTCAATACGCATCACTCGAATGTTTACCACGCCATTTGTCACCTGCCATTTTTAAATCCCGCTGGAAAACGCCCAGCCAGAACCAGTTTGAAGTTCTTTTTCGTTCAAGAAAAAGGAACTACCGCGTCTCCAGGCTGGTGTAGTCCTTGCGGGGGCAAACAGCCTTATAGGCGGGACGGATGATTTTGCCCATGTTGATGAGTTCCTCAATCCGGTGGGCCGACCAGCCGGCCACACGGGCCACCGCGAAGATGGGCGTATACAGCTCCACCGGCAGATCCAACATCCGGTAGACGAAGCCGGAATACAAGTCCACGTTGGCACAGACGCCCTTGAAAATCGTCCGCTCACCGCAGATGCACTCCGCTGCCAGCCGCTCTACACGCTCGTAAAGCTGGAACTCCTTCTCCATTCCCTTTTCCGCGGACAGCTTTTCTGCAAAGCCCTTCAGCACCACCGCACGGGGGTCAGACAGCGAATAAACCGCATGGCCCATGCCGTAAATGAGCCCTTTTTTGTCAAACTGCTCCCGGTTGAGCAGACCATTCAGATACGTCCTGAGCGCGTCTTCGTCCTCCCAGTCGCTGACATGCTCCTCCAGGTCGGCCATCATTTGAATCACCTTGATATTCGCGCCGCCGTGACGGGGGCCCTTCAAGGAAGCCAGCGCCGCGGCCATGGCCGAATAAGTGTCCGTGCCCGAGGAGGTGACCACGTGGGTGGTAAACGTGGAGTTGTTTCCGCCGCCGTGCTCTGCGTGGAGCACCAGGCACAGGTCCAAAACCCGGGCCTCCAGCGGGGTGTAAGAGGAGTCCGGACGCAGCAGCACCAGAATATTTTCCGCTGTGGACAGGCTGGGGTCCGGGGCGTGAATGTAAAGACTGCTTCCCTTCTCATAATAATTATAGGCCTGATAGCCGTAAACCGCGAACATGGGGAACTTGGCCACCAGCTGAATACACTGGCGCACCACATTGGGCAGAGAAATATCGTCAGGGTAGTCGTCATAGCTGGCGTTGGTGAGCACACAGCGGGCCAGAGCGTTCATCATATCCGCGCTGGGCGCCTTCAAAATGACATCCCGGACAAAGTTGGTGGGCAGCCGCCGGGAGTCGCCCAGCTGTTCCTTAAAGTCCGCCAGCTGGGCCGGTGTGGGCAGATCCCCGAACATCAGCAGCCAGGCGGTTTCCTCGAAGCCGAACCGGTTTTCCTTCACAAAGCCATTGACCAGGTCCCGAACGTCATAGCCCCGGTAACACAAAATACCGTCACAGGGCACCCGTTTTCCGTTCTCCTCCCGGACGCCCACGACCTCCGACACATCAGTCAGACCGGCCAGAACGCCCTTTCCGTTCTGGTCACGCAGGCCCCGCATGACACCGTACCTGCTGTAATCCTCCTGCTGAATGGTGCTGTTTTCCACACTCAGCTGGGCCAAAGTTTCAATGGCGGGTGTAATCTCACAATAGTTGTTGCTCATTGGCTTCCTCCTGTCTTTTATCCTTCAATCAATGTAATCACTAACAGTATACCATAAATACTCTCTGGATTTTTGACTGAATTGTGAATTTTTCCACTTACTTTTCTTGAAAGAAAAGTAAGCAAAAGAACTTTAAGCTGGTTC
Organism: Oscillospiraceae bacterium; assembly: GCA_022793095.1. GTDB lineage: Bacteria > Bacillota > Clostridia > Oscillospirales > Oscillospiraceae > JAAWCD01. Next base: position 199 of record JAAWCD010000059.1, on the reverse strand, counting down.
TACAGACAGATCAGCGGCAGAACACAGCCTGAAGTTCTATTCCAGTCAAATTTCCCGGTGAAGAGGGAACAAAAGAACTTTAAGCTGGTTCTACAGACAGATCAGCGGCAGAACACAGCCTGAAGTTCTATTCCAGTCAAATTTCCCAGCGAAGAGGGAACAAAAGAACTTTAAGCTGGTTCTACAGACAGATCAGCGG
>JAAWCD010000058.1 GCA_022793095.1 Oscillospiraceae bacterium | reverse complement strand
GGATCATGCCCAGCTCCAGGCTCCGGCAGGTGGCGGCGTTGGGGACGCGGTTGTCCAGCCGCATCAGGTCCACCGTCCAGCCCCCGATGTCCGCCACGATGACGGACGGTTCGTCCAGCAGCTCCTGCTGGGTCAGCACGGCGGCATAGCCCTGGGGGAACAGGGACACCTCCGTGATGGTGACAGTGTAGGCGATGCCCTCATAGCGGAAGGACACCGGCTGCCTATCCCGAAGCAGATAGCCTCGGAACTTCTTCTTGTCCCGCCCGAAGCTGGTGAGGGGCAGGCCAGCCGCCAGATGGACAGCGGCGGCGGTGCCAGCTCCCCGGTGGGCCAGCTCTTTGGCGATGGCGGCGAGGGTCAGGAGGTAGTAGTCCTCCGTGGCGGTTTTGTCCTTCTGGAGCGGCTGGCGCCCGCTGCCCACCACATAGAATTTGCCGCCGTATTCCAGCACATCCTGCCGGGTGTAGGGTTCATTGTCGTACTCCACCAGCCCGGTGGGGAAGGCACAGTGGACGGTTTTCATGGCGGCATACCCATGATCCACCCCGATGGTGCTGGTCTCGCTCATCTGGAATCACCCCGATTCTTTTTGATTTTTTTGCTTTTCTGAGCGGTGGCGCAGGCCGCCCTGATCTCCATACTGTTTCTATTCCAAGCGCCAATGTTCACCCCTTCCGGCATATACCTCTGGCACAGGCGGGGCAGGTAGGCCAGCACGTCGGCAGCATCGTAGGGATATCCGATCCCATCGCCATACACGATATCCTGCTTCAGCGACCTTTTCAGTGCGTCATACCTGGCTGGGTCAAAGTCCTCGTATACCTCCCGGCCTGTGAGTTCCTCGTAGGCGCGTTCCCCCATGTGGGGGAGGCAGTCGAAGCGCTGATCCCGATAGTCCGGCGCCTCCGTCAGGGAGTCCGGGTCCTTCAGCGCCGCCATATACACCTCCCGGCCCTGGGCGATCAGCCAGCCGCAGAAGTCGAGGAAACCGTCATCGGTGCAGCCGCCGCGCTCCATGACGGAGGCGGCGGTCCACAGTCCGTACTGATAGGCCAGGCTGGTGTAGGCACAGGCGATGTCATCGAACGCTTTTGCCTGCTCCGGCCCCAGGTCCATCAACTGTTCCATCAACCACTCGCTGGGACCGCCTGGACGCTCCTGCGCCTGGGCAATCAACTCCCAGAAGGTATCTTTGTTGACCTCTGTGATATTGTCATTCATCTGGCATCACCTCCCCGTTTCGGCTGGCGCAGAGGGCGGCTGGCCGCTTTCGCTGTATCCAGTTCTTCCTTGGTGAGAATAGAAAAGCTGTCGTCCTGCCAGAAGTTCACATACAGCTCGCCGTCCGCCGTATGCCTGGGACGTTGGGCATAGTCCTTACCCCAGCCGTCCGCATACTGGCTGGTGCAGAACTCTTTCAGTTCCTCCAGCTCAGCCAGTGTCAGCGCTCCCTTGATCTGACAGACCAAAGCGCCGCACAGCACACCGTCCACCTCCTCCACGGAGGGGAACAGAGAGAGAACTTTTTCGCCAAGCGCCTCAGAGCCGGAAAAGGCGAACATCAGCCCCTGCTCCTCCATTTCCGGGAGCATCTCATCCTCAATAGCGTTCAAAATGATTTTTTTGTAATCGGTCAAATCTTCTCCGTACAGATCTACCAGCAGCTCCGTGCCGTCCGCGTGTTCCTGGCTGTCCGGGTCCGGCTCCATGTATAGGTCGGCTGTCAGGGGGCTGTAGAGCTTCAGTTCCGTCACACTGTTTTCGATGACACCCGCCTCCTGCTCCGGCGCCAGAATGTTTTCAAAGCCCATGCGTTCCAGTACATTTTTATAAAGCTGCCATTCAAATTTCCGGTACTCCGGAGTGGTGGTATCCACTTCCCGGAACACGGCTCTCTCATGGCCGGTCCCTTCCACGACTTCCCACTTCACCGCGCCGAACCGGGCGGCAATCAGGCAGTTCAGAAGCTGGCGGCCATCCATGTCCTCAAACATTCCCCGGTTATCTTCATAAGGGAAAAATGTATGAATATCAATGCCCGTCAGCTTTTCAGCGGTACGGTAAAGCGTGAAGCCGCTGGGGTCCAGGCTGGGTGAGATGGTATCGTAGAGCCGCTTCATCTCCTCCAGCGTAGACAGCCAGGGGCAAAACTCTGTCAGAGCATCCTGGAGCGCCGCTGCCTTATGGGAGAGGAATTTTGCATTGGTTTTTTGTTCCTCCAATGTAATCCGCAGCGATCTTTGCCCCTGTTCGCTCTGATCCAACGCCTGCCGGACCTGCCGCAGTTCAGACCGGGCTGTTTCCAGCCCGGCGTGGGCAGCGGGATACTCCCGGATGGCCTGGATGATATCTCTCAGCCCCATGGTCACCCCGCCTTTCTGAACCGGGAGAGCAGGCGGTCCAGCACATTGATGCGGAGACGCACCTTGCCCGCGGAATCGTCCAGGCCGTTCATCTGGCTCTGGATGCGTTGGCGGATGGCCTTGAGGGCCTGCCGGTCGGAGCAGCACTCCACCACGATGTACTCGCTGCCGCGGGCCAGCACCTCACGCCTGCCGTTCTCATCCCGGATGCTGGACATCAGACGCTGGCCCAGCCGCTTCCGGTAGCTGTCCTGGAGGGACTCCGCGTCCCCGGACACACCGTGCTTTTTCAAAATGGCTGCGATCTCTCCGGAGCTGATCCGCATATTGGCGGACAGCATGTCCATGATCTCCTGCTCCGCCTCCGGGGGCAAGAGGGGCTTGGGAGGCCCCGCCGCCCGCGCGGGCTGCTGTTTGCTCATCGTTCGTTCTCCCTTCTTTTCTGAGATTTGTCCGCGGCCCGCGGCGCCAGATCGGGCAGCGGTATTCCGGCATCCTCCGGGCAATAGACATACATCCCCCTGATGGCATGGGCCTGCTCTGAAACAAAACCGGCAGGCGCGTCCTCCAGGCTGACCACCGCCAGGACTGTCCGCTTGCGCCGGTCCCTCCGGGAGGTGTAGCTGTAGTGATGCTCCCCGTCCCGGTAGATGTGGATGCCCTCCGGCTCCCCGCGCTGTCTGGCGTAGGTGGTTACAGCGTCTTTCTCCGCAATAAACTGGGGAATGACGCCCTTCTGCAGCTCAGG
>JAAWCD010000057.1 GCA_022793095.1 Oscillospiraceae bacterium | reverse complement strand
GTCGTCGGTGTAGGTCTTGAAGGTGGGGTCCTCCTCGGCCAGCTTCATCAGGGCAATGCCCATCTTCTCCTGGCCGGCCTTAGTCTTGGGCTCAATGGCCACCCGGATGACCGGCTCGGGGAACTCCATGGACTCCAGGATGACCGGAGCCTTGTCGTCGCAGAGGGTGTCGCCAGTGGTGGTGTTCTTCAGGCCGATGACGGCGGCGATATCGCCGGAGTAGACCTGCTCGATATCCTCCCGGTGGTTGGCGTGCATCTGAAGGATGCGGCCGATGCGCTCCTTCTGCTTCTTGGTGGAGTTCAGCACCGCGGAACCGGTGTTCAGCACGCCGGAGTACACGCGGATGAAGGACAGACGGCCCACGAAGGGATCGGTGGCAATCTTGAACGCCAGAGCGGAGAAGGGCTCTTCGTCGGAGGAGGGACGCTCCTCTTCCTCCTCGGTGTCGGGGTTGACGCCCTTGATGGGAGGAATGTCGGTGGGAGCGGGCATATAGTCCACAATCGCGTCCAGCAGCTTCTGAACGCCCTTGTTGCGGTAAGAGGTGCCGCAGACCACGGGAACCATCAGGTTCTCAATGGTGCCCTTGCGGATGGCGGCCCGGATCTTCTCCTGAGGCACAGGCTGCTCCTCCAGGACCAGCTCCATGATCTCGTCGTCGATGTCGGCCACTGCGTCCAGCAGCTTGGTCCGGTACTCCTGGGCCAGCTCTATCATGTCGGCGGGGATTTCCTCCACCCGCATGTCCTTGCCCATTTCATCATAGTAGATGTCCGCGTCCATCTCCACCAGGTCGATGATGCCCTTGAAGGTCTCTTCCTTGCCGATGGGGAGCTGAATGGGCACGGCGTTGCACTTCAGACGGTCGTGAATCATGTTGAGCACGTTGTAGAAATCCGCGCCCATGATATCCATCTTGTTGACGTAGATCATCCGGGGGACTCTGTAATGGTCCGCCTGACGCTAAACCGTCTCAGACTGGGGCTCCACGCCGCCCTTGGCGCACATGACGGTCACAGATCCGTCCAGCACGCGCAGGGAACGCTCCACTTCCACGGTGAAGTCCACGTGGCCCGGGGTGTCGATGATGTTGATGCGGGTCTGGGGGAACTGATCCTTGGTTCCCTTCCAGTAACAGGTGGTGGCGGCGGAGGTGATGGTAATGCCGCGCTCCTGTTCCTGCGCCATCCAGTCCATGGTGGCAGTGCCGTCATGGGTTTCGCCAATCTTGTAGTTGACGCCGGTGTAGTACAGGATGCGTTCGGTGGTCGTCGTCTTACCGGCGTCGATGTGGGCCATGATGCCGATATTACGAGTGTTTTCCAGAGTAACTTTTCTAGGCATATTCCGCTTCCTCCGTTACCAGCGGTAATGGGCGAACGCCTTGTTGGCTTCGGCCATCTTATGGGTATCTTCGCGTTTCTTGACCGCGCTGCCAAGGTTGTTGGCCGCGTCCATGATCTCGCCGGCCAGCCGCTCCTTCATGGTCTTCTCACTGCGGTTGCGGGCGTAGTTGGTCAGCCAGCGCAGCCCCAGGGTCTGACGCCGCTCCGGGCGGACCTCCATGGGTACCTGGTAGGTGGCGCCGCCCACACGGCGAGCCTTGACCTCCAGGGAAGGCATAATGTTTTCCATGGCGGATTGGAACACCTCGAGGGGTTCCTTGCCGGTCTTATTGGAAATAATGTCAAAAGCGCCATAGACGACCTTCTGGGCCACGCCCTTTTTGCCGTCAAGCATGATGCTGTTGACCAGCTTAGTCACCAGGACAGAGTTGTACATGGGATCCGGCAGGATCTCACGCTTGGGTACATTTCCTCTTCTGGGCACTTTGCTTCCCTCCTTCATATAATAATGATTTCATAGGTACTCGAAACCCCGCGGACCCGCGTCAAACCGTGCTGTACCGCGACGCGGGAACCCTCGCGGGCCACATACTCAAGGCATGCTCCCCGCTTCTCAGAACCCGCGCCTTGTCTGGCGCGATTTTACCTGGTCCGCCGGACCGGCGAAAGCCTGTCCAAACAGATTCCGTGTAATGCCTCCCAGAGGAATTCGACCCATAAATCTATATGGATACGCTTCTTCTGGCAAGGCGTCTGCCTTACGCAAAGCGCAACAGCAAATTCAAAGTGTAGAAGAAATAGGCTTACTTCTTCTTGCCGGCCTTGGGCCGCTTGGCGCCGTACTTGGAACGGGCCTGCATACGGCCGTTCACGCCCTGGGTATCCAGGGAGCCGCGAATGATGTGGTAACGAACGCCGGGCAGGTCCTTAACGCGGCCGCCGCGGATCATGACCACAGAGTGCTCCTGAAGATTGTGGCCGACGCCGGGAATGTAGGCGGTGACCTCATAGCCGTTGGACAGGCGCACACGGGCGATCTTCCGAAGGGCGGAGTTGGGCTTCTTGGGGGTCGCCGTACGGACCGCGGTGCAGACACCTCTCTTCTGCGGGGAAGGCAGATCGGTTTCCTTGGTCTTCAGGGTGTTCAGGCCCTTCTGCATGGCGGGGGCGGTGGACTTGTAGGTCACGACCTCACGGCCCTTGCGGACGAGCTGGTTGAACGTAGGCATAATTTTCCTCCTTTCCATGGACGGTAATCTATTTTTAACGGAACAACTGAAAATTATTCCGCTAAAAACCAAAAAAGAGCGAAAGCGCTATCTGAGCAGAACAGCCACAGCGGCGCCTACGGAGATGCCGCAGGCGGAGCCCAGGTCCCGCATGGCGGGGACGCGCTCCACAGGAACCTTCTGCTGGGCGCAGAGCGCTTCCAGGGGTCCAGTCACGACCGGGTCGGCGTCGCCGGCCAAAAAAACGCAGAGGGCTCTTCCCTCCTGAACCGCTTTGCGGGACTGCTTGATTCCCACCACTTTAGCTTCGTTTTTCAGTCTGGAAATCAACGTAAGAGCCTCCTGTTTGCCGGTGTTCCAGGCATACCTGCACAATTTGAGATTATACCATGCCAGGATTTCCAAGTCAAGCATAAACTTCGTTTGGCGGTGATTTGCATTAAAATTGCGTTAAAATACGATAGAATGAGTTGAAACGAACCATGGCCTGTGATAAAGTCGGAGCAGTAAATTCAGAATGTTGGAAAGATGGGATGGAATGAGCCGGAAAAAGATCGCGATGATTCTGTTTGCTGCCATAGCCGTGCTGGCGGTACTGCTGTTCGCTGTCTACATCAATCATCGGCTCCACTTGAGCAGAGAAGCGGAATTGCGGCTGCCCCTGGGACAACTGGTTGAAGTCGATGGACACAATATGAGCGTCTATGTGGAGGGAACCGGCGGGAGGACGCTTGTTTTCCTGTCAGGCGGAGGGACCTGCTCCCCCATATTGGATTTTAAATCCCTTTATTCCCGCCTAAGCGGGGAATACCAAATTGCCGTCATCGAAAAATTCGGATACGGTTTCAGCGATGTCGTGGACAAAAGCAGGGAGCTTGACTCGATTCTGGAGGACTCAAGGGCCGCACTTACGGAGGCAGGATTGACCGCTCCTTACGTCCTTTGCCCGCACTCCATGTCAGGGCTGGAGGCGCTGTATTGGGCGCAAAAATATCCGGAGGAAGTGTCAGCTATCATTGGCCTTGACATGGCTGTCCCAGCGTACTATGACAGCATGACCATCGACATCCCGCTCATGCGCGCCGCGGGCTGGGCGGCAAACGCGGGCATTACCCGCCTCATTCCAGGGATTTCAGAGAGTGACGCCGTCAAGTACGGCACATTATCGGATTGGGAAAAAGAAATCTACAAAGCGGTTTTCTACAGCCGGACGGCAACGGTAACCATGATAAACGAGGCCGCAGCGGTGAAAGAAAACGCGGCGAAGGTGAACCGCTTGGGTGTGCCGCAGCTTCCCATGCTGCTGTTCCTTTCAGACGGAACGGGCGGAACGGGCTTTGACAAGGAGACGTGGCGCGGAATTCCCATGGAATACATTGCTCAAGTGAAGGGCGGGGCGTATGTCGAATTGGACTGTCCCCATTACGTTCACGATTATGAGTACGAGGCAATCAGCCAGCACATCATAGAATTTTTGTCAAATGGAGCATCAATCGGGTAGCTTTTCAGCTGCCCGATTGAAATTTTTGCAAATCCATTGCTGAAAGCCGCCCCTGCGGGCGCCAAACGAAAGCGCTGGCACAGCTCCTCCTTCTTTTCCGCCTGTCCGCGGGGCATTCCCTGTCAAGCGCCGCATAAGATGGATGTAAAGCGTTTTTCTCAACCAGCAAAAAGGAGGAGCTTTATGAAAGAGTACTTACCGGAAGGGCGTCTTCTCAACACGCCGGAAAACCGGGCGATGCTGACCTCCCCTGCCGGACTGCACCGGGCCATGGCCGAGGGCCGGGTGTTGGAGGGCATGGCTGTTTTATGCGACGCGGACCACAATCTGCGGGTGGACTGCGGCGGACTGACCGGCATCATCCCACGGGTAGAGGCGGCCCGTGGGATTGCCGACGGCTCCACCCGTGAGATTGCCATTCTCTCCCGTGTGGGCAAGCCGGTTTCCTTTGTGGTGGACTCCCTGGAGGGCTGGGACGGCCATTGGGTCCCCATTCTGTCCCGCCGGATGGCCCAGGAACAGGCGCTGGAGCTCCTGCTCCAGCGCCGGCCCGGCGACATCATCCCGGCCACTGTCACCCATCTGGAGCCCTTCGGCGCGTTTGTGGATATTGGCTGCGGCATCCCCTCCATGATTAGCGTGGAACGAATATCCATTTCCCGGATTCCCCATCCCATGCACCGGTTCACCGTGGGACAGCACATTTACACCTTAGTCACTGGCGTGGACCCGGAGCTGGGACGGCTCACCCTGTCTCATCGGGAGCTGCTGGGCACCTGGGCGGAGAACGCGGCGGGCTTTCCTCTGGGGGCCACGGTGCCCGGCGTGGTGCGGAGCATCAAGGAGTACGGCATTTTTGTGGAGCTCACGCCCAATCTGTCCGGCCTGGCGGAGCCTCAGCATGGCATTGAGGAGGGGGACCGGGTTTCCGTCTACCTCAAATCCATCTCGCCGGAGCGCATGAAAATCAAGCTGATTGTCATTGACAAGCTGCCGCCTCTTCCCATGCCTGCCCCGCTGCGCTACTACGCCTCCAGCGGGCGGCTGACCCAGTGGCGCTACGCCTCGGAGGCGGGCGGCCGGGGCGCGGTCTTCTCCGCCTGAGAAGCGGTACCATTTGCCGGCCTCGGTTTCTGGCCGTAAAGATGTGTGCTGAGGCGGTTGGTACAGCTTCTGAGTCCCCCGCAGAAAAAACCGCTGTCAGAATAGACTCTGACAGCGGTTTTTTCTGTAGGCGTTTTTGTGTTACCCCTTGACGCCGCCGGAGGTCAGGCCGGCAACCAGGTGCTTTTCAATGCACAGGAAGAGGATGATGACCGGAATGGTGGCGAAGAGGGAGGTGGCGAACAGATACTGCCACTGAATAAAGTTATAGCCGTAGAACACGTTGATGCCCACGGTAATGGGCTTCATAATGTCGTCGGAAATGAGGGTCAGGGCGATGGTGTACTCGTTCCATGCGTTGATGAACACGAAGATCAGCGCCGTGACAATGCCAGGGGCGGACACAGGCAGCAAAACCCGAATGAGGGCCTGAATGGTGCCGCACCCGTCGATTTTGGCGGCCTGCTCCATCTCGGAGGAGATGGTCAGGAAGGTGCCCCGGAGCAGCCAGATGGCGAAGGCCTGGTTGAAGGCGGCGTTGAGCAGAATCAAGCCCACCAGACTGTTGGCCAGGTGCATATCCGTCATCAGACGGTAGATGCCCACCAGCAGCACCACAGGAGAAAACATCTGGCTCATGATGACCGCGCCCAGGAAAAAGCCCTTGCCCTTAAAGCGCATCCGGGCCATGGCGTAGGCGGCCGGAATACCGCAGATGATGGCCACCAGCGTGGCGCCGCCGGCCACGAGCAGGGAGTTCAGGAAGTACCGGAACACCGGCGCGGCCTTCCATGCGTTGATGAAGTTGGACCACTGCCATTCCAGGGGCAGAATGGTCATGTTGGCGGAGTACATCTCCGCGTCCGTCTTGGCCGCCGTGGTGAACATGACGAAGTAGGGGTAGATGATAACGATAGCCACCACGAAGACAAAGAGGTAAAGCAGGGTGGTCTGCCAGGGTTTCCGTTTTCTCATTGGTCAGCCTCCTCTCCCCGGAGGGACATAATCATGTAGATGCTGGCGCAGATAGCCAGAATGACGAAGCCGATGACGGAGACCGCCGCGGCCTGTCCGGCCCGGTTGTTGGTGAAGGACAGCTTGTAGAGGTAGGTGACCAGGGTGTGGGTCTTGTCCGCCGGGTCGCCCTTGGAGATGGTCCAGATGATGGGGAAGGAGTTGAACACATAGATGATGTTCAGCACCGTGGACACGGTGAGGCTGGGCCGGACCAGGGGAAGCGTGACCTTGAACATCTTGTTCCAGAAGGTGGCCCCGTCAATTTCCGCGGCCTCATAGTAAGAGCTGTCAATGCTTTGCAGGCCCGAAAGGACACAGAAGGTGACAAAGGGCACGGTCACGAAGATACCCACCCAGCATTCCCAGGCAAAGAACGCCTCCGCTGTGGATGTCCAGTTGATGAAGTGGTCAATGAGCCCCAGCTTGGTGAGGATGACGTTGAGGGAGCCGTAATCGGCGTTAATGATGTACTTCCAGATGACAGCCTGAATAATCAGGGAGGTGGCCCAGGGGAAAATCACCAGGGCCCGAATCAGCTTCCGGCCGGGGAACTTCTGGTTGAGCACCAGAGCCAGCACGAAGCCGATGACCGTGGAGAAGCCCACCACTACAACGGTCCACACCAGCGTGTTGGTCAGGGTATGCCAGAAGTTGGGAGAGGATACGACATCCTTGAAATTTTCCAGGCCGTTGAAGCCCTTAATCCGGCCTGAGCGGCTGATTTCAGACACAGAGTACCGGAACACAGTGAAGATGGGGATGAGGATCATCACAGCCATCAGGAGCATACTGGGCAGCATCCAAAGGTAGGGCTCCGCCCCTCTTAACCTGCGGCGGATGGTGACCGGCGGTTTCGGCTGCTTTGCCATTGCGCCGCCTCCTTTCTTCTCTCTTCTTTTTCTTGAAAGAAAAAGAAGCAAAAAGAACTTTAAGCTGGCGATAATGCGGAGGTTCCCAAGAAGTGCAGACCGATGGGGTCATCGGGCCCTACAGGTCCGCGGCGTCCGAAGTAGAACCAGCATAAAGTTCTTTGCCAAGCTTTCTTTCAAGAAAGCGGGGGAAAATGAAAGGGACCGGACCCAGTCCGGCCCCTTTTAAGCGCCTAGGTTTGGCTATTCTGAAAGAACTCAGCCAGCAACGCGGGCCTGGATCTCGTCCAGCACAGCCTGGGCATCCTCGCCCTGGCAGATGCGCTGCTCTGCCTCGATGACGCCCTGCTTCACATCAATCCACTCGGAACGGCTGGAGGGATAGAAGTCGCAGGAGAGCAGGATGGAGGAGAAGTTGGCGAAGTACTCGCTGTCGCCAGGAGCGCCGGTGCCGCCCACGGCGAACTGGTCCGCGCTCTTGGACAGCAGTTCGGAGGAGTCGGTGGTGACAGGCAGGAAGCCCTCGAACACCATGTACTCGGAGTAGCGGTTGGTGTCATAGAAGAAGTCGAAGAACTTGGAAACCGCATCCAGACGGGCGGCCTCGTCGCTGTTCTTGCTGGCGGTGACGGAGCTGTCGAACACCATCAGACGGTCGCACACGCCCATGGCCACGGGAGTGCCGGTCTGGGTGGGCAGGTCGGCGACAACATAATTGACCTCGCTGTCAGCGCTCATCATGTTGCAGGCGCCGATCATCATGGCCTGAGAGCCGGCGTTGAAGGCGTCCTGGAGGGGATAGCGGGTGTCGGTATAGGGGTTGGCGTTGCAGTAGCCGTTGTCAATCAGGCTCTTGATGTAGTTCATGGCCTCCACGTTGGCCTCGCTGTTCAGCGCCCAATCACCCTTCTCGTCGACGAAACCGCCGCCGTTGTTCCAGGTGTAGTAGGAGAACGCAGCCTGGCCTTCATCCTGAGAAATGTCGAGGCCCCAGGGCACGATGCTGCCGCCGAACTTGTCCTTGATGGCCTGGCAGGCAGCGTCCACTTCATCCCAGGTCTTGGGAGGCGCGGTCACGCCCGCCTCGTTGAGCAGGTCCATGTTGCAGAACAGAGCGCGGCAGGACGCCAGGATGGGCAGGGCCCAAACGGTGCCGTCCAGCTCGTTGGCGCTCCAGAAGCTGGGGATCAGCTTGGCCTTCAGCTCGTCGGAGGTGTACTCCTCCGCGGGAACCAGCAGATCGTCGGCCACATAGTCCGCGAAGGTGTCGATGTTCAGAATGTCAGGCGCCTGATCGGTGCCGATCCGGGTGCTGACGACGGTGTACAGGTCGTTCCAGGAGACAATTTCGATGTTCAGGTCGATGTTGCTGTAGGTGTCCTCAAAGTCCTTCTCGAAGGTGGGCCACCACTCCTGGGTGTAGTTGCCGTACTGGGAAATGATAACGTTCAGGTTGATCTTGTCGCCGGAAGGAGCGGGATCGCTGGGCGGGGTGCTGTCAGAGGGAGTGCCCGCAGGCGTGGTAGCCGGGGGATTGTCAGCCGGAGGGGGATTGTCTCCGCCGCCGCCGCAGGCGGCCAGGGACAGCGCCATTGCCATGGCAAGCATCAGTGCAAGAACTTTTTTCATTTCTGGTCCTCCTTTTTAGCAATCATGCTATTTGTGGGAAACAACGCGCCAGCATGAGGAGATAACGCGCTGTTCATGACTGTATTGTATCTGGTTCCGCATACAAATAATAGGAGATATCGTTCAGAATATAGCATTATCGTACATAGTTAGGGAAAATGTATGAAAAGTGGACGGATTGCGGAAACGTTTTCAGCCATTTTGGTCAAAAGACTGCCCGCTTTGACGGCCCGATTCCCGGAAGGCTCTGGGGGTCATTCCGGTGGAAGCCCGAAAGACCCGGGAGAAATAATTGTAGTCGCTGATGCCCACCGCGTCGGCCACGGCGGAGATGGAGGCGTCGCTTTGCAGGAGCAGGGTTTTGGCGGCTTCAATGCGGCGCTGGGCGATGAGATAGGTGAGGGAGTGCCCGCCGGAGAGCTCCTTGGCCAGGCGGCAGAGCTTGGTTCGTCCGATGTGAAGCTGGGCGGAGATGGAGGCCAGGGAGAGCTTTTCCATGTAGTGGTCGTTGAGATACAGCTCCAGTTTTTGCAGGTCGGTGCGCTCAGCGGTGGAGATCATGCCTTTGAGCTGGATGTAGTCGGCCAGGGCCTCCAGAAGCTCGGCGTAGGCCTTCAGCTGGCTGGGGTTGTACTGCCGGAACTGGAAGAAGGCGGGCCTGAGGGCCTCGGGCCCGCCAGGATACCAGTCCAGGAGGGCGCGGCTGCGATCCCACTGCTCCTCCAGGGGGGAGTCGTCCAGATAACAGCCGAAGATGAGGTAGGCCAAGGGGCGCTTTTTGTCGTACAGGGGCATGACGGCCTCGCAGATCCCGGCGTGGCAGCGATAGAACTGAAAGCCGCCGGGCATGTCGTAATGCCGGACTTTACAGGCATCGCAGTCCACGCAGCGCCGGTGGCCCGCGGGCAGGGCGTTGATGGCCTGACAGAAGGGTGGATGGCCTTCAAAGAGGTTGATGTCCCGGCCTTGGGGGTCCAGGATATTGGCGGCAATTCCGGTGAGTGCGTGAAGGTTTGTAACCAGCCGGTAGAGCTGTTTTTGATCAAACAGGACGTTCATCGGACTTCCTCCCAGTACTCTAGTGTTGATTCCGCTCCCCTGGGGAGCGGAAAACGGGGATATCCCCGTTTCCATCTGATTATAACACGGCCAGGGGGTGTCCACAAGGGTTACAGGCCGCCGAATGTTTACGGAAATTTCATTGCGAAAGTGCCGGAGATACGGTATAATGGAGCAAAGAATCCCGGCATGGTCCGGAAGTAGGGGTGTGAAATCTTGAAGCTGCTCATCAAACAGGGAAAGCTGGTGGACCCGGTGGGGGGCATCGGCGGAATCATTGATATTTTGGTAGAGGACGGCAAGGTGGCGGTCATAGGGAGTCATTTGGAGGAGCCCATGGCCCGGGTGCTGGACGCCTCCGGGCTGGTGGTGTCGGCGGGGCTGGTGGATATGCACGTCCACTTGCGGGAGCCGGGCTTTGCCTACAAGGAGGAGATTGCCACCGGCGCGGCGGCGGCGGCACGGGGGGGCTTCACCTCTATCGCCTGCATGCCCAATACGAAGCCCGCCATTGACACCCCGGAGATGGTGGCCTTCGTGCGGGACCGGGCCCGGCAGGGCTGCGGGGTCCACGTCTGGCCCATTGCGTCGGTATCCAAGGGGCAGATGGGCCGGGAAATGACGGACGCCCGGGCGCTTCGGGACGCGGGCGCGGTGGCCCTCTCCGATGACGGACTGCCGGTGATGGACGCCAACCTGATGCGGGACGCGCTGATGCGGGCGACCCGGAATCAGCTCACGATTTTATCCCATTGTGAGGACGCCAACATGGTGGACGGCCGGGCGGTGAACGAGGGAAAGGTGTCCCGCCAGCTGGGAATTCCGGGCCGGCCGGCCATTGCGGAGGAGCTGATGGTCGCCCGTGACGCCATGCTGGCGGAGGAGACAGGCACGGCGGTTCACATCTGCCACGTGTCCACGGCCCGGTCGGTGGATTTGATCCGGCGGTACAAGAAGAAGGGGGTAGCCATCACCTGCGAGACCTGCCCCCAGTACTTCACGCTGACCGAGGATGAGGTAGTCAAGCAGGGAACGCTGGCCAAGGTGAATCCGCCCCTGCGGACCAGCGCGGATGTGGACGCCATTATCGCCGGGCTGAAGGACGGGACCATTGACGCCATTGCCACGGACCACGCGCCCCACTCGGAGGAGGAGAAGGCGCGGCCTCTGACGGAGGCGCCCAGCGGCATGGTGGGTCTGGAGACGGCGTTGGGGCTGACGCTGACGCAGCTGTACCACACGGGCCGGATGAGCCTGTCGGACATTGTGCGGAAGATGACCATCAACCCGGCGAATATTTTACGGATTCCCAAGGGGCGGCTGGCTCTGGGGGCGGATGCGGACATTCTGATTTTCGACCCGGATGAGCGTTGGACCGTGAAGCCGGAGGAATTTGCCTCGAAGGGGAGAAACACGCCCTTCGGCGGGGTCCGGCTCCGGGGGAAGGTGAAGTACACCATCATCGGCGGAGAGATTGTTTATCAGGATAAAGCGTAGCTTTCCCTTCTTTTTTGGAAAGATATAAAGAACCTTAAATTGGGTCTGACGGACCTTTGAGAGAGAGGAAGAACCACATGTCATTTGACGTATTGCAGGAAAAAATCATTGCCAGAAAGAACCCCACTGTTGCCGGGCTGGACGCCCGGATTGAGTATGTCCCGGAGCACATCCGGCAGGAGAGCTTTTTTGCCCACGGCGAGAGCCGCCGGGGCGCGGCGGAAGCGGTTTGGCAGTTCAACAAGGGCCTCATTGACGCCCTGTGCGATATTGTCCCCGCGGTGAAGCCCCAGGCGGCCTATTATGAGAATCTGGGCTGGGAGGGCATGGCCCTTCTGGAGCACACCATCCAATACGCCAGGAAGAAGGGCATGTACGTCATCGCGGACATCAAGCGGGGGGACATCGGCACCACTGCCGCGGCCTACAGCGAGGGCTGGCTGGGCAAGACCAAAATCGGCGGCACTTCCTGCGCCGCCTTTGACGCGGACTGTGTGACCATCAACGGTTATATGGGCTTTGACGCGGTGAGACCCTTCCTGGAGACCTGCAAGGCGGAGGACAAGGCGCTGTTCGCTTTGGTAAAGACCTCCAATCCCTCCTCCGGCGACCTCCAGGACCGGACACTGGACGGCCGGACGGTCTATGAGACCATGGGCGCTCTGGTGGAGCAGTGGGGCGCTGGCACTGAGGGGAAATACGGCTACACCCGCTGCGGGGCGGTGGTGGGAGCCACCTACCCCGAGGAGCTGGAAAAGCTCCGGGCTCAGCTGCCCCATACGTTTTTCCTGGTTCCCGGCTACGGCGCTCAGGGCGGGACAGCCCAGGATGTCCGCCGCGCGTTCCATGAAAAGGGCCACGGGGCCATTGTCAACTCCTCCCGGGGCATCATGTGCGCCTGGCAGAAGACGGGAAAGAACGGCTTGGACTTCCAGGAGGCGGCCCGAGCTGCGGCGATTGCCATGCGGGACGATATCGGGGCCTATGTGGCCTTTGAGGAATAAGGGGGGCTGAATTATGCCGGTACAGCAGCAATGCCGGGTGGTTGAGATGGCCCGGCTCAACCCTTCCACCTGGTGGATGACGCTGGAAGTGGGGAAACTGGCGGAGCAGCAGGGCCTGCGGGGAAGCCAGTTCCTCCACATCAAATGCGGAGACCATCAGCTCCTCCGCCGCCCGATTTCTGTGGCCCTGGTTCAGTGGGACGAGCCCCAGGACACGGCCTCCCTGGTCTTTGAGGTCCGGGGCGAGGGCACGCAGTGGCTGTCCCGCCGGACAGCCGGGGACATTCTGGACGTGCTGGGACCCCTGGGAAATGGGTTTCAGATGGAGGACACCGGCCGCTATTTGCTGGTAGGCGGCGGCATTGGCGTGCCGCCCTTGCTGGGCTGCGCCGCCTCCGGAGGGGAGCGGACCACCTCCATTCTGGGCTTTCGATCCAAGGACCGGGCAATTCTGATTGACCGGTTTCAGGAGACAGGAAGCCAGGTCCTCCTCTGCTCTGACGACGGCACTCTGGGGGAGCATTGCTTTGTGGACGCCCTGGTTCGGAAAGCGCTGGAACAGCCTTATGACGGCGTGCTGGCCTGCGGGCCCAAGCCCATGCTGAAGAGCGTGGCGAAGGCGGCGGAGGAGGCCGGCGTTCCCTGCCAGGTGTCCATGGAAGAGCGGATGGCCTGCGGCGTAGGGGCCTGCCTGGGGTGCGCGGTACAGATGGCGGACGGAACCATGAAGCATGTGTGCAAGGACGGCCCGGTTTTTGCCGCTGGGGAGGTGGATTGGAATGTCTGAGATGAAGGTCAGCCTGGCGGGCGTGGAGCTGAAGAACCCCATTGTGGTGGCCTCCGGCACCTTCGGCTTTGGCCGTGAGTACGGGGCGTTTTACGACCTGAGCGAGCTGGGCGGCATCTGCGCCAAGGGGCTGACGCTCCACCGCCGGGAGGGCAATCCGCCGCCGCGGATTGCGGAAACGCCTATGGGGATGCTCAATTCCGTGGGGCTGCAAAACCCCGGTGTGGATGGGTTTATTGAGGAAGATTTACCCTTTTTGCGGCAGTATGATTTAAAAGTCATCGCCAATATTTCGGGCAATACGCCGGAGGAATACGGCGTGATGTGCGAGAAGCTGTCAGCGGCGGGGGTGGACATGATTGAGGTGAACATCTCCTGTCCCAACGTGAAGGCGGGCGGCCTGGCCTACGGCACCCGGCCGGAGCTGGCGGCGGAGGTGACGGAGGTGGCCAAGAGCCATTCCACAGTGCCGGTGATGGTGAAGCTGTCGCCCAACGTGACGGATATCACGGAAATTGCCCGAGCGGTGGAGGGGGCGGGGGCGGACGCGGTTTCGCTCATCAACACCCTGCGGGGCATGCGGATTGACGTGAACACGCGGAGGCCCATTTTGAAGATGAACACCGGCGGCATGTCCGGCCCGGCGGTACTGCCGGTGGCGGTCCGGATGGTGTGGGAGGTTGCCGGCGCGGTAAAAATTCCGATTCTGGGCATGGGCGGCGTGTCCAAGGGAGAGGACGCGGCCCAGCTGATGCTGGCGGGCGCGTCCGCCGTAGCGGTGGGCACGGCCTGCTTTGCCGACCCCTTCGCGCCGGTCCGGGCGCGGGACGAGCTGGCGGCGATTGCCGAACGGCAGGGATTACGCAGCGTTTCCGAGCTGACCGGCGGCGTGAAGCCCTGGTAGCTTTTTCTGTTCTTTTTCTTGAAAGAAAAAGAACCAAAAAGAACTTTAAGCGGCGTTTTCTTGAGAAACAGGATAAAATATTAAAAGTGAGATTGAACCGTTATGACCCGAATTTACATCATCCGCCACGCTGAGGCGGAAGGCAACCTGTACCGCCGCATCCACGGCTGGTACAATTCTCTTGTGACAGAAAAGGGCCTGAAGCAAATCACGGCCCTTTCCGAGCGCTTCCGGGATATCCACCTTGACGCGGTGTACTCCAGCGACCTGTACCGCACCAAAACCACTGCCGGAGCCCTGTACAAGCCTAAAAACCTGGAGCTTCACACCACCCGCCAGCTCCGGGAGGTGAACATGGGCGCCTGGGAGGACCACACCTGGGGGGAAATCGCCCGCACGGACCCGGAACGGCTCCATCTGTTTGACACCGGCTCCGCCCAGTGGCAGGCCCCGGACGGCGACAGCTTTGAAAGCTTGCGGAAACGCATGGTGGAGGCCATTTTCCGCATCGCCAAAAACCACCCAGGCGAGACGGTGGCGGCGGTGAGCCACGGCACCGCCATTCTGAGCATGCTCACCTGTTTCCATGGCCTGCCCATGGAGGAGATGTTCCAGGTGGGCCACTGTGACAACACCGGCGTATCCTGCCTGGAGGTGGACGGGGAGAACGTAACCATCGTCTTTGAGAATGACAACTCCCATCTGGACGAAAAAATCTCCACCTTTGCCGGTCAAAGCTGGTGGAAAAAGAGCGGAAAAAAGGAAGACGCAAACCTTTGGTTCCGGCCCTTGGACCTTGACACGGAGGCGGAGTTTTATTATGAGAGCCGGAAGGACGCCTGGGTGTCCATTCACGGGTCCCTCTTGTATTTTGATGGGGACGGCTTCCTGCGGGACGCGAGGGAGCACGCAAAGCACGACCGCCGCGCGGTCATGGCAGCCATGCAGGGAGACCATCCGGCGGGTCTGGTGCAGATGGATTTCCAGCGGGACGCGGAAAAGGGCGTGGGCGGAATCCCATTCTGTTACATGAAGCCGGAGCACCGGCGGAAGGGGCTGGGCGTCCAGCTGCTGGGGCAGGCGGTTTCCACCTACCGGCCCATGGGGCGGACTTACCTGCGGCTGCGGTGCGCGCCGGACAACGAGGTGGCCCAGCGGTTCTACCAGCGGCACGGCTTCCGGAAGGTGGCCGAGGAGCAGGGAAGCCGGGTGCCCCTGGATATTATGGAAAAGTACATCGGCTATGAGCGGACCTGGGAGCCTGGCTCGGGTTGGGAGCCCGGCTCGGGTTGGGAGCCCGGCTCGGGCGTGGCCGAAACACCCAGCTCGTCCAGCAGCAGCGAGCGCACGCCCAGCCCGGCGTAATAGGCCGCGTGGATGTAGTCGTTGGTGTAGTCATTGTGGGCCGCTTCAAAGGCAAGATAAGACTTCCATTGCTTGGCGGTCAGAAGGCCGTATAGTTGGTCCAGCCTTTCCTGATACAGCTCGGCGTGAGCGCAGATATCGGGGTCTGTTTCGCAGACGCGCTCAATGATGTCCGAAATGACCGGATTGTCGTACAGTAATGGGTCCAGATGAAAGTGCATAAGATAACCTCCTTAGTCAAAAATGCAACTTAAGTTCATGTTTATTATACATGAACTTAAGTTGCATGTCAAGAGGAACGTGTTAAAATGGAAAATTTCTCATCCCGTTTAAGAAAGCTGCGGAACGAAAAGAAGATAACCCAAAAAGCAATTGCAGATCAATTTGAACAATCTGTAAGAGCCTACCAATATTATGAATCCGGGGAGCGGTATCCCGAATTTCTGCATTTGATTGCACTCGCCGATTATTTTGACGTGAGCCTGGACTATCTGGTGGGCCGGTCAGACATAAGAGAGCGGCGGTGACTGGGGGAGTTCCCCCCAATTTTCCCGAAACATTCTTACGATAAGGAGAACAGAACAATGAATTCATTTCTTCCCGTTTCCAAGCAGGACATGGCCGAACGGGGATGGGAAGCATATGACTTCCTGCTCATCACGGGGGATGCCTATGTGGACCATCCCTCTTTTGGCGTCACGGTGATTGCCCGTGTGCTGGAGGCCGGCGGCCACCGTGTGGCCATGCTGGCCCAGCCGGACTGGCGCAAGCCCTCCGCCTTCACGGCCCTTGGGCGTCCCCGTCTCGGGGTGATGATTTCCGGCGGCAACATTGACCCCATGGTGGCCCATTACACCGCCGCCAAAAAGCGGCGGAGCGAGGACGCCTATTCTCCAGGAAACAGGGCGGGCCTGCGTCCGGACCGGGCCACCATTGTCTATTCCAACCGTGTCCGGGAGGTGTTCGGAGACATTCCGGTCATCATCGGCGGCCTGGAGGCGTCGCTCCGCCGGTTTGCCCACTATGACTATTGGGATGATAAGGTCCGCCGCTCCATCCTCCTGGACGCTCAGGCGGATTTGCTGGTTTACGGCATGGGGGAGCGGGCCAGCCGGGACATTGCGTCCCGCCT
The DNA here is from genome assembly GCA_022793095.1 of Oscillospiraceae bacterium. Classification (GTDB taxonomy): domain Bacteria; phylum Bacillota; class Clostridia; order Oscillospirales; family Oscillospiraceae; genus JAAWCD01. The sequence continues at coordinate 33,531 of JAAWCD010000057.1, read as the reverse complement.
GGCCGCGGGGGTTCCCGTCTCGGAGATCACCGACGTGAAGGGAACCTGTTTCGTGGCCCCGGATTCCGGGTATTGCTGCTATCCGGCCATAACCATTCCCTCTTTTGAACGGGTCTCCGCCGGTAAAACCGCCTATGCCCAGGCCAACAAGGTGGAGTACGAGGAGCACGACCCCATCCGGGGCCGCGCGGTCCTCCAACCCCACGGAAACCAGGTGCTGATTGCCAACCCGCCCGCTATGCCGCTGGACACGGCGGAGCTGGACTTTGTGGCGGAGCTGCCCTATACCCGGGAACCCCACCCCATGTACGATGCCATGGGCGGCGTGCCCGCCATTGAGGAGGTCCGGTTTTCCATCACCCACAACCGGGGGTGTATCGGGGCGTGCAGCTTCTGCTCTCTGGCCTACCATCAGGGCCGGATGATTACTGCCCGCAGTCAGGAAAGCATCCTCCGGGAGGCGGCCGCCCTGACGAAGCATCCTGGCTTCAAGGGTTATATCCACGACGTAGGCGGCCCCACTGCCAACTTCCGCCATGTCTCCTGTCAAAAGCAGATCAAGCATGGCCTGTGCAAAAACCGGAACTGCCTGGCGCCCAAGCCCTGCCCTAACCTGGACGCGGACCATTCGGACTACCTGGCCCTTCTGCGGAAGCTCCGGCAGGTGCCGGGTGTAAAGCGGGTGTTCATCCGGTCAGGCATCCGGTTTGACTACATGCTCCAGGACCAGAACGGAGAATTTTTCTCCGAGCTGGTGAAATACCATGTCAGCGGTCAGCTGAAGGTGGCGCCGGAGCACTGCATTGACTCGGTGCTGGACTACATGGGCAAGCCCCACATCGAGGTTTTTGAGCGTTTTCAGGAGAAGTACCGGCGGCTCAACCAGAAACACGCCAAGGAGCAGTATTTGGTGCCCTATCTCATGTCGTCCCATCCGGGCTGCACGCTGAAGGACGCGGTGGCGCTGGCGGAGTATCTCAACCGCCGGGGCCGCCAGCCGGAGCAGGTCCAGGACTTTTACCCCACGCCGGGCACGCTGTCCACCTGCATGTATTACACAGGCATTGACCCCCGAACCATGAAGCCGGTGTACGTGGCCCGAGATCCCCACGATAAGGCCCTCCAGCGGGCTATGCTCCAGTGGAAGAAGCCTCAGAACCGGCGTCTGGTGCTGGAAGCCCTCCACAAGACGGGGCGGACGGACCTGATCGGCTACGGGAAGGAGTGCCTTATCCGGCCGGACGGCCCGGCTCCCTGGGAGAAAGGGAAGCGCGGGGAAACGCGGCAGGACCGGCGTTCCGGCGGGAGGCCGGGACGGGAAAAGAAGGCGGGAAGAAAACCGGCGCGGAAGAGCGGAAAACCGGCCGGAAGGCCGTCAAAGGGAGCTGGAAAGCGGGAGCGCAAGGGGAGAGAGCGATGAACGAACGAGAGGTGGCGGAGCTGCGCCGCCGGTTCAAGCCGGAGAAGAGCAACATCACCCACATCCGAGGGTGCTATGTGAATGAAAACCGGGAAATTGTGTCCCAGTTTGACCAGCCGCTGACCCTGCTGGAGGACGAAGAGCTGGAACGGTTTCTGAGCGTGCTCAAGCGGACGCTGACCGGCGGCCTGGGCAAAAACCTGGTGGATTTGACCTTTTCCACCAAGCAGGTAGCGGAAGGGGAGGAACACAAGCTTCTCATGACGCTGCGGAACTCAGCGTTACAGGACAGCGGCGCGGTTTTCGAGTTTTTCAGCCGGGTGATGGAGTCGCTGGAGCTGGAGGGGAACTATCTGATTCTCCTGGCGTATGACAAGTATGATGTCCCCTACCGGTCCAAGGACGGGGAGCGGCAGATGGACGCCTCCTCGGAGGTGTTTTCCTATGTGCTGTGCTCAATCTGTCCGGTAAAGCTGACCAAGCCGGCCCTGAGCTATTATGTAAAGGAGAACGAGTTTCGGAGCCGGGGGGCGGACTGGCTGGTGTCGCCGCCGGAGCTGGGATTTTTGTTCCCGGCCTTCGACAACCGGAGCACGAACTTGTATAATGCCCTCTATTACTCCCGGGACCCGGGGGAGAATTACGCGGCCTTTGTAGACCGGATTTTCAAGGCGGAAGCGCCCATGCCGGCCGAGGAGCAGAAGGAAACCTTTGGGAGCCTGCTGGGGAACACTCTGGAAGAGGACTGCTGTTACGAGGTGGTTCAGGCCGTGCAGAACGAGCTGCGGGACATCATCACAGAGCACAAGCAGAGCAAGGACCCGGAACCGCTGGTCCTGTCCAAGCAGGCGGTCCGGCGGGTGCTGGAGGACTGCGGGGTGTCGCCAGCCCACGCAGAGGCCTTTACCGGGCGGTATGACGAGTCCTTCGGAGAGGACATGGAGATCAGCCCCCGAAACCTGGTAGGGTCCAAGGTGGAGGTCCGCACGCCGGACGTGACCATTCAGGTGAATCCGGAGCGGAGCGGCCTGGTGGAAACGCGGGTGATTGAAGGAGTGAAGTACATTTTGATTCGCGCGGACGAGGGCGTGGAGGTCAACGGCGTGAATATTCAGATTACGTAAGAAAACGGCGTTTTACCAAAAATGCAGCGGGATGTTCCTCTAATGTTTTCCATGGAAACAGCCGATAAATAAGATAGAGATATCTGATATAAGGAGGCGAAACAAATGGAATTGGAACGGACAGAACGCCGAAACCGGTCCGCACCGGCCAGGGCCATTCCGGCCAAAGGGGAGCAGGTGCAGCAGCAATCCTCACCGCTTCAAAGAACGTCACGGTCAGACCGGATGACCCTGTCCCGGCAGGCGCTGGCCTATCTGGAGGAGCAGAACCAGCAGGCCCAGGAGCAGGCCCGGCTGGAAGCGGAGCGGAAGACCAACGGAAAGAGCGAAGAGGAGCAGGCGCTGGATTTGCTGAACAAATCACTGAAAGCCATGAAAAAGTGCGAGAAGATTGCGGCCCGCATCATGGCAGGGGATAAGGTTCCGCCGGAGGACGAACGCTACCTTGCGGAAAACGACATGGAGGGCTACCGGATGGCGCTTGCCTTGCGGAGGCCGAAAAAGGATCCCAAGGAATGGAAGAGCGTCCTGGAGGACGAGGACCGGAAAAGCGCCTCGGAGGATAACGGTTCCGAGGAGGGCCCGTCTGACGTGGAGGCCGAAGCGTCACCCGCGGAATCCGAGCTTTAGCAAACAAGAGAAACACCGCACCCTTTCAAGCACAGAAGCTGAAAGAGCGCGGTGTTTTCCTGTCCTAACGTTTGAAGTTCTTTTTGCTTCTTTTTCCGGCTTCGCCCGGATGGACTCCACTAAGCTTTTGCTTCACAAAAGCAAGTGTCGTTCAATCTTTCAAGAAAAAGAAGGAACAACAGCGTTTACTTGATGGTGATGAGCAGCTCGCCGGCCTTGACGTTGCCGCCCTCCTGAATGAGGACCTGGTCCACAGTGCCCGCCATTCGGGCCACCACGGAGGTTTCCATCTTCATGGCCTCGATGACCGCCAGCACCTGGTTGACCTCCACGGCGTCGCCAGGCTTGACGTTCACCTTGGACACCAGGCCGGGGATAGACGCGCCCACCTGGCTCTTGTCCTCCGGATCCGCCAGCACCACGGGCTTGACCGAGACACTGGTGTTGGGGTCAGGTACAGCCACCTCGCGGCGCATGCCGTTGAGCTCGAACTGAACGTTCCGGGTGCCGTCCTCGTTGCTGTCGCCCAGGCCCAGATATTTGATGACCAGGGTTTTGCCGTCCTCAATGTTGATCTTGTTGGTCTCGCCCATGGCCATACCGTTGAAGAATACGTGGCTGCCCATCCGCATGATATAGCCGTACTCCTTGCGGTGGGTGCGGTAATCCTCATACACCTTGGGGAACAGGCAGTAGGACAGAATCGCCCGCATGTTGATGGTGTCGTCGCCCATGAAGCGCTTCATCTCCCGGCGGACCCGCTCGAAGTCGATGGGCTCCAGCAGCTCGCCAGGCCGGCAAGTGATGGGCTTTTCGCCCTTCAGAACGACCTTTTGAAGCTCCGGCGGGAAGCCCCAGGCGGGCTGGCCCATCATGCCCTTGAAGTAGGACACCACCGAATCCGGGAAGGTCAGCGCCTCGCCCCGCTCCACAATGTTCTCCGGCGTCAGGTCGTTCTGTACCATGAAGATGGCCAGATCGCCCACCATTTTAGAAGAGGGCGTCACCTTCACCAGATCGCCCAGCATGTCGTTGACGGTCTTGTACATCTCCTTGACTTCATTGAAGCGGGAGCCCAGGCCCAAAGAGATGACCTGAGGCTGAAGGTTGGTGTACTGACCGCCGGGAATCTCGTACCGGTAGATGTCGGTGGTGGGATTCTTCAGGCCCTCGTCGAAGGTCTCGTAGCGCAGGCGGACGTCGGACCAATAGTTATCCAGCTCCTGGAGCCGCTGGAGGTCCAGACCAGTGGCCCGCTCGTTGCCTTCCAGGGCGGCCACCACGGCGTTCATGGAGGGCTGGGAGGTCAAGGAGGACATGGACGCCGTGGCGCAGTCCACAATGTCAACGCCCGCTTCCGCGGCCAGCAGGTAGGCGGCCACCTGGTTGCCGGTGGTGTCGTGGGTGTGCAGATGGATGGGCAGGCCCACCTCCTGCTTCAGCGCGGTAACCAGCTTCTTGGCGGCATAGGGCTTGAGGAGGCCGGACATGTCCTTGATGCACAGCAGGTGCGCGCCCCGCTTCTCCAGCTCCTTGGCCATGTTCACGTAGTAATTCAAGGTGTACTTGTCCCGCTTGGGATCCATAATATCGCCGGTGTAGCAGATGGTGGCCTCGCACAGCTTGCCCTGATTGATGACCTCGTCCATGGCGATTTCCATGCCGGGAATCCAGTTCAGGGAGTCGAACACCCGGAACACGTCGATGCCGGACCGGGCGGCCTCTTTCACGAATTCCCGCACCAGATTGTCCGGGAAGTTGGCGTAGCCCACGGTGTTGGAGCCCCGGAGGAGCATCTGGAAGGGAATGTTGGGAATCTTCTGCCGCAGCAGATCCAGCCGCTCCCAGGGGGACTCGTGGAGGAACCGGTAAGCGGTATCAAAGGTAGCGCCGCCCCACATCTCCAGAGAGAAGCAGTCAGCCAGAATCTCGGCGGTGCCCTCGGCGCCCTTCACCATGTCCCGAGTCCGCATGCGGGTGGACAGGAGGGACTGATGGGCGTCCCGCATGGTGGTGTCGGTGATAAGCAGCTTTTTCTGGTCCAGCACCCAGCGCTTGACCGCGTCGGGGCCGTTCTTGTCCAGCATCTGCTTGAGGCCCTCTCTGGGGGGCCGGTCCTGGTGGAAGGAGGGGAACCGGGGGGTGTCGTACTGATGGCGCTCGGTGTTCGGGTTGTTCACCTGAATCTGGGCAATGTATTTGAGCACCTTGGTAGCGCGGTCCCGGCTGTTCTCGATCTCGAAGAGCTCCGGCGTCTCGTCAATGAACTTGGTGTGGCACTGACCGGCCCGGAACCTGGGGTGGGTCAGGATGTTGGTGATAAAGGGAATGTTGGTCTTGACGCCCCGGACATGCTCCTCGTTGATGGCCCGGCGGGCCCGGCGGCAGACGCCCTCAAAGGTGTTGTCCCAGGTGGTGACCTTAACCAGCAGGGAGTCATAATAGGGGGAAATCACGGTGCCGGTGGAGGCGTTGCCGCCGTCCAGACGGACACCGTAGCCGCCGCCGGAGCGGTAGGCGGTGATTTTACCAGTGTCGGGAGCGAAGTTGTTGGTGGGGTCCTCGGTGGTGACCCGGCACTGAATGGCATAGCCGTTGATGTGCAGGTCATCCTGACTCTCCAGGCCGATGGCCGGGGTGGACAGGGGGTAGCCCTCGGCCACCAGAATCTGAGCCCGCACCAGGTCGATGCCGGTAATCATCTCGGTGACGGTGTGCTCCACCTGAATCCGGGGGTTCATCTCGATGAAATAGTGGTGCCCTTCCTTGTCCACCAGGAATTCCACGGTGCCGGCGTTGATATAGCCAACGCTCTTGGCGATTTTGACCGCGTCGTCGTGGAGGGCCTTCCGGGTCTCCTCGGGCACGGACCAGGCGGGGGCGTACTCCACCACCTTCTGGTAGCGGCGCTGGAGGGAGCAGTCCCGCTCGCCCAGGTGCATGACGTTTCCGTGCTCGTCGGCCAGAATCTGGACCTCGATGTGCTTGGGCTCCACCAGGAACTTCTCAATGAAAATATCATCGTTGCCGAAGGCCTTTTTGGCCTCGCTCTTCACCAGCTCGAAGGCGGGCTTGACCTCCTCGGGCATGTCGCAGCGGCGCATGCCCCGGCCGCCGCCGCCGGCAGCGGCCTTGAGGATGATGGGGAAGCCGTAGCTGATGGCCTTTTCCAGGGCCTCGTCAGCGTCCTTCAGGGGTTCGGTGGAACCGGGGATGATGGGCACGCCTGCGGCGATGGCGGTGGCCTTCGCGGCCAGCTTGTCGCCCATCTGGGCCAGGATGTGGGAGGGTGGGCCGATGAACTTGATGCCCGCGTCCTCACAGGCCTTGGCGAATTCGGCGTTTTCCGACAGGAAGCCGTAGCCGGGATGAATGGCGTCCACGCCCCGGCGGCGGGCCAGGCCGATGATGCCGGGAATGTCCAGATAAGCGCCCAGGGGAGACTGGTTTTCACCGATGAGATAGGCCTCGTCGGCCCGGGTGCGGAAGAGGGAGAAGGTGTCCTCGTTGGAGTACATCGCGACCGTATGCAGCCCCAGGTCATAGCAGGCGCGGAAAATACGGATGGCGATTTCGCCCCGGTTGGCGGCCAGGACTTTGTTAAAGTTACGTTCTGCCACAGCGTTCATCCTTTCCTTAGGGAGTCCCGTCCAATGGCGGGAGAGGCTGGGACTCCGCGCGTTGTTTCCGGTTCTCTAGCTGGAACCGAACCGCCCGGTTCGTCTTTGCCGGACGTTCCTTTCTTCTTTATTGTTGTCTTTAGTATACACCTTTTCCCCACCTGATTGCAACGGATTTTGACAGAACGTGCAAAATTGTCATGTCGTACATGGAAAACCATGGGCAGTGGGAAGGGGTTGACGATTGGCACAAAAATACTCATTTGGGAACGTTTCCGGAAAAAACGGACCCGTAAATTTGCGGTTTTGAAAGGAACCTTTTTCCGTCCTGGAACGTCAAAGAGGCAGAAGAGCCCCAACGGAATCAAAAGCAAGGAGGAATCAGCGATGAAAAAGATGAAAACATGGATTTCCCGCATCCTCGCGGTGGCCATGGCCTGTTCCCTGGCGCTTCCGGCCCAGGCGGCGGCGTCTCCAGCGGACGCGCGTCTGGCCGCGGTCACGGGCAAGGTCAAGGCAACCCTCAGCCTGGATACCAACGTGTATACAGAGTTCCACGGAGACCTGGACGACAACCCACTGTCGCCGGTCTGGAATCTCCGGTGGAGCGGAGAGGGTGTTTCCCTGTCGGTGACGGCCACGGAGGAGGGCAAAGTCCTCAGCTACAACTGCAGCAGCGAGGACAACACGGCCAGCCCGTCCAGCGGAACATTTTCCCCCGCCTTCCCGGCAGGGGACGTGGAGACGGCCAAGGCTGCGGCTCTGGCCTTCCTGGACAAGGTTTTGGATGAAAACGAGACGGTCCAGCTGAACGAAAAATCCGGCACGGTCCGTCTGGGCGCCACTCAGTACCGGTTCTGGGGGGACATTCTCCTCAACGGACTGGAAGCGGAGATGTCCTTCTCCATCTCGGTGGCATGCGGGAGCAATGAGATCCGCAATTTCAACCGGGACGGCCTCACCGCCGTCATGGGCGAGGTGCCCGGTCCGGAGGCGAAAGTCACGGCGGAGCAGGCGGCGAAGACCCTGCGGGACACCTTATCTCTGCGGCTGGAATACGTGCTGCCAGAGCAGGAGGGCAGCATGGCGGAGCTCCGCTACCTGCCAAATTCCGGCGATGAATTTATTGTGGACGCCAACACCGGCGGGCTTGTCAATTTGAGCGAGGCCTTCCGCGACGCCGCCAAGCGGGGTGGAACCCTGTCCAACGGCAGCGCGGCCGGCGGCACGATGGCTGACGCGTCGGCGCCGGAAGCCGGCCCGTCGCTCTCCCCCGCGGAGGAAGCGGGTATCGCCGGGCTGGAGGGCGTGCTGAGCCGTGAGGCGCTGGACAGCAAGGCCCGAGCCATTGCGGAGCTGGGGCTGAAGGACTACACCCTGTCCTCGGCCAGCTACTCAGTGAACCGTGAGGAAACGGATGGCGCAAAGCAGGTCACAGCGGTCCTCCGCTATGGCCGTCAGGTGGACGGAGTATCCTGGCGGCGCACGGTTTCTCTGGACGCCCGCACCGGCGAGCTGCTGGCGGTTTCCAGCACTGGCCAGCTGACGGAGAACGGCCCGGCCCGGACGGTGACGCTGGAGGCGGCTCAGAAGACGGTTGAGTCGTTCCTGGAGAAGCAGGCGTCCGCTCAGTTCGCAAAAACCGAGCTGTACAGCAGCCAGGAGGCAAAAACGGAGAGCTGGTCCCTGTCCCACAGCTTCACATACGCCCAGAAGGAGCAGGGATATTTCTACACTGGAAACGCCTTCTATGTAGGGGTGGATGTGACCGGCGGCTCCATCAGCTTCTATGAGAAGCAGTTTGACAGCAGCGTGACTTTTGAAGCTGCCAAGGGACTTCTGACGGCGGAGCAGGCGCTGGACGCCTGGCTGAACACCTACACAGCGAAACTGAGCTATGTTCAGGTGCCCGCAGCGGTGGACTACTCCATGCCGGAGTACCAGCCCCTGGCGGACATGGGGATTTCCTATCTCTACAATCTGACGTTGGGCTACCGCCTGGACCGGGATGAATACGTGCTGGGCCTGAACGCCAAGACCGGCGAGCCGGTGGTCCACAGCGTTTCCAGCGAGGAAGAAATCACCTATGAGGACCTGGAAAACCATTGGGCCAGGGAGAAGGTGGAGACGCTGGCCCGGTATGGCGTGGGCTATCTGGGCGGCAGCTTCCAGCCGGACAAGGCGCTGACCCAGCTGGACCTGGTGGCGCTGCTGGCCAGCGCCCAAGGCTATCAGTACCGGCCGGAGGAGGAAGGCGGGGCGAACGCGCTGTATGACTACGCCTGCTCATCAGGCCTGATTTCCCGGCAGGAGCGGAATGACAGCGCGGTTCTGAACCGGCTGGAGGTCATCCGCCTGATTCTGGACGCCTCCGGCTACGGCCCGACCGCCCGCCTGGAGGGGATTTACCGCACCGGTTTTACGGACGACAATGACATTCCGGCGGAATTTTACGGCTACGCCGCGCTGGCCCAGGGGCTGGGTATCGTCTCCGGCGCGTCTGGCAAGCTGCTGCCCAACGCTGGGGCCACCCGGGCCGAGGCGGCGGTCATGCTGTTCAATCTGATGAGCCGCTGAGCATTGAGAACCACTGCACCGGAGAACCCTTGGCCCTGCCCCGGCGGCGTGAGCGCCTCTGACTTCCCAGCTCCTATGCGCCCTCATTGTATCATTGGGGCTGTCTTCCGGATACAGCGGCCCCCACAATCTTCCGGGCGTTTAGAAGGTGTATTGTAGATTCCCGCCATGCGCTTGTTTGGGTTTCCGGAACATCTGCACATTCTGTGTGAAAAAAGTTCAGCTGCTGTGGAACGGTTTCCACAGCAGCTGAACTTTTTTCCTGTTTCAGATTTCGCCAAGGCATGGCAGCGCGTACCTGTACCGCAATTTTTCAATAAACCGTCAAAGTGATATTGACTTTTCGTTTAAAAACAGGTATGATTTGTGATAGCTGAATGTCATTGTCCGTTCTGCCTGGACGCACCAAAACCAGTCAAGCCTAATACAGATAGCGAGGTGCCTCACGATGGATCAGGAGGAGGTATTGGAGCTTTTATGCCGGATTGCCCAAGGTATTTCCGAAATGTTCGGCGATAATTGTGAAGCGCTGGTTCACCAAATGGATGGGCAGCATATCAAGACCGTGGCCATTTATAACGGCCACGTCTCCGGCCGCTCCGTTGGCTCTACTTTGAGTATTTATGGCAACGACACCGCCATGAATAACAGCGAGGATATGAATCTGGAGCTGGACTACCGCAATCAAATGGTGGCCGTCCCCAGCGGGAAGCAAATCAAATCCTCTACATTTCATGTCAGGGGGAAGGATTTTCACTACGCGATTGGAATCAACTTCGACGTAACACTGCTGGGACAGATGAATCACCTGCTGACCGCCCTCACCCAGTTTGAAGGCAACCTGATGACCTCCCTCTCCCAGGGGAGCCAGCCCAGCCTGGAGGCCCTGTTCGACGCCTGCCACGAGGTGGTCAACAAGCCCATCGCCAAAATGCACAAGGCTGACCGCTTAACCTTGGTGCGCTTGCTGCGGGAAAAGGGCGCCTTCCAAATTCAGCGCAGCGTGCCCTACGTGGCTGAGCGCATGGGCGTGTCCAAATATACCATCTACAATTACCTCAACGAATTGGAAAACGCGGATCATGAGGGAGGTTATGCTCTGTGAAGATCATAGAGGCGCAGGAGGCCCGCCAGCGGCTGACCATGCCGGTGTGCATTGAGCTGATGCACACCGCGCTCAGAGAACTGGAAACCGGGGCCTGGAGTCAGCCCCTGCGTTCCATCGCCCTGCTGCCTGGCGGAGAAAAGTTCGGATTCATGCCCGCCTGGCTGGGTGACTGCTTTGGCGCCAAGGTGCTCTCCGCCAGTCCCAAGAACGCTGGGACGGCGTACCCCTCCCACATCGGCTATGTAATGCTCTTCGAGAGTGAGCACAGCACATTCCTGGGCATGGCGGATGCCTCGGTCATCACGGAAGTGCGGACGGGCGCGGTCTCCGGCGTGGCCACCGATCTGCTGGCCCGGCCGGACGCCCACCGGCTGGCCGTTGTGGGCGCGGGCGCCCAGGGCCGCTCCCATCTGGCCGCCATGAAAGCGGTACGGGATATCCAGGAAGTGGCTGTCTATGACCAAAACCCGGACGCGGCCGCCCGCTACCGCGAGGAAATGTCCGCCCTGTACGGCATCCAGGTGACCGCCGCCCCTTCCGTGGAGGAGGCAGTACGTGGGGCCGATATCATCTGCACTGTCACCCCCAGCAGGGAACCATATCTGAAGGCCGAGTGGGTGGCCCCTGGAACACACATTAACGCAGTGGGCGCATTTACGCCCACTGCCCGAGAGGTCACCAGTGCGCTGGTCGCCAAGTCCAAGCTTTACGCCGACCAGGTGGAGGCGATGAAGAAGGAGTGCGGTGAATTCCTCGTCCCCTGTCAGGAGGGCCTCATCGGCGCGGATCATATTGTGGGGTCTCTGGGCGGCGTGCTCCTGGGCCGGGTCCCTGGCCGGGAGCGCGAGGAGGAGATCACCCTCTTTGACGCGCTGGGGCTGGCCGTGGAGGACGTGGCCTGCGCCCGCTGGCTGTGTATGGATGAAACGCCAAATTAGCACGGCATGAGGACAAAACGCCACCCCTTCCGGCGATCAATACCGTATACGACGTTCAAAACACCGCCCAAAATCGAGCGGTGATGAAAAAGAAAGAAGGAATCAGCCCATGAAAAAGAGAGCGCTTGCACTATTCCTGGCATGTGGCATGCTGCTGGGCCTGCTGGCTGGCTGCGGCACTTATCAGGACAGCGGAACCCCCAGTTCCCCCGCCAACTCCCCCAATAACACCGCTGGCAGCGGAGAGCCTGACAGTACCGCCACAGTGAGCAGCGATTTCACGATGGCCTATAACGGCATTGTCACCCTCAACCCGATCATGAGTCAGTCTTCCAACGACGTGAATGTGTTCTACCTGACCCAGATCCAGCTGGTGCGCTACTACGGCGACCAGGTGCAGATGGACGCGGCCGAACGCTTTGACACCAACGACGACTACACCGTCTACACCTTCCATCTCCGGGACGGCCTGACCTGGTCGGACGGCCAGCCCATCACGGCCGCTGACTTCGAGTATGCCGCCTACTGCCTGCTCAACCCCGACATGGGCAGTCCCGCGGCCTACAGCTGGTTCGCCATCAAGAATTCTTCCGCCTATAACTCCGGCGAGGTCACCGACTGGGCTGATGTAGGCGTCAAGGCCCTGGATGACAAGACCATCGAATTCACCTTGGAACGTCCCTTGAGCACTTTTGAAAAGACCATCGCCGTCAAGGGCCTCTATCCCCTGCGCCAGGATTTCGTGGAGCGCGTGGGCAGCGACAAGCTGGGTTCTTCGGTGGACACCATACTCTTCTCCGGCCCCTATGTCATTACCGACTGGGTGCTGGAGAGTACCATGGAGCTGAAAAAGAACGATCTCTACTGGGACAGCGCCAACTCCTTCCCCACCCAGAACCTGCACTTTGTGGAGGTAGAGGACGCCAATACCAAGGTCGCCATGTTTGAAAACGGCGAGGTGGACGCCATTGAGCAGGTCGCCAGCCAGTACTATGACCACCTTTCCGACTACCTCTATTCCTACACCGGGGGCGGCTTCATGCTCCTGTGGTTCAATCAGCTGGGCACCAACGAGGAGGCTGCCCGCCTGCTGAGCAACCAGAACTTCCGGCAGGCCCTCAACTATGGCTTTGACCGCGCCGCCACGGTCGCCGCTGTCAACCCGGTGGCCAGCCCCTCCAGCCGCCTGGTATCCGCCGCGTTCCCCGCGCCCAACGGCGGTAAGTTCGTGGATGAGTACCCCGTCAACAGCGCTCCCCTTGCCGGCGATGTGGACAAGGCCAAGGAATACCTGGACAAGGCTTTGGAGGAGCTGAACTACTCCGATGTGTCCGAGCTGCCTGAGCTTACTCTTATCACTTGGGACGCCTCTTCCCAGAAGCTGCTGCTGGAGACTGTCATCGACCAGTGGAAGCAGAACCTGGGGATCAATAACATTCAGCTCAACCAGTACGTCATCGGCACCGCCATCGGCGCGTTCTACACCCTGGATTATGACATCTTCTGCATCACCTGGGAAACCGACGTGCTGCCCACTGACATTATGGAGGCCATGATGACCGGCGGCGAGGTCAACTACGGCATCTGGAGCGACCCTGAGTTTGACTCCCTGGTTCAGCAGGCTGTCAGCGAACTGGATCCGGTCAAGCAGGCGGAGCTGACTTCCCAGGCTGAGCAGGTATTTGCCGACAACGCGGCCATTCTGCCCATGTACGAGAACGGCAACGCCAGCGCGGTCCAGTCCTATGTGGACGGGTTCCAGATGACCGCCATCAGCAGCGGCTATCAGTTTAACCAGTTGGTTGTACACAAGTAACCAAACGCCACCAAGACGGGGGAGCGCGGAGGTCCCGCCTCCCCCGTTCCTCACTGGAACGAGTCCCGCCCGGCGGGCGGGACCACGATAACACAGCATCGGTTCCCACGCCGCGGATGGGAACCTCAAAAGGAGGCCCGCCTTGAAAAAGTACATCCTGAAACGACTGGTCATCTCGGTCATCACCATCTGGCTCATTGCCACATGCAGCTTTTTCCTCCTTCACGCGCTGCCAGGCAACCCCTTTGCCACCCAAAAGCTCATGAGCCAGGAAATGCTGGACAAGATGATGGCCTACTACGGATTGGACCGCCCTCCCTTGGAGCAGTACCTGACCTTTATGAAAAATCTCCTTCATGGCGATTTCGGCTACTCCCTCAAGTATGTGGGCCAGTCAGTCAACGGCATTATCGCCCAGACCTTCCCGGTCTCCGCCCAGCTGGGCCTTCAGTCCTACGCCCTCAGCTTCCCTGTGGGCATCTTTTTTGGCATCACCGCTGCCCGTAAGCGGGGTAAGCCCATTGACTACACCCTGGTGGCCTTTTCCGTGCTGGGCGTGTCGGTTCCGGTGTTCATCCTGGCCTCCCTGCTGCAATATGTCTTTGCCATCAAGCTGGGGGTGCTGCCCGTGGCCCAATGGAAGAGCTTCGCCTACACCATCCTGCCCACCGTTACCCTGGCCATCGGCACCATCGCGGGCAAGACCCGCACCATGCGGACCCTCATGCTGGAGGTCATCAGCGAGGACTACGTGAAGACCGCCAAGGCCAAGGGCCTGTCCTCTGCCCGCATTGTGTGGAGTCATCAGATCCGCAACGCCATCATTCCCATGATCCCCTCTCTGGGGATGGAGATCGTGTCCATTCTGATGGGCTCCTTTGTGGTGGAGCAGATCTTTGCGGTCCCCGGCATCGGGGCTTATTTCGTCAACTCGGTCCAGAGCCTGGATTACACCATGACCCTGGGCTTAACCGTATTCTTCGGCGTATTCGTGGTCTCCGCCAACTTTATCATTGACTTGATCTATGGCCTGGTGGACCCGCGCATCCGCGTGACAAAGTGAGGCGGCGTATATGACAGAGAACACCTGCAACATGACCCAGGAGGACTTCGCGCGCCTGCCCCAGGACCGCTCCCTGGCCGATGCCATCGTGCGTCCCAGCGTGAGCTACTGGCGGGATGTGCTCCGGCGCATCACCTCGGACAAGGTCGCCATTTTCAGCTTTGCCGTCATTGCCCTCATCACCCTTGCTGCCATCATCGCCCCTATGTTCAGTACCGGATATGAGACCACCGACCTGCTCCATACCAACCTGCCCCCCAGCGCCAGCCACTGGTTCGGCACCGATTCCCTGGGCCGCGACCTGTGGGCCAGAGTGTGGATGGGTGCGCGCATCTCTCTTCTCATCGGCCTGGGCGGCGCCATTGTGCCCCAGATCATCGGCATCTTCCTGGGCGGCCTGTCCGGGTACTTCGGCGGCTGGGTGGACATGCTCATCATGCGCGTCATCGACGTGGGCGTGTGCATCCCCTCCCTGGTCTATGTGACCCTCATCATGCTCTGGCTGGACTCCGGCCCGGCGGCAATTATCATTGCCATCGCCATCACTGGCTGGATGGACTCGGCCCGTGTGGTGCGCGGGCGGATGCTCCAGTTCAAGAACCGGGAATTTGTTTTGGCCGCCCGCACCCAGGGCGCGTCGCCGCTCCGCATCATTTTCCGCCACATTCTGCCCAATATCCTGGGCCAGCAGGTGGTGAGCATCACCTCTGCCATCCCCGCGGCCATCTTTCTGGAGGCGTACCTGTCCTTCATCGGCCTGGGCATCAAGTCCCCTATGACCTCCTGGGGCCAGCTGTGCCAAACCGGCGCTTCGTTTTACCGGCTGTATCCTTATCAGTTGTTTATACCAGGAGTATTTATCAGCGTGACCATTCTGGCCTTCTATCTGTTTGGCAACTGCTTGCGGGATGCCCTGGACCCCCACCTGAGAGACTGAGGAGGGAGACGTTATGAGCGAACATTTACTGGACGTGCGCGATCTGCGCGTCAGCTTCGACACCTATGCCGGCGAGGTGCAGGCAGTGCGCGGGGTGAGCTTTTGGCTTGATCCTGGCGAAACCCTGTCCATCGTGGGGGAATCGGGCTGCGGCAAGTCGGTGACCGTGCAAACCATCATGAAGCTGCTCCCATCGCCCCCGTCCCGCATCAAGAGCGGCTCCATCCACTACCAGGGCCGGGACATCACCCATCTGCCCGACAAGGCCATGGACGAATACCGGGGCAAGGAATTCTCCATGATTTTTCAGGACTCCATGACCAGCCTCAACCCCACCATGCGGGTGGGACGCCAGCTGTGCGAGGGCATCATCCGCCACCAGAAGGCTACCAGGGCGCAGGCCAAGCAGACCGCCATTGAACTGCTTGGTCAGGTGGGCCTGCCCAATCCGGAGCAGGCGTTCCGCCGTTATCCCCACACAATGTCGGGCGGACAGCGCCAGCGGGTGATGATTGCCATGGCCATCGCTTGCAACCCGAAGCTCCTGTTTGCCGACGAGCCCACCACCGCCCTGGATGTGACGATGCAGGCCCAGATCCTGGACCTGATGAACGGCCTGAAGAAAAAGCTGGGCACCTCCATTATCCTCATCACCCATGACCTGGGCGTGGTGGCCAAAATGGCCGACCGCATCGCCGTCATGTACGCGGGTAAAGTCGTTGAGTATGGAGACGCCCGGCAGGTGTTCTACAACCCCTGCCACCCTTACACCTGGGGCCTGTTGGGGGCCATGCCAAACCTGATTCAGGACGTGAAAAGCGAGCTCTACGCCATTCCGGGCACGCCGCCCGACCTGTACGCCCCGCCCCAGGGCTGCGCGTTCGCCGCCCGCTGTCCCTATGCCATGGGGGCTTGTCTCAAGGGGGACCCGCCAAAGTTTGTCTGCTCCGACGGACACATCTCCCGCTGCTGGCTCATGGATGAGCGTGCAGAAGAGGTCATGCCGCCTGACGGCATTCCCACCCTGCCGAGAGGAGGGAAGCAAGCATGAAGGATCCGGTTTTAGAGGTCAGCAATCTGAAAAAATACTTCACCATAGGCCGCGGTCAGGTGCTCAAGGCAGTGGACGGCGTATCCTTCTCGATCCAGCGGGGAGAGACTCTGGGCCTGGTGGGGGAGTCGGGCTGCGGCAAGACCACGGTTGGCCGCACCCTGCTGCGCCTCTACCAGCCTGACGGCGGGACCATCCGCTTTGACGGCCAAGATGTCACAAAGGCGGGACGGTCCCAGTCAAAGGTTCTCACCCGCAAGATGCAGATGGTGTTCCAGGACCCTTATGCCTCCCTCAACCCCTTCTTCACTGTGGGCGAGATCGTCAGCGAAGGGCTGGAGATCCACAAGCTGTGCGCCAGCAAGCGGGAGGCCCGGGAGCGGGTCTACGAGCTGCTGTCCATGGTGGGTCTGAGCAAGGAACACGCCAACCGCTTTCCCCACGAGTTTTCCGGCGGACAGCGCCAGCGGGTGGGCATTGCCCGCGCCCTGGCCCTGGACCCGGAGTTCATCGTCTGTGACGAAGCCATTTCCGCCCTGGATGTATCCATCCAGGCCCAGGTAGTCAACATGCTGATGAAATTCCAGGAAAAGCTGGGGCTGACCTATCTTTTCATTGCCCACGACCTGTCCATGGTGCGCCACATCTCAGACCAGACGGCGGTCATGTACTTGGGCACCATGGCGGAGTACGGCCCCACCCAGGAGGTCTACTCCCATCCGGCCCACCCCTATACGCAGGGACTGCTTTCCGCTGTCCCCGTCGCCGACCCGGACTACGAGCGCACCCATCAGCGGGTCCCCATGGAGGGAGAGGTGACCAGCCCGGTCAACCCAAAGCCGGGCTGCCGGTTCTGCGCCCGCTGTACCCGCGCTACGGATATCTGCCGCCGGGAGAGCCCTGCCCTGCGCGACTTGGGCAGCGGGCACCAGGCGGCGTGCCATAACCTGTAACGAACACATAACTGCATACTGTTGATTTGGATTCCCGCCTCCGGGCGTGGAATTAGGAAAGGAATGGAGGCACTTCCATATGAATACGAACGAGATGGTTCAGATTGCTCTGGACCTGGCAGAGTTGGACGGGCTGCCCATGGACAGCGCCATTTCGGTGGAGGGCGAGAACATCACCCGCGTTCTGGCCGGCATCGACATGGGGGCTGCTGAGCTGGCTCTGGCCCGCCAGCTGGGCTATGACTGTGTGGCCCGCCACCATAACATGGTGCCCCGTCTGGGCCGGCTTGGTGAGCTGGTGGCCCATGACCACTACGAGAAGATGGTGCAAAACGGCGTGCCGGTCAATGTCGCGCAGAAGGTGATGGCCCACCGGGTGGAAGAGGTACAGATGATGTTCCACGCCACCAATCTGGACGGTGCGCCCTCGGTGGCCCGGCTGTTGAAGATGCCCTACGTGGGCTTGCACACGCCTGCCGACCTGCTGGGGGAGCGCACCGTAGAGGCCAAGGTGGCGGAAGCCTTCGCCGGGAAGGAAAACCCCACCCTTCAGGACCTGATGGATCGTTTTATGACCATCCGGGAGTACGCCGAGGCCCCTGTGGGCCAGCAGCCGGTGATTTGGGTTGGTTCACCTGAAAGCTATGCCGGCAGGACCGTGGTTCATTTCGCCGGCGGCTTGGGCGCTGAGCTGGACGAGCTCAAAGCCTACATCGACGCGGGCGTGGGCACCTTTGTCACCATGGCGGAGGATGAAAAGACCATCAAGGCCCTGCGGGAGGACAACCGCTGCAATCTGATCGCCCT
This sequence comes from Oscillospiraceae bacterium, assembly GCA_022793095.1. Classification (GTDB taxonomy): domain Bacteria; phylum Bacillota; class Clostridia; order Oscillospirales; family Oscillospiraceae; genus JAAWCD01. The sequence continues at coordinate 15,487 of JAAWCD010000057.1, read as the reverse complement.
GGGCCACATGTCCAGCGACTCCATTGGAATGAACCTGATTCTGGACGCTTGGGAGGCCAGAGGGCTGAAGATTGACCGCATCGGCGGCCTGGTCTGAGGAGGCGCCGGCTATGTCTGCTCTGCTCATTCAGAACGGCGCCGTAGTGGACGGCACCGGCCGGCTCCCTTACCCGGCTGACGTGCTCATCCATGGCGGCGAAATTACCGCCGTCGCGCCCTGCATGGAGGTTCCTGCGGGGGCGCGGGTCATTGACGCGGCCGGAAAGCTGGTCACTCCAGGTTTTATCAATATGCACGCCCACTCCGACTGTTCTGCCGCGATGTACCCCGACATGGAAAGCACGCTGGGGCAGGGAATTACCACGGAGTTCGCCGGCCACTGCGGATTGGGCGTGGCTCCGGTGGAGCGGTATTGGCTGTATATGTTTCCGGAAAAACGGGCCTTCACCCGAGTCATTCCTGAGCCGCTTGGAGGCATCAACCCCTATGATGCCTACTATGTGCCCACCAGCGCACTGCGCGCCCCCTTTGAAACAGCCTACGGGCAGCGCCTGGATTGGTCCTCCTATGGAGAGTTTCTGGACCACCTGCGCCAGGTTGGAACAGGGGCCAATCTTGCCCTGGTGGCCGGTCACGCCCAAATTCGCTTGCAGGCGATGGGCCCCGACTACCGCAGGGAGGCCACAAAAGAGGAACTTCGGACCATGGAGGCCGCTCTTAATGACGCCATGGACAACGGCGCATTGGGGCTGAGCCTGGGACTGGACTACGAGCCGGGTCTGTTCGCCGGACACGGCGAGCTGGTGTGTCTGATGAAGCTGGTGGCCAGCCGCGGCGGCATGGTCACCGCCCACACCCGCAGCCGGGAACACAGCTATTACGGTCATTCCCAGTGCTTCCTGGACGGGCTGAAGGAGTTCTTATCCCTGGGCCGGGAGAGCGGTGCACGTATCCATGTCAGCCACATCCAGAACGGATATACGGTCAGCCCGGAACACGACGGGCTCATCCGGGCGGCTGTGGAGCAGACCCTGGCAGAACTGGACCGCGCCCGTCAGGAGGGCGTGAATGTCACCTGGGATGTGATCCCCAAATATGCCTTTGGCCCCTTCCATTACCCCATGGCTGCCTCCCTGTTTCAGCCCTATGTGGCCGCCTGCGGCGGGTGTAAGGCCTTTTCGGAAAAGCTGTCAATTGGCTCCTACCGCGCTGGGATTGCCGGTGAGATCCGGGCAGGGAACCACGCCTCCAAGGGGCTTTTTACCCGATTCAACCCCAAGAGCGACCCGGATTGGGACACCCGGCAGCGGTTTACCCGCTGTACCAAAGCCAATCTTGCGGGCAAAACCATTCGAGAGGCGGCGGATGGCAAAGACAGCCTGGACTTTCTGCTGGATGTGCTGGCCGCCGACCCTTATGCCGCGGTCATCTCACTGGGCCGCCGGCCGGAGCATACGCCGGACCGGGACGCCTTTGTGGCCCGGCCCGAGGCCACCATCGGCCTGGACACCTGGACCTTGAACTATGACGCCGCGCTGTCTGAAGGGGATCTGCCCCTGGAGTGCGGCTCGCCGGCCACCTATGCGGGGATGACCGTATTTCTGGACACGGAGCGGGCCAAGGGCGTCCCCATCCAGACCACAATCCAAAAGCTCACGGGGAACGCCGCCAAGGCCCTGGGGCTCCGGCGCCGCGGGACCGTGGAGCCGGGCAAGGCCGCTGATCTGCTGGTAATCGACTGGGAAAACTTCCTCCCGCTGGAGGATCTGGCCGACCCCCGCCACGGTCCATGCGGGCTGGACTATGTGTTGGTGGGCGGGCAAGTTGCCGTGGACCATGGCGTCCACACCCATGTGCGAAGCGGGTCCATCCTGGGACCGGAGTCCAGAATCGAACGCGAGCCCCCTGTGGAGGGCGGAATAGCTCCAAGAGAGGAACGAAATTGTCATGACCTTTGATTTCACCACCATTGCCGACTCCATTGACTACGGTTTTGGTACCAATTTCGACCCCGCACATACTGTAATGGCTGGAGCGCAGCTCCACCTCAAGACCGCGCCCAGCGTCATCCGCGCGCTTCGGGGGCTGGTGGAAAGCGGCTTGTATGGCTGGACCAGTTCTGACGAGCCCAGGTACATAGCCGCCCTTACCAATTGGATGGCTCAGGTGCGGAATTGGACTGTGCAGCCGGAGTGGATTGTCCCCTCCTACGGCACGTTGCAGGCGATGTGCGCCGCTATCCGGGCCTTCACGGACCCGGGAGACGGTATCATTGTGCAGCAGCCGGTTTATCTGCTCTACGCCAGGGCCATTGCCAACTGCGGCCGCAGGTTGGCAGACAGCCCCCTAATCTGCCGGGACGGCTGGTACGAGATGGACTTCGCCAGCCTGGAGGCGCAGATGTCCAAGCCGGAGAACAAGCTTATGCTCCTGTGCAATCCGCACAATCCTACGATGGATGTGTGGGAGCGGTCCGACTTGGAGCGGGTGGCCGCGCTGGCCAAACGCCACCATGTGCTGGTGGTTGCGGACGAAATTTTTGCTGAGCATGTGCTGGAGCCCGGTTTGATGACGCCCTACGGCAGTTTATCTGATGCTTTGGACAACTGCATCATCTGCACCAGCCTCGGCAAAGCCTTCAATTTTACCGGCACGAGCCACGGAAACATCATCATCCCCAACGAGGAGATCCGAACCGTCTACCGCACTCAGCGGGATGCAGACCACTATGGCAGCCTGAGCCCCTTTATGCGGGCGGCGCTGCTGGGTGCGTACACGGAGGAGGGCAAGGCGTGGATTGATGCCCTGTTGGACTTTATCCGGGAAAATGAGCGGGTCGTCCGGGACTTCTTTGACCAGTGCTTCCCTGATGTGAAGGTTTTCCGTCACCGGGCGGGGAGTCTGCTGTGGGTAGACTTTCGGTCTCTGGGCCTGTCCGAGCCCGAATTGGAGCAGATGTTTTGCTCCGCTGGGGTGGAGCCCGATCTGGGAAGCAAGTATGGCGCGGCAGGCACGGGATTCCTCCGCCTTCAGATTGGGATGCCCCGGACAGAGCTGACTGGTGCGTTGGAACGCCTACAGGCAGCAGGCTCACGCATCTCCAAACCCCTGCGCGGCGGCTCATGAACCAGTTATCAACTCTCCTTTGCCTTTCGTGTTGATAATGGCCTATAAACTTTTCTCCTCGTCAAAATGACTGAATGGGCGGTTATCCAAGATGGATAACCGCCCAATAACCCGGAATTTGCGGCTCTGCTTCAAGTGTATACTATCTGTATCTGAATGCTATAATAATGGCTGCCCAAAAAGCACTTCCCTTTATAGGAAGTCTGTGGTATACTAGAAGAAAAGCCTATCGTCTCCCAGTTCGGCACGGCGTACCATTTCTGACTGGTGGATTGAGCGGCTTTTATCCTGCTTAGGAACAAAAAACATCAGGAAAAGGGGTGATAGGAACGTGACAGGAAAACCTGCCCCCTGCCAAATGCCGGCCCAGTGACAGCGGCGGGGACGCGGTGAACTGTGTAACTGCTGGCGAAGCGGAGGCGTTGGAAAGCGGCCTCCAAAGCGCTGGTCTCAAAAGGAATCGTATGGATCACAAATCTTAATCATGAATCAGGAGTGAACTATATGGCACCTGCCGTATACAGTGGAAACGAGCAGCAGAAAAACAGACGTATCGGCCGCAAGGTGGGAAAACTGGTGGCTGTGCTGCTGGGTGTGAGCATTATCTTGGTTGTCGTGCTGTGTGTACTGATGTTCTACCGGCTTACCATGTCCATGATGCAAAACGAGTGTGTCAGCGGCACCAATGTGCTGGCCTACGAGCTGGCCTCCTATTCCGGGGGCGAGGACAAGACAGAGCTTTTGGATGCCCTCAAGCGGGAAATGGGTTGTGAGTTTACCATTTTCCACGGGGACGAACGGGCCTACACCACCATTCAGCAGAACGGACAGAGGGCTGTGGGCACCCGCCTTTCCAGCAAGGTCGCCCAAATCGTGCTGAAGCAGGGAAAAAGCTACGTGGGTCAGGCCACCATTTTGGGTGAGACACATCTTTGCTCCTATGTCCCCACCTACAACGCCAACGGCCAAATTGACGGCCTGATTTTTGCCGGAATCTCCATGACCGCTGCCATGCAGCAGATTGGCTTGACAGTTGTACTGTCCTGCTTAGCCGGCATGGTGCTGATTATCATCGGAATTATGATCATCGGCGCCTATATCAAAAAGAACGTTTCCCACCCGCTCTCTCAGCTGACCACATTGGCGCAGACCTTGGAGCAGGGAGACCTGGGGCTGAACCAGTCTCAGACCGCGGCAATTGAGATTGATTCTGACGACGAAATCGGAATTCTGTCAAAGAGCTTCAGCCATACCATCAGCCGGCTGAAAAACTATATCGGCGAAATATCGGATATGCTGGAGGGCATCGCCGGCGGCGACCTGACGGCCCAGATCACCCAGGAATACGTTGGCGATTTTGCCGCTATCCGTACATCATTAAACGATATTCTTCAAAAGCTCAACGCCACAGTGGGCCAAATTGTCGCCAGTGCGGAGCATGTGTCCAGCGGGGCGGAGCAGATGTCCACTGCCGCGCAGGCGCTCAGCCAGGGCTCCATGGAGCAGACCAGCGCCGTGGAGGAGCTGGAGGAGACCATGCGCTCTGTCACGGACAGCGTCAAGCAAACGGCCGCGAATGTCCGGCTTGCGCGGGAGCAGGTTGACGGAATGGACAGCCAGCTTGCCGAGGGAAATCAAAAGATGCAGGAAATGATCTCCGCCATGGGAGAGATCACCCACAGCTCCAATGAGATTGAGAAAATCATCAAAACGATTGAGGATATCGCGTTCCAAACCAACATCCTCGCATTGAATGCCGCTGTGGAAGCCGCCCGGGCCGGCACGGCGGGCAAGGGATTTGCCGTGGTTGCCGATGAGGTCCGCAACCTGGCCGCCAAAAGCGCGGAAGCGTCTCAATCTACCTCGGTGCTGATTGGGCGCTCTATCTCCGCGGTGAATGAGGGGACGAAGATCGCGGATGCCACCGCCAAGCAGCTGGAAAGCATCGTAACGGGCGCCCGAGGGATCATGAAGACCATCAACGGAATCGCTGCTGACGCGCAGCTCCAGGCGGAAGCGGCAGACCAAATCCAGGAGCAGATAGGGCAGATTACCAGCGTCGTACAGACCAACTCCGCTACAGCGGAGGAGAGCGCGGCTACCAGCCAGGAGCTCAGCGCTCAATCTGGTGTATTGAAGCAGCTGGTCAAAACGTTCCAGCTCCGCTAGATGTAACATAATCATAACAAAGCGGCCAGACGCCTGATTGTTCAGGTGTCTGGCCGTTTGTTTCATGTGATTATTACCGGCGGGGACGGTACTCAAAATTAACGCCGTCCTCAGATTTCCAGATGGTCATAAACTTTCCGTTCAGGGTCAAATCAGTGTAGGGATAATCTACCCGCTGGTGGAGCTCCCGGCTTTCCTTCCGGTTGCGGCCGGCCAGCGCCACGGCCTCACCCAGGTCGATGAGATCCAGCACCTCCAAACACCGCATGAGCTCGTGGGCATTTTCCGCCTTCAGCTCGCTTCTGGTCCGGTTCCGCAGGTCGTTCAGGTACTTGAGGCCCGCCCGGAAGAGATTTTCCGACCGGACGTGGGTGGATCCCACATACTCTTCCATAATCTGCTGAAGCAGGGTGTTGGCGTCCCGCCAGTGGGAGCCGTGCTCCCGATTCATGATTCCCTCGTACAGCGCCCGTTTTTCCGCAATCAGGGGGTGTCCGCTCACGTCGCAGTCCCCGGTGTGCCGGGCATACTCCGCGGCGGCTGTGCCGGACAGCTCGCCAAACACAGCGGCCCCCGCCAGATTGCCCTTCACGTTGCCCACCACGTTGCCAGCGGCGTAAAGCCCCGGCAGGGAGCTGGCTCCATGCTCGTCAATCTGGATGCCCTTTTGATTCAGATCAAAGTTAAACGTTCCGAACTCCACCATCTCGTCTCTCAGGCTGATGTGGTTCTGGTCCAGATAGTCGAAGATGGAGTCGATGCCCTCGCTCTTGAAGGCCTCCCGCATGTAAGCCATGTCTTCCTCGCTCAGGGCAGTGCAGTTCATGTACACCGGACCGGTGCCGTCCTTCATCTTGTCCCGGTAGACGCTGGGCCACACGTCGGCGGTCACGTCGCCCAATTCCCGGGAGGGCTTGCCCACATAGGGGGTCACCGGGTCGCCGTGAATGTCGCAGCTGATGCCGATCCAGGTGCCCTTCCCCCCACGCTGGAAGTATTTGGGTCCCGCGTGACAGTTGGGAATGTCGATGTTGACCAGCTTCGCGCCGGCCCGCCAGGCCAGGGCGTGCCCACTGCCGCAGTTTGCGGGGCAGCCTGCCACGTTGAAGAGGTAGGCCGGGTTAAAGGTGGGGTAGAGCCGCATGGCCATGCCGCTGGTCACCACCACCGACTTGGCTTGGAAGACCACCATTTCTGGTTCTTCCTCGTTGATGTCCACGCCGATGGCGCCGGCCACCCGGCCGTCCTGGACCAGGAGCTCGCTGATGACCACCCGATTCATAATCACCGCGCCGGAGCTGGCGGCGTACTTGGACAGGGCCTGCTTCTGCTTTCTTCCGTCGAATTTCAGATGGTAGCGCTCCTGACCGGGGACGGAGTGGCCCTCGAAGTGGTACTCGCCGGTGGGCCGCATGTTGATGCCCAGGGACTCCCACCGCTGCACCACCGGGAAGGTGTGCTCCAGCAGGACGCGAAGCAGAGGCTGATCGACCCAGGGCCCGCCGTCCAGGGTGTTGCCCACCTCCCGGACCGCCCGGTCCAGGCTCTCGTGAACGCCGGGGATATAGCAGAGGAAATGGTCGTTTCCGTTGGCGCCGCAGCCGGAGCGGCGGACGTTGGCCTTTTCCGCCACGACGGTCCGGGCGCCGCTCTTGGCCGCAGCCGCGGCGGCCTCCAGACCGCCGATTCCGCCGCCCACCACCAGAACATCACAGGACACAATCGAATCTCTCATTTTCATCTTACCGGCCCTCCTTTTCCACCGGGGGCATGGTCAGCATCATGTGGGAAATGGGATAATACATCTCCACCGCACCTGCCGGGCAGTCGGTCACACAGGCCCGGCAATGCCAGCACTCGTAGGGGTAGCGGACCCGGGGCAGCTTGACCCCGTCCACGGTTTCCATATACAGCACGTCCATGGGGCAGATGGCGGCACAGGTGCCGCAGTGAACACAGCGGTTGGCTTGAATGACTGGAGGCATAGGACCACACTCCTTATAATGTTTTATTTGATGATGCCGCCCGGCCCTGCGGGGCGATGGAATTATTTCTTTGCGTCAGCGATCATGGCCAGGGCGTCGTCGTAGATGGCATGGAAGTTGGAGCAGCCGGGCTTGGCAGAAATCTCGTCGATTTTCTCCTGGATGAAGGGGGCCATGGCTTCCTTCCAGGGGGCCATTTCCTCCTCCGTCATCTCCCAGTAGCGGCTGCTCTGGGCGGCGGCGTTTTCCTCCAAAATACGGATGTTTTCGTTGAGCACTCTCTGGTCATGGGTGTGGAACTCAACGGCCTCCTCCTCGAAAATGGTCTTAACCGCGTCGGGCAGGGAGTTCCAGACGTCGTTGTTCATGCAGTAGGTGACCAGCTCCATGTAAAGACCGCCGTCCTCGCCGAAAATCAGGTACTGGTTGAGCAGGTCATAGATGCCCTGAGTGTTGATGGGGCCGCCGTTCTGGATGATGCCCTGGGCCACGCCGCCCTGGATGGAGGTGTAGAAGTCGGCGAAGCCCACCTGAACCGGCGCGGCGTTCTGGGCGCTGAGGAAGTTCATGATGTTCTCCTGGAGGCAGATGACCTTTGTGCCCGCCAGGTCAGAGGGAACGCGGATCTCCTTGTCGGAGCTGATGCCCAGATTGTAGGGCGCGGTCATGGAGTAGCTGAGCAGCTTCAGGTTTTGGGCCTCAAACTCCTGGCTCAGCTCCGGATATTTGGCGGCCAGCTCCGGATAAACCTCGGTGGTCTGGGTGTTCATGCCCATGAAGGGGACGGCCAGAACGGTGGCGTTCAGGGGGAACAGGTTCTCGAAGTTGGAGACGTTGACCATCATGATATCGCACACGCCGTTTTGCAGGGCGTCCACGGCCTCATTGGCCTTGGCCAGAGAGCCGCCGAAGAAGAAGGAGAAGGTGATCTTCCCGCCGGTCCGCTCCGTGATGCGGTCGGTGTAGGCGATGAGGGCCTCGTCCGGGCCCTCGCCCCGAACGGAGGCCACGATCAGCTCCCGGGGCTCCAGGCCGGCCAGGGCGTCGCCGTCCACCGGCGCGGCAGGCGTGCTGTTGGCCGGACCCGCCGGCGCGGAGGCGGAAGGAGCAGGCTCCTGATTATCTGCGGGGGCGCCGCAGGCGGCGCAGAGCGAGAGCAGCAGCGCGGCGGACAGCAGGGTGGCAAGCAGTTTCTTCATAGTAATCTTCCTCCATATTGATTGATAGGTTCCGGATGAAGCGGGGACTACATCATGCTGGGCAGCCAGGTGACAATGCCGGGGAAAATGCTGATCAGCACGATCACCAGCACGATGCCGAGGACAAAGGGAATCACCCCCTTGAAGATGCGGCTGACATCCACCTTGCTCAGTCCGCCCAGCAGGAAGACAACCATGCCCACCGGCGGCGTGATGGATCCCAAAGCCGTCATCAGCACCACGAAAATGCCGAACCAGATGCCGTTAAGACCCAGGCCGGTGACCATGATGGGGTACAGAATGGGCACGGTCAGCATAATCATGGGATTATCCGGCATAAACATGCCGAGAATGATGTAAATGAGGGCAACGAGCAGAATGATGACGCCCACCGGGACCGCCAGGCCGGTCACCATCCGGGTCAGCAGGAAGGGAAGCTTGCTGACGGAGATAAAGGAGATGAACACGTTGGTGCCGATCATCATAAGCAGAATGGTGCTGGTGAGCTGGGCCGCGTTGACCAGGCACTTTATCATCTGCTTGACGGTCAGGGATCGGTTGAGGACGCCCAGCAGAATCGCGCCGGCGGCTCCAATGGCGCCGGATTCCGTTACGGTAAACCAGCCGCCGTAAATGCCGCCCAGAACCAGGAGGAACAGCACGATCATGGGCCAGACGCCCCGCAGGGACTGAAGCCGCTCCTTCCAGCTGAATTTTTGACCGGCCGGGCCGTAGTCCGGATTTCTGGCAGTGACAATCGAGATCATCAGCATATCAATAAGCACCAGCAGCAGGCCGGGGATGATACCCGCGATGAACAGCTTGCCGATGTTCTCCTCGGCAATGATGCCGTACATAATCATGGGGATGCTGGGGGGAATGATGATGGCCAGGGGCGCGCCGCCGGCGATGGAGCCGCAGGCCAGCTCGTCGTTGTAGTGGTAGCGCCGCATCTCCGGCAGGGCGATTTTGCTCATGATAATGGTGCCGGCCATGTGAGAGCCGGTAATCGCGCCCAGCAGGCCGGAGGCCACCACAGTGGAGGAGGCCAGGCCGCCCCTCCGGTGTCCGATAAAGGCGTTTGCCGCGCTGAACAGCCCAGTGCCCATGCCGGATTCCGAGATCACCAAGCCCATCAGCACGAACATGGGAATGACGGTCAGGCTGTAATTGCTGGTGGTGGAAAAGGGGGTGGACCCCAGGATGTTCAGCGCCTGCCCGCCGGAGCGGACGGCCAGGATGCCCAGCATACCCACCAGACACATGCCCACGCCCACCCACATACGCAGCACCAGAAAGACAAACAGAATCAAAATACCGATGACGCCAATCAGTTCCGCACTCATGGTTTCAAATCCTCCCGTTCCGGTAAATCAAGGCCCTCTTTCCCGTTCAGGCGGCGGGCTTCGTCGATGGTAAGCAGCACCGTGGCCAGAATCGCGCCCACGAAGCCCAAGGCCAGGACCAGAATGAAGGGCCACTGGGGCACCTTCAGCAGGGAGAACACATAGGCCTTAGCCATAAAGTCCATGGCGGAAATCCAGGTGCGCCACACCACCAGGCCGAAGACTACAATGGTGATGAGGTTGACGCTAATCTGAATCAGGTGCCGGGGTACGCTGGGGAGCTTTTCCATCAGGAAGTCCACTGAGATATTTTGATTGGTCAGACACCCCATGCCCAGGGCCAGAATGATGCCCACATTCAGGATCTGGACCAGCTCAGTGGCGCCCACGATGGGCCGGTTGAAGAGGTTTCGCATCAGGACATCCAGCACGGAAATTACCATCATTCCTCCCGTGGACGCAATGGAGAAAATGGACAGGAACACCGTGACATAGCGGATGCCTTTTTCTATGACGCGCATGGTCAGGTCACCTTGCCTTTCTCGCCCCTTCGGGCAGTAATTGAGGAAGCCGCCGGTGCCGCCGGTGCTTCCCTGAAACTGGCCGTATTATACAATTCCGGGGGCGAAAAAGCAAATTGTTTGTACTTCTTATACGATTAGTTTTTCCTTATACCCTGCAAATTGGTCTTGACATTTGCCCTTCCGGCCGATATGTTGAAAGGGAAATCAAACTACCGCAAAAGGGGGGCTTTTCCATGATTCAATCCATTGATTCTTCGGCTTGCGTGGGCTGCGGGGCCTGTGTGGAGCGCTGCCCGCTGGACACGCTGCGCCTGCGGGAGGGAAAGGCGGTCATCGCCCACGGCGACGACTGTATGACCTGTTACTTATGTGAAATGGCCTGTCCCACAGGGGCCATTTTCGTTCATCCCTTCAAGGAGCCGTTCCCCACGGTGTTTCCGCCGTTTTTAATGCTGGATCAGAAAGGAGAGGCGCAATGAAAGAGCGGACTATCACCCGTGTAGCCACGGACGTGCTGATTTTAGGCGGCGGCTCGGCCGGCATCTGGGCGGCCCGGCAGGCAAAGCTGGAGCATCCGGAACTGGATGTGCTGATTGTGGACAAGGCGGCCCAGGACTGGGGCGGCCTCATGTCCCTCTCCGGCGGCGACCTGGAGGTGACCATGCCGGGGGAGGACCCGGGAGAATGGGTTCAGGACCTGGTGTACTATTGGGACGGCCTGTGCGACCAGCTGATGATGAGGGAGATCTGGGAGGACTCCCACAATGTCTTTTCCACCTACCAGGACCTGGGGCTGGAGTTTTTTGACCTGCCTGAGGGCGGTTACCGCTCTGTACCCCAGCGGAACCTGCCCCACATCCGGCTTTACCCCTACAAATACAAGGGCACCGGCGGAGCCGCCATGCGGGACGCGCTGGTGGGGGAAATGAACCAGCTGGGCGTGCGGCGGATGGGGCGAATCTTCATCACCGAGTTTCTTAAGCGGGACAGCCGGGTGTGCGGGGCCTTCGGGTTTAACCTGGTCACTGGCGAGGCCTACGAATTCCAATGCGCCTGCGTTGTCAACGCCAGCGGAAGCCCCAGCTATAAGCCCACCTACAACAACAACACCTGTACGGGAGAAAGCATTCTCGCCGCGTTCCGCGCGGGGGCAAGCCTGCGGAACTTTGAATTTCTCAACATCTGGAATGTGCCCCGGCAGTTTGCCTGGGAGGGGCAGACGATTCTGATGCCCCTGGGGGCAAAGTTTGTCAACCGGTTCGGGACGCCGGTTATGGAGCCCTATTCGCCGGTTTTGGGTTCCAACACAGACCCCCATTACCTGACACGGGCCATGGCGTTGGAGATCAGCCAGGGGCGGGGGCCCATCACCCTGGACATGTCCGCCATTCGGGAGGAGGACCGGATTCTGATCCGGCCTCAGACCGGCTCCCAGCTTCTGCACTACAACAAGCTGATGGAGGAGGGCATCCAGTTTTTCACGGACCCGCTGGAGTGGATTCCCCAAATTCAGATGGTCATCGGCGCGATTGACGCGGATGTTCAGGGGAGGACCGGAGTAGACGGGCTGTTTGCCGCCGGACGGTGCCGCAGCCTTGACCCTGGCGTGTACATGGGAGGCTTTGCCCTGACCACGACCGCAGTGACCGGCCGGAAGGCTGGCGCGGCGGCGGCAGAGTACGCCTGCGGCAGTGACCGGCCGGAGCCGGACCGGGATCCGGCGCTTCAGGCCGCCCAGGTGATGGACCGGATTGGGCGGGAAGGGTCCTCCGCCCATGACGTCCTCCGGCAGATCCAGACGCTGATGGCGCCCTATGATGTAACGATTTTGAAGACCAGGGAGGGATTGGAGCGGGCCCAAAAGGGCCTGGACACGCTGGCCGCGGAGGTCCTGCCCCGTTTGGGCAGCGAGAGTCCCCACTATCTGGCCAAGGCGCTGGAGGTAGAGGCCATTGCGGAAATCAGCCGGCTTTATGTGACTGCTTCCCTGTTCCGGACCGACTCACGCGCGGGGCACTACCGCCAGGATTACCCGGACCGGTATGAGGACTGGCTCTGCTGGGTGATTCTGCACAATGAGGACGGGCAGGCTGTCCCTCACCGGCAGCCCGTGCCTGTGGAGCAGTATCCCTATCCGGTCACGGGGTACTACCGGGATAATTTCACCTTCTGATTTCCTGTATACCGGCAAAAAGCAGCTCCCGGACCAAAAGGTCCGGGAGCTCAGCTTGTCGAAAAGCGGTCTGTCCAAGGAAACGTAGGCAGGCCGCACTTGGCCGGTGGGGCGCTTATACGCCTGAAAACGTAGAGCCAGACCGGCCGTATAAGCCCTACTATCTGGGCGGATACTATTTGGGAATCGGCGGCATTGGTGATTTTATGGACTATGTGGATATTATAGAAATGGGACGCCATGGAGCGAAATACTATGTTATTTATGACCTCAGAGAAGATTGGGGAGCCCATGACAGCAAAGGCCGGTTTTACGCCGTGGTAGAACGGAAAAACTTTGACGGAACAGAGTACTGGACCCTGCACTATCAACGGGAGCTGGCAGGCAGTCCCGCCGGCGCCGCGTCCAGCGGCTTTACCGATGTGACACCGGGGACAAAGAAGGACACGCCGGCGCGTGTCCTTCTTTTCGTATCCGCTCAGGCCTTGGCCTGATTCCAGGTCTTCTGATACTTGGAAATTATCATCATCAGGAAGACGGGAATGATTGCGGTGACGGCGGCCATGACGAAGGTGGGGACCACCGCACCGTTCAGGATGCTGCTGGACACGGCATTGAAGAAAACGGAGGAGAAGCCCAGGGCCAGCATAATGACGCCATAATTGGTGCCGGAGTTCTTGGGGCCGAAGAAGTCGGTGGAAATGGCCGCGTTAGTGGCGGAGGGTCCGCCGTAGGCGAAGGCGATGAGGCCGATGACCACAATGTAGGGAATACCGCTCACGAAGGTCATCAGAAGGGCGCCGATGAGTGTCATGATGGACAGCACGTTGATGGTGGCAGTGCGGCCGATTTTATCGGACACAGTGGCCATGACCAGCCGGCCGGCGGCGTTGGGGATGCCGGTGAAGGAGACGCAGAACACAGCCAGGGCCTCGCTGAGTCCCCGTTCCATGCCCAGACCCTTGATGAGGGGGACGGTCAGGTTCCAGGTGCCGTTGATGAAGAAGATAGACAGGAAGATGCACCAGAAGGGCACCGTTTTCATGGCCTCGCCCAAGGTGTAGTTTTTCGCGCTGGAGGATGCGGCGGCGGGAAGGTTCAGGCTCTTGATGTACGCCTCCGAGGGCAGGGAGATGAACAGGCAGGCCACAATGCCCAGTGCGAAGAACACGCCGCCCAGGATGAAGAAGACAGGCCGGAAGCTGACCAGGCCGGTGGCGCTGTCGGTGAAGAGGGTCATCAGCCACTGAGACACAGGGGTGAAGACCACGGTGGACAGGCCGAAGGCGGACACAGCCAGACCGGAGGCGAAGCCCCGGCGGTGGGGCATCCACTTCTGGATGCAGGAAATACAGGCGCCGTAAGCGAATCCGGAGCCCAGCCCGCCCATGACGCAGTAGGTCAGGTTAATGAGGCCGATGGTGGCAGGGGTCAGGAATCCAGTGCAGAACACGCCCAGGGCAAAGAGGATGACGCCAGCCACACAGGTGAATTTGGGGCCCTTCTTATCATTGAGGAAGCCGCCGATCAGGTTGCCGAACACGAAGGCGAACAGCATATAGGAGGAAACCATTTTGGCTCCGGCGAGGTTCCAGTTGAAGGAAGTCACGATGGAGTTGCTGAACACGCTCCAAAGGTAGATGATGCCCACGCAGAGCTGGACCACCAGGCAGCCTGCAACCGCTACCCAAGGGGATTTTTGTTGTTTCACAATCTTAGTTCCTTTCTCTTTAAAATTTATTCTTGACCCAATCGTCTAATCTTAGTATAGCATGAAGAAAAGTAACTGTATAGCTGGGAATATGAAGAAATTTGAAAATAGTAGAAATGGACAAAAGAGGCATTTTCGTGTATGATACCTTTAGAGGTGTTGTCATATGATTACTCAAACCCCCATTGACGTTCGTTACCCGGACTGCGACATGATGGGCATCGTCCACCATGCCGTCTACCCCATCTGGTACGAGACCGCCCGCATGGATTTTTTCGCTCAAATGGGCTTCTCCTTCCTGGACATGCACGCCCAAGGCATCAATCCCCCCTTGGTCAGCCTGAATCTCCAATACAGAAATCCGGTCCGCTATCCCGGCCCGGTCATTGTCCGCACCCGCATGACCTTCTGTTCCCCCAAAAAGCTGGAGCTCTCCTACGAGGTGTGGCCGGAGGGCGCGGAAGTCCCCGCCGCCTCCGCCGTCTCCTTCCACATCTGGACCGGACCGGACCTGAAATCCCTGGATATGGAACAACGTCTTCCCCAGGTCTACGCAAAAATCCAGGCGGCCCTGGACGCGCCTCGCTGGAATGTACCGGAGCGGGGCCGTCATGCTCATACCCCCGTGCTCACCTTTGTGGGCAAGTCCGGCACAGGAAAGACCACCTTCCTGGAACGGCTGATTCCCGCGCTGAAGGGCCGGGGCCTGCGGCTGGCCGTGGTCAAGCACGACGCCCATCAGATTGAAATGGACCGGCCGGGTAAGGACACTTGGCGGTTCTCCCAGGCAGGCGCGGATGCGGTCATCATCTCCAGCGCCGCTCAGGCCGCGCTGATTGAGCATCCAGCCCGCGAATTGACCCTGAATCAGGTAATCTCCCGCCTGCCGGAGGCGGACCTCATTCTCACCGAGGGGTACAAATCGGAGCGCAACCCCAAAATTGAGCTTCACCGGAAGGAACTGAACAGGCCCCTTCTGACCCCGGTGGAAGAGCTGGTGGCTGCCGTCACCGACGAACCCCTGGCCGTTCCAGTGCCTCAACTGGCCTGGGAGGATATCTCTGGCTGCACGGATTTGATTCAATCCTGGATGACCCAAACATAATAAAAAGCAAGAGCGGCAGGAAAACCTGCCGCTCCAGGCTGTCGAAAAAGTCGACAGCCTGACGCTGATTTCGTCATTCTGACGAAATCAGCCGCCTGCGGGCGGGTGGCTGCACGCGAAAGCGGGGGCTTCCGCCCCCCTTTCACACT